>NZ_JAECVZ010000004.1:0-170636 GCF_016055135.1 Thermoactinomyces sp. CICC 10521 | reverse complement strand
TAGGTCACATCAGGTTTACTTTATCTGTATATATCCTAGAAATATACAAAACCCCATTCCTTTTCCGAAGAAAAGGGGGGGGTTTGTCATCAATCTCAGCCGGTTGATTCTACCGGCTTTCACACTAACTCTTTCACCAGCCTGCCAGGGTCGGAAACATATTCTCCCAGGGTTTTTGTAAAGCGAATCGCATCCGCCCCATCCAGGACGCGATGATCAAAACTGAGCGAAACATTCATTTGCCAGCCAGCCGTGAGAACGCCTTCCCGAACGACCGGCTTTTGTTCAATGGGATGAATAGCCAGGATGGCCACTTCCGGGGGATTGATAATCGGTGTAGCCCAGCTGCCGCCAAGCGCACCGGCGTTGCTGATGGTAAATGTGCTCCCTTTCATATGCTTGGGCAAAAGTTTTCCTTCTCTCGCCCACTCTGTCAATTGTCCCAATTCCTCAGCGATTCTCTCCATACTCTTTCTTTCCACCTGATGGATTACGGGAACCAGCAAACCGCGCGGCGTATCGGTGGCAATCCCCAGAGAAACGGAAGAAAAACGCCTTACTTTCTGTTCATCTTCCAAAAAATGGACATTGAAATGAGGATGGTGTTTCAAAGTGACGGCAACCAGTTTGGCCAGAATCGCCATGTAGGTCAGACGGGGCCCTTCGGGGTCGTGAAGCCGGTTCTTGCGCCACTCCACCAATCCGTCAGCGGCCAGCTCATCAAAGTGGGTCGCGTGGGGTTTGCGCGTCACCGAAAACAACAACCGGTCAGCGATCTTGCGACGGGTGGGGGTGAGGGGTTCTTCCACCCACTCCCGGGCATGCGAAGGGGCATCGACAATCCCGGTTTGCCCGTCTTCGCCGGCGGATAACAACTGATTCGATCGGGCTGCCTTCCTCACATCATCATCAGTCACCCTGCCGTGAACGCCTGTCCCCTCCACTTGCAGCAAATCAACTCCCAAATCCCGTGCCAGACGGCGGGTGGACGGCGCGGCCAACACCCTTTTCCGCTTCTTTGCTCCTGTCGCCTCCCGCAGATTCTTTTCGTCCCCGCCGGAAGCTCCCGGTGTTGGAGGCGGATCCGGTTTCTCTTCCTCCTGACCTGCGAGCCTGTATAATACTTCTCCCACCGGAACCACATCCCCGATTTTCCAGCAAAGGCTGGCAATGCGTCCGGCCGCGGGGGCAGGCAGTTCGACCACAGCCTTATCAGTCTGCACTTCAATCACAGGCTGATTTTCTTCCACCTCTTCTCCTTCCGCCACCAACCAGCGCACCACTTCCGCTTCTGCCACGCCTTCACCGATATCCGGCAAGCGAAATGCCACTGACATCCCATTTCCCTCCTCGCTTTCTTAAAATGATGCAACCTGACCGATCGCTTGTGAAACGCGCTCCACTCCGGGAAGAAAATGGTCTTCCAAAGCAAACATCGGAACCGGAGCATCATATCCGGTCACGCGGGCGATCGGAGCCTCCAAATACAAAAAGGCGTGTTCTTGGATCAGGGCAATCAGTTCGGCGCCAAGGCCCGCCGTTTTCGGAGCCTCATGAACGATGACGGCTCTGCCGGTCTTTTTGATCGATTCGATGATCGTCTCTTCATCCAGCGGATAGAGCGTGCGCAAATCGATAACGTCACAGCTGACCCCTTTTTGCTCCCACTCCCGGGCCGCTTTTTCCGCAATCGGCACCATCGCCCCCCAAGCAAATACGCTGAGATCATCCCCTTCTCTCACCCGTCGCGCTTTTCCAAGCGGCACTTCGAACCAGCCCTCGGGGACCTCTTCTTTGACGGAGCGATAAATTCGCATCGGCTCCAGGAAAATGACCGGATCCGGATCTTTGATCGCTGCGAGCAACAGCCCTTTCGCGTCGGACGGGGTGGAAGGCACGACGACTTTCAGACCGGGAATATGCACAAACAAGCTTTCTGTCGAATCGCAATGCAGTTCGGGAGCGCGAATTCCGCCTCCGTAAGGGGCCCGGATGACCAGCGAGGCGGGAAACACTCCCTGTGTCCGGGTGCGCAGGCGGGCGGCATGCGTGACGATTTGTTCAAAAGCGGGATAGATAAAACCCATAAACTGAATTTCCGCCACCGGTCGAAACCCGTTGACCGCCAGGCCGATCGACGTTCCGACAATCCCCGCTTCCGCGAGAGGCGTATCAATCACGCGCTCATCGCCGAACTCTTCCCACAATCCGTCCGTCGCCCGAAATACCCCTCCGTTTTTGCCCACATCTTCCCCGAGAACGATTACACTGGGGTCGGTCTTCAAGGCGACGCGCATTCCGTCACAGATCGCCTGCACGATGGTCATCTTCGTCATCCTACTCCCCCCTTATCCTGTTCCAATTGCTTTTGTTGCCGCCTTTCATTGGGAGAAAGCTGCGCATACACATGTGCGAACAGATGGGTGGGCGGGGCGGGAGGACGGCTTTCCGCTTCCCGGATCGCCTCATCGATTCGCCGCTTGCACTCCTGTTCCCACTCTTTTTCCTCTGCTTCATTTAGAAGGCCTTCCGCTCGTAACAAGTGAATGTAGCGCTTGAGCGGGTCTTTCTTTTGCACCCACTCTGCCACTTCTGCATCGGGACGGTAGCGTTTCGCATCATCGGCTGTGGTATGGGAACCTTTGCGATAGGTTACCGCTTCAATCAAGGTCGGCCCTTGACCTGACCGGGCCCGTTTCACCGCTTCCGTCATCACATCATAAACGGCAAGCACATCATTGCCGTCAACGCGGACTCCCGGAAACCCATAGGCAGCGGCCCGTTCCGCCACCGTTTCCGACGCGGATTGGCGCGAAAAAGGAACACTGATGGCGTAGCCGTTATTCTGGCAGAAGAGAATCACCGGCACGCGAAAAACGCCTGCGAAGTTGCATGCTTCATGAAAATCGCCCTCCGAGGTGGCTCCATCTCCAAAATAGGCAACAGCAACCGACGATTCTCTGCGCAGTTTTGCCGCCCAAGCCGCCCCGACCGCATGCGGAATCTGAGTGGCGATGGGAACGGAAGGCGGAAGCAAGCGAACCCCTTCGGGCGGCTTGCATCCCTCCACCCGTCCCATCCAATAAAGCAGAATATTGGCGATCGGCATTCCGGCGATCATCGCTACCCCGTGTTCACGATAACTGGGGAAAATCCAGTCTTCCTCCTTCAGCGCCATCGCACTGCCGATCTGTGCCGCCTCCTGGCCTTCCAGCGGCGCATAGGTGCCGATCCTCCCCTGCCTCTGCAACAAAATCGCCCGGCGGTCAAACATGCGGACGAGCGTCATCTCGCGGTAAAATCGAAGTTTCGTCTCCCGGTTCAGCCGTGTCCATATCTCCATCCCCCGTCCCGACAGCGTGCCGTCCGGCAGGAGATATTGAACGAGATTTTCTTGACGCTGGTCAGTAAGCACAAACCCTACCTCCCTCTTTCCGACAAATGAAAACCGAGCAGAATCCGGCGAAGATCCGCCACTTTCTCGATGCGCTCCATCACCAGTTGATCGGCTGCCCTGCTCGTGGCAATATTCTCGGCATGCGAACGTTCATAAATGGCTAACAACATGTCATAAATCGCTTTCGTCTTGGCCAGAACCCGTTTCTCTTCGTAACCCTCCACTTCATCGGCTACCTGAATCAATCCGCCCGCATTGACAAGATAATCAGGGGCATAGAGAATTCCTTTTTCATGCAGGTAATCGCCATGACGCGTTTCTTCGAGCTGGTTGTTGGCAGAACCGACAATCGCCAGGCAGCGAAGCTGGTCGATCGTTTCATCGTTCACCACACCACCGCGGGCGCAGGGGGCGAAAATGTCACACTCCACGCGATGGATTGTATCCACTCCGGTCAATTCCACATTATCTCCGTACTTTTCTGCCAATTCCATGCAACGCTCCTCGTTGATATCCGCGATCACCACCCTTGCCCCCTCGGCAACGAGCAGTTCAACCAGGCGGTATCCCACTTTTCCCACTCCTTGGACCGCCACTTTGCGCCCGCGCAGCTCAGGTGATCCCCAAAGGTACTTCGCCGTCGCCTTCATTCCCTGCAAAACACCGAACGCCGTAGGAATCGAGGTATCCCCGCTGCCGCCGTGTTCTTTTGGCAGACCGACAATCGCCTTCGATTCTTTGGCGGCATGAACAAAGTCCTCCGCATAAGTCCCCATGTCCGTTCCCGTCAAAAAGCGCCCGTTCAATCCTTCGACAAAACGGCCCACCGCCCGGAACAATTCGGGGGTCTTATCAGTCCGGGGGTCCCCGATGATCACCATTTTCCCCCCGCCAAAATCGGCATCCGCCAAACCGCATTTATACGTCATCCCTTTGGACAAGCGCAACACATCCTCAAGCGCTTCATCCGTGGAGGAATACGGGATCATGCGACAACCGCCCAGCGCCGGGCCCAGTGTCGTGTTATGGATGGCAATGATCGCCTTTAATCCGGTCGGCCGGTGGCGGCAAAATACTACCTGCTCGTGTCCGTGCTGATCCATGAGATCAAAAATATCGCGCATCATCGCCTGATCTTCACGCTCTTGATTTTTTCCCTGATCGATTTTCATGCTTCCCATATCTCTCATCCCCATTTTTCCAGCTTGAAGCGATCAGACAAGCCTGAAAATCTCCAACCTGCTTCATCATATGACCCAAACGAAGGGGTGTGCGTTTATTCCCCTTTGAACGAAGGTTTCCTCTTTTCTGCAAAAGCTTGTACCCCTTCGAGAAAGTCCCGTGTCTGCCCCGCTCTCTCCTGCAGAACGGCTTCCGATTCCAGAGCCTCTTCCAGACTTCCTTCCATCCCCTTGTAAATCGCCTGTTTGGTCAATCCGATCGCCACCGTCGGCCCCTCCGCCAGCTTGCGCGCAAAGGCAAAAGCTTCGTCCATCAACTGATCTTCGGAAACCAAGCGGTTCGCCAGTCCGATCGCTACGGCTTCTTCCGCTTCGACATCCCGTCCCGTCATCGCAATTTCCAGCGCCCTTCCCAGCCCGACCAGCCGCGGCAAAAAGTAGCTCGAGCCGCTGTCCGGAACCAGTCCGATCCTGACGAACGCTTCGACAAACTTTGTTTTCGGCGTGATCAAACGAAAATCGCAGGCCAAAGCGAGGCTTGCTCCGGCTCCGGCCGCCACGCCGTTGACAGCCGCAATGATCGGCTTTTCCATCCCGACCATCGTTTTGATCAGAGGATTATAACGGCTGCGCACGCTGTCACCGAGTGAAATCAGCTCTCCTTTTTTTTGCATGGCGGAACGGTCGTTTAAGTCTTGTCCAGAACAAAACGCTTTCCCTGATCCGGTCAAAATGACAGCGCGGATTTCCCTGTCTTCTTTTACCTTTGTCAATTTTTCCAGAAGCTCACGGCTGAGCTGGTTATTGATCGCATTATACAGCTGTGGCCGGTTTAGCGTAAGAATTCCGACCCCCTCTTTTTTCTGCAAAAGAACCGTGCGTTCACTCAATTACGTCCCCTCCTATTTTCCTTTGAATTGCGCTTTTCTTTTTTCTATAAATGCATTCATGCCTTCACGCTGATCTTCGGTGGAAAACAGCATGCCAAACGCCAGCTGTTCAAAGTGAAGTCCCTGTTCCAGCGACATTTCCTGCGCCCTTAGAATCGCCTGTTTCGCCATTTTAACCGCCAGCGGCGGCTTTTCCGCAATCTTTTGCGCCAGGCTCAACGCTTCCGGTTCCAATTGTTCCGGAGGAACCACGCGGTTGATCAAGCCCCAGTCCAATGCCTCCTCCGCGGTAATCGGATCGCCGGTCAAGATCATCTCCATTGCCTTCCCCTTGCCGACCGAACGAGTCAACCGCTGCGTTCCACCCGCTCCCGGAATCACCCCAAGCAAAATCTCCGGCTGCCCAAAACGGGCGGTTTCCGCCGCAATAATGATGTCACAGCACATGGCCAATTCATTTCCGCCGCCTAAAGCATAGCCTGCCACCGCAGCGATGAGCGGCTTCTCCACCCGGCGGACCCGCTGCCAATCGGCGAAATAGGCGTTTCCGACAAATTGGAAAGGAGCAGCATCGGCCATTTCACTGATATCCGCTCCGGCGGCAAACGCCTTGCCCTGACCCGTAAGGATGATGCAGCCGATGTTCTCATCCCTGTCCATTTCTTCCAACACGTCTGCCAGTTCTTTCATCAACGATGTGTTTAATGCATTTAACACGCGGGGCCTGTTGAGGCGGACAATCCCGACCCTGCCTTCCCGTTCTACCAGAATCAGCGGCTCGTCCATCTGGCTTGTTCCTCCTTTTCTGTTAGAAAGCGGTTACATTTAATCTTTTATAAAAATAATCTCTTTTCTGATCATACGATTTTATTTTACCAAACAAGCGGTTGTTTGTCATTTCCTTCATGTACAGCAGCACAGCAGTAAAGACAGGAAATTCCCGGCATCCACATGCTTCGCTCAACAGAAAAAGCGCCCTTTTCCAGGCGCTTATTTGTGTGAAACGGTCTTTTGCGGCTGTTTCGCCAACACATATTTCGCTGTTTCTGAGATGCATTCTTCACAAATGATCTTGTCACGAAAGTAGAAGAGATTGTAAGAACTTCCGCACAAAATACAACTGGGGTTATATTTTTTCAGGACAATCGCATTGTTATCCACAAAAATTTCCACCCCATCGTGGGGATTGATGCTCATCAAATCTCTTAATTCCTTTGGTAAAACGATGCGTCCCAAATGGTCTACTTTGCGAACGATCCCGATTCCTTTCATCCCATGGCTCCTCTCATTACTGTTGAAAGCTGTTTCGGGAGGTGTCAGCTTGCAACAAACAAGCGAGCGTCACAAAAAGGTTGTCGGTATCGCTGTGACCGTTTATCTCTACTGGGAACCTGATGGACTCTGCGTCATTGACCCAGTTGAAGTTCCCGTGTCGGTTTGGGTGTTGCCTTCCACATTGGTCGTAGCAGAACCCGGGTTGTTTGATGTGGAAGTGTCAGTTCCCGGATTGGCTTTAGTCGGCTGATTGGTCTGATCGGGAGTATTCTGCTGACTTTCGTTATCGGTGGGTGTCTGATTTCCCGATCCATTCAATTTCTGATTGGAATCCGCCGGTTCTTCCGTGGGCTGGTCTTTTGGCGGGGTTTGCCCATCCGTTTCCGAACCGTCATCGATAATCGAATTCCAATCCGTAGCAGAAGGCTTTTTCAACAATTCGGATACCGGTTTGATATCATTGGCCAAAGCTTCGATCGGCGTATCATTGACCTCTTCCAGCGGAAGCTCTTTTCCTTCTTTCTTCGCGAGCACCCAGACAGCGTATTTCGCCGGCGACAAACCTTTCTTCGCCGCTTTTGTCTGCACTTTTTTGGGCATGGCCAAAGTGTGCACATGCAAACCGAGATGTCGGTCTTCGCTCTCCTCACTGATCACCTTTTTCAAGGAATTGATCGTGGAGACGCTCTCTTTCTCCTCTTTAATCCCTGACAGCACCACTTGGTCTTGATTGTGCAGATATCCGTTTCTTCGCGCTGCTTCCAAAAACTGAACAGCAAAATCGTCGACGCTTTCCCCATGGAAATCAGCCTGCTTCAGCAGCTTTTCCGCCGACTTGTTCAGCGGTTCAACCTTGACCACTTTTCTATCTTTATTTAAAGCGATGGCAACACTCGGATTTACATCAAGATACACATAGGTTTGGGCATAGGCTTTGTCGGGTGCCGCCGAGGACAGAATAAAAAAAGTTCCGAGCATCGCCGCAGCCGCAGCAGAAATGGCCGCAATCCATGCAGCGCGCTTCTGCTTTCTCACGGGTGATGTCTGAACGGAAATTTCTTCTCCAACCTGGGAAAGATCATTGGTTTTTGGAACTTTAACAAATTCACCATCGGTGGTTAAAATGATCCAGTGCTTCGCCTGAACCTCCATAATGATCCCTTTTCGCATCAGTCCAACCTCCCTTCTTCCCCTATAACCCAATGTAACTGCGGATCAGGGTAAGATCTTCGACCACAACAATGGTGAGGGCGATAAGGTAGTTTCGATGTCTGTTAAGCGTTCGTCTGTGCAAACCGAGTGTTTTTGCCAGATCTTTCTCTGTCTTTTTCTGGGATAAAAACTTTTGCATTAAGTTTTTGTCCGATACTAACATTTTGGCAACTTGCAACAAACTTTCCCGTGTATCCCGATGTTTCGGACTCTTTTTCGTCAATTCCTCCAACGTGATTCCGTATTTTTCCAAAGAACGGATAAAAATTTCAATCTCCAAACGGCGCAATCGGTCTGTCTCTTCTTTTTTGTGTCTTTCAAACGACAAAGCGACTAACTCTTGATTATGCGTCTCTTCTTCACGTGCACCCGGCGCAGAGAGGGGAACCGAGCGTTGATGCCTGCCTTCCTGCCTGAAATAGTCTACCAGCCGGCGCTGGATGACCTTGTAGGCAAATGATAAAAAGGTGGCACGATGTTCGGGATTATATCTCCCGATCGCTTCATCGATCGCCCGATAAGCAATCATGTATTCATCATCATGAGGTGTAACAACCCTTCTGCAGATCCGTGATGCAATTCTGCGCACGTGCGGTTCAAGTTCACGCAATAGTTCGTCTCTCTGTTCAGGAGAGTGCGTTTCTTGCACCTGTAACACGCGCATTTCCAAATCTGTTCCCCGAAACATGCAATACCGACACCTCTCCCTATGTATTTATTCGCATCGCCAACCTTGTTTTTGTCCCCACAGGCCATCAACATTTTACCATGTTCCCCGCACCCCGTCTTTTGAAGATAATTTATTTTAAAAAATAGTATAAATTAAAGCAAGGTGTCGACTTGCATGATTTGCAGAAACAAAACAGGAAGAGGATCACCCCGGGCGGATGCCTCCTCTTCCTTCTCCCCCGTCCGTCACACACCGGCCAACCGGCGAATTTTTTCAACTGCGTGTGCATTCTCCAGCGATGAAAGATCCCCTGCATTCTCCCCCAGATAGGCGGCACGAATGACCCGGCGCAAGATTTTGCCGTTACGCGTTTTCGGCAGTTCGTCCACGATATGCACCCGTTTCGGTTTTAATGCTTTTCCCATCCGCTCTCCGACGAATCGGACCAGCTCTTCTGTCAGCGACTGAACTTCCTCCCCGTCGCCGCGTACGACAACGAAACAGACGGCGCTTTCCCCTTTGTCGGCATCCGGAACCCCGATCGTTGCCGCTTCAATCACGGACGGATGATCGACCAGAACCGATTCCATCTCCGCCGGTCCCAAACGTTTTCCGGCGATTTTCAATGTATCATCGGAACGGCCGGTGATGAACCACTGCCCCCCCTCATCGACAATGACCCAGTCCCCGTGCAGCCACGTTTTGGGCCAGCGCGACCAATAGGTATCCTCATAGCGTCTGGCATCCTGCCAAAATCCGCTGGTCATGCCTACCCACGGCTGCCGCAACACCAATTCGCCCACCTCGCCCCGAACCGTTTTTCCCTGATCATCAAACACCTCGGCGTCCATTCCGGGCAGCGGTCCGGCAAAACCGCAGGGAACGATCGGCTTGAAGAAATGGTTGCCCAAAATTCCGCCAGAGATTTCGGTTCCGCCTGAGTAGTTGAAAATGGGAACCCGCTTTCCTCCCACTTGTTCAAACAGCCAGTGCCAAGGCTCCGGGTTCCAGGGTTCCCCCGTCGAACCGAACACGCGCAGACTGCTTAAATCCCGCTGGCTGAACCACGATGTGCCATGTTTCATGAGCGCACGAATCAGCGTGGGAGAAATGCCCAGATGGGTAACGCCGTGTTTTTCCGTCAATTCCCAGAGACGTCCCGGAGTCGGATAATCCGGCGTACCTTCAAATACGAGCATGGTGCTTCCCAACAGCAGAGTGCCAAAAACCATCCACGGCCCCATCATCCAACCCATATCGGTCACCCAGAACAGAATGTCCCCCAGTCCCACATCGAAGGCATAACCCGCATCAAAGGCCGCTTTGAGCGGAAATCCGCTGTGTACATGGACCGTTCCTTTCGGTTTGCCGGTTGTTCCGGAGGTATAGATAATCATAAACGGGTCATTCGCGTCCGTCACCGCAGGAGAAAGCGTTTTCATTTCTGCAGTCAATTGATCCCACTTCACATCCCGGTCCGGGTTCCACGGACAATCTCTTCCCAGCCGGCTGACCACAACCACTTTCTCCACACTCGGCGACAAATCTGCAGCCCGATCCGCCTCCTCTTTCATCGCAACCACTTTTCCCCGGCGCAAATAGCCATCAGCCGTGATCAGCCATTTCGCCTGACAGCCCTGAATCCGGGTCGCCACCGCTTCAGCTCCGTATCCGGAAAAACAGGGAGTAAAAATAGCGCCTATCCGGGCAACCGCCAGCATGGCTATCACATTTTCGGCAATCATCGGCATGTAGATAGCGACGCAGTCCCCCGCAGCCACCCCCAATTTCTTCAATCCGCATGCCAGCCGGTTCACTTCCAGCCACAGGTCGCGGTAGGTGTATTTTTTCGTCGTCCCGTCATCTCCCTCCCAGATGAGGGCCAGGCGATGCCGGGCAGCGGGTTCTTCGACAAACCGGTCCAGGCAGTTATCGGAAATGTTGATCTTTCCATCGACAAACCAGCGGGTCCAGGCGATGCCATCGGACATATCCAACACTTGCCGGTACGGCATCATCCATCGCAAGCCCAGATCATTCACAACTTCATCCCAAAACCAGGCGATATTCTTGATTGATTGTTCATAAAACCGGTCATAGTCCCGAAACCCCAGCCGTTTCATAAATCGATACAAGCGTGTCTGTTCCATTTGCTCTTGTTTTGGAAACCATACTGGCTTGTGCATCGAAAGATCACTCCATTTCTGAATAAAATCATCCCTCTATATTTTAAATCTATTATGATTATTGGGTCAAAACTTTGCATATTTCAGATATAAAATACACACTTTCACAGAAAAAAAGCTCCCATGCTCAACACATGGAAGCCCGCACATCTTTATTTCGTTTCCATTTTCAATCTCGCGGCCTCGCTCTTTTTGCGGAAAAAGAGGAAATACAGGATATAACAAAGAATAAATGCCGGAATGCCGTATTCGATCGCCGGCCGCTGCGTCGGATCAAACCACAGGCTGATCAAAGCGATCAGGTTAATGAGAAAGGCAAGAATCGGCACAACCGGATAAAGCGGCGTTTTAAAATGGAGTGCTTCCAATTTTCCGCCTTCGGCCAGGTAACGGCGCCGGAAGAAAAACTGCGATGCAGCAATGGACATCCATGCCAGAATCGCCGTCATTCCCGCGATGGAAAGAAGCACCATATAGACAGTATCCTCAGCAAATTTGTAAGACAGGAGGGAAAGGCAAGCAATTGCCATACTCAAAATCAAAGCGTTAAACGGAACACCCCGTTTGGTCAGCCTGCCGAACACCGGACTGGCCATACCGTTTTTGGACAAGGCGTACAGCATCCGCGTCGTTGCGTACAAGCCCGAGTTCGCCACGGATAACAGTGCCGTCAAGATGACAAAATTCATGATATCCGCAGCATATGGAATGCCGATTTTATCAAGTACAGTCACAAACGGGCTCTCCATGACCCCAGCCTGTTTCCACGGCAATAATCCGCATAAAACAAAAACAGCCAGTCCAAAAAACAAAATCGTTCTCCACACCGTTTGCCGGATGGCGCGCGGGATCGTTTTTTGCGGGTTTTCACTTTCCCCGGAGGCAATCCCAATCAATTCCGTCCCCTGAAAGGAAAAATTGACGGCCACCATCGTAACCAGCACATTGATAAACCCATTGGGGAACAACCCGTCCTGAGTAAAGTGGCTCAAGTAGGGAGCCGCTTCTCCACCCTTCAGGTGGATGAATCCAAACATGGCAGCCCCGCCCAAAATAATGAACAAAATGATGGTAATCACTTTGATGCTGGCAAACCAGAACTCGGTCTCCGCAAATCCCTTGGCCGAGAAAGCGTTTACAACAAATAACACGACTCCAAAGATTAAGCACCATACCCAAATCGAGACATGGGGAAACCAGTGCTTCATGGTCAACCCGATCGACGTGAGTTCCAGCGCCACTGTCACGGCCCAGCCCAGCCAATACATCCATCCGACGGCAAAACCGGTGGCCGGCCCGATGAATTTGGTGGTATAATCCTGGAACGATCCTGCAGAAGGCATCGCCACAGATAATTCACCCAGGCACAACATGATCAGGTACATGCAGATTCCGCCGATTATATAAGATAATACCGCACCTAACGGCCCCGCCTGTCCGATCGTGAAGCCTGTACTGAGGAAGAAGCCCGTTCCGATCACTCCACCGAGGGCAATCATGAACAAGTGGCGGCTCTTCATCGATTGTTTCAGCTGTCCTTGCTGCTCTTGACTCGTATTCAACAGACGACCTCCCCTTTTTTTATAGCCATTTCCCTCTAACTCGATTTTATAATTTTTTTAAAAAAACGCAAAGCAATATTTTTCCGCACTCGTTAGAAATGACAGATTTCTTGTATATTTTATTGAGTCCTGAACACAAATACCTTTAAACTATCAATACCAACAGTATAAATATACAAGAAAGTGATATAAATAATCAACAGGTAAATAAAGCAAAAATAAGGTATAGTATGGGTACAATCGTCTTACACCAAGGGAAAAGGAGCCAATCACATTGAAAAGGATCATCAAAAGAGAAGAATTGAACAGCAAGCATCTGGGTGAAACAAAAGAAATTTTGGTTTATCTTCCCGACGACGAAGAGAAAAACGGAGAATATCCTCTGCTCGTATTGCATGACGGGCCGGATTACTTTAATCTTGGCCGGATAGTAACCCAGGCCACCCGCATGATGGAGCAGAAAAAAATCATACCGTTCATGATGGCGGCCGTACCCGTGCAAAAGGAAAAACGCACGTCGGAATACTCACCCATCGGCCAGCGTCAGCCGCTTCACATGAACATGATCGTCGAAGAACTTCTCCCTTTGATTCGCACAAAGTATCCCGCCAGCCGGAAAAAAGAGGATCTCGTGATCGGCGGTTCCTCCCTCGGCGGAACAGTCTCCCTGCATATCGCCTTGACTTATCCCGAGGTATGTGACCAAGTGCTCTCCCAATCCGGCGCGTTCATGGAAGCGACGACTGAGCAAATCCTGCGTCAGCCTTCGCTCTCCCGCCTTAAACTGTATCAATCGGTCGGAACATCGGAAACGGCCGTTCCCACGCATCTGGGCACGTTCGATCTCGTTGCACGCAATCGCGAAATTTATCGCAGCCTGAAGGAAAAAAACGCGCAAGTTCACTACATTGAAGATGAGGGAGACCACACCTGGGGCTTCTGGCAACGGGACCTGCCCCGTGCCCTGCAAACTTTCTTTGGCACAGAGTGATCTACATAAAAATCATCCGCAGAGGCTTCGGCCCCCTGCGGATGGTTGCTAATCCAAAAACTCCTTTTTTCCGTCCGCTGTTTCCACGTCACTGCCTGAAGCGGCAAAACATCCAAGCTCATCCTCCGACCCCGGATCTTTGCCAAACAACTCCTGATAACGCTGGCGAAAACTTTCCGGAAAATAACTGGACAAAAAGATGACACCCTTAACCATTGAAAGAGCCAAATCTTTGTTTTGCGGCTGAAACGCGGCGTTCTTCCGAAATGAATCAACATCCGTGCCAAATCGGAAAGCGTGATGTTCAACTTCTCTCAGCAGTTTTTTTATGTATTGAATCAAATGGCGAACAAGCACTCCAGCTCCGGGAAGATCATTTTGCGCCCGAGTGTTGAAATATTTCTCTGCCAACCGATCCTCGTCTTCCTTTTTGAATTCTTCGAGGAATTCCCTGGATAACGGGTGTCGCAAGAAAGGTCCCCAGGTTTGCAAACTGTACCGGGTCGGTTTGAACAGCAGGACATACACGAGATCGAACCACGCGCGTTCTTGCGGATTAAAAGGCGCATCCGTTTTGTTCGGGGCATGGTGCAATGCCGTTTTAAGGTAACGTCTGCAAAAATCCTCATATTCGCGGGTAAACATCAATTTTTCGTGCCAGATTTCATCGACTTCCCGGCTGAACATCGGAACACTTTTCAGGAGCGCGGCCATGATCAAATAACGTTTCCATTCAAACCAGCGGTTTTCCCATTCAGTCAGACTGATTTGGTGTTCGCGAATGACGCGTTCCTTAACCCGTTCCACATAGCGTTCGGAAAGCGATTGTTCCAAGTGGCGCAACAATGCCCGGAAGTTTCCCCGAAACTCTTCGCCATGATCCTGCATGCCAAGATCGGGCAAAACGTATAAAAGCCGGTGTTTCTTTCTCTTGGCCAACCGATAGAGAACATTGACCACGATGCTCATTCCAATGAAAAACACCAGCAACAAACCAGCGATGATTTCCATTCCCCGCCATCTCTCCTCTCTCTACCATTGTAATCAATCGATGAAGAGAAATGCACCCTTGCCGCTCATCAGCCAAAGAAATGACACCTTCTCACCGGCAGAAAAACAGGGATGAAAGCTGGACACAATCGGGAGGGGCGTGGCATCCCCCGCCGCTATTTCACAGAAAAAACTCCCTCAGAATTGGGAGGGAGTTCAAGGGCCGTCATTCTGCAATTAGTCACAATACCGGTCATAAGCAGCCGTCAGGTTGGCAGCGATCTCTTCCAGCGGCACATTCTCGATTTCATGACGGTGAATCATATGCACCAACTTGCCGTCTTTTAAAAGAGCAAAAGACGGGGAAGAAGGCGGTTGACCTTCAAAATACTCGCGTGCCCGGGCGGTTGCTTCCCGGTCTTGCCCGGCAAAAACGGTATATAAATGATCCGGCACTTTATCGTGTTTCAGCGAAAAGGCAGCTGCGGGGCGGGCCAGGCCGGCTGCGCATCCGCAAACGGAGTTGACCACCACCAGGGCCGTTCCTTTTGCGCCTTCGCCGGTCAAGGCTGCATCCACCTCTTCGGGTGTGCGCAATTCCTTAAATCCGACGTTGGTCAACTCATCACGCATATGTTGAACCATAGCTTGCATTTGTTGGACATAAAAGTTCATGGACACTGTCATCCCTCCTTCGCATCTATTTTATCCCATTTTCAAAGCAAGAGTCTACCAATCATGCTTGAGGCCTTTGTCACGTCATTTGCTGCTTGTACATCTTTGTCCCAAAAAAGTCCCCGCTGGCCGTGGACATTTGATTTGCCTGCACAGCCGGTTCCACCTTTTTCAGCAAGGGAATGTTTTTGGAACAATGAATATAAGCTTCGTCAATTTTCACCAAAACCCAAGCCTCCACCTGTTTTTCCACTGTCTGCTGCAGATGAAGCGCAATCGGTCTCGGAATGCATCGCGTCAGTGCTTCATCTTCAATGATTCCCGCTGTCCCGTTGATATGCAGACCGATTCTGTGGGTAAAAAAATCGATAAACAACATTCCGATATGCGGATTTTCCAACATGTTCCCAAGGCTTGCCAATACACCATTTCCACGATACTCCGGGTATATCACGTTTTTTTTATTTATTATATGTATAAACCCTGGTTTACCGGCACGAAAGGACATATCGCAATTCCCCTGGCGGTCGCTTGTGGCAAGAAACATCATTTCCTGTTTCAGGAGAAAATCCTGCATGGCAGGCGACAGGTGATCAAGCATCTGATTTTCATAAAATGTGTTGGCCCGTTTTTCGGTGCCAAACCTCTTTTGGAGCCAGTGCTCGCCTTGTGAAGACATGGATTTAACACACCTCTATACTTTATAGGGTTTTTTCTTAACCAAAGTATAAGAAAAATAATCAAATTCAGCAAACAATAATCAGAAATGTTTTACATGTTTCTGGTTCTCATTTGAAAAACAAATTCGTTAAGGTTTTTTTGTGAAAACGGGTGCACCCCTTCGTTCCCAGCGTTTCAAATGGTCGATCAGAGGTACACCCGCTCGCCAGCTGTATATTCCTTACCGGTTATCCACCCGCTCCGGGTAGAGGTCGTGCTTGGCCAAGCGCTCCTGCGCAATTTTCTCCCATTTTGTCCCTGGTTTTCCATAATTGACATAAGGATCAATGCTGATCCCGCCGCGCGGGAGAAATTTTCCCCAGACTTCGATATATTTGGGATCCAATTTTTTAATCAAGTCTTTCATGATGACAACCACACAGTTTTCATGAAAGTCCCCGTGATTGCGGAAGCTGAAGAGATAAAGCTTGAGCGACTTGCTCTCCACCAGCTTTTGATCCGGAACATAACTGATATAGATTGTAGCAAAATCGGGCTGGTTGGTAATCGGACAAAGGCTGGTAAATTCCGGGCAATTAAACTTGACAAAGTAGTCGAGGTCCGGATGACGGTTATCAAACGCTTCGAGCAAACCGGGATTATATTCAAATTCATAGTCCGTCTTGCTGCCAAGCAAATGCAGATTCAAGTCTTCCTTCTTTTGCTCGTTCATGTTCTTTCCTCCACACATGATTATAAACGCTCAAAACGCGCATAGGCTTCATTCGTTTCCTGCACTTCGACCCATTTGACCAGCGGCTGGTTTTTCTTTTGCCGGCAAAGGCCATCGATGATCGAGAAAAAGACTTCAGCCACTTTTTCCGTAGTGGGGGCAGCCCCTCCTTGCTCGGGATCGAATTCGGGAAACTGGTTAAGCAGATAATGGTCATATTTTTTTTCCAATGCATGCTTTACCTGACGGAAATCAATCAACATATGCTGCTCGTCCAGTTCCTGCCCCTCCACGCAAAAAGTCACTTTGTAGTTATGACCGTGAATCCGTTCGCACTTGCCCGCACCCGGGACGCTATGGGCACAGGAAATCCAGAAATGCTTGACGAGTGTATACTTGCCGCGCATCGTTCATCACCTGAATTGTGAGGGAATTTTTTTATAGGGGATCGGATCAGTTGCGTTGTTTTCCGCAAAACCCTTGAGCCTGAGCAGGCAGCTGTCGCATTCCCCGCAGGCTTCTTCCCCGCCGAGGTAGCAGGAAGTGGTCAGTTCATACGGTACGCCGAGTTCCAAGCCGCGCCTGATGATTTCCGCTTTGGACCAATGAATGAGCGGTGTCTCAATGCTCAATTTTCCCTCCGATGTAACCCCCATTTTGGTCGCAAGATTAATCGTCTCCGTCATCGCAGCGATAAACTCGGGCCGACAGTCCGGATAACCGCTGTAATCAACCGCAGTCACTCCTGTATAAATCTTTTCCGCCCCGATCACTTCGGCATAAGCGGTCGCCAGTGACAAGAAAATCAAATTTCGCGCCGGCACATAGGTGTCGGGAATCCCATCCTGCACTCCGCCTGTTTGCACCTCGATCGCCTCGTCGGTCAGGGCACTGCCGCCAATATCCCCCAAAAAGGAAACGTTCACGATTTTATGCCGTTGTTCCACTCCATAGAAAGCCGCCACTTTTTTGGCATGCTCCACTTCTTTGTCATGCCGCTGCTGGTAATAAAAAGTGATGGGATACAATTCATAGCCTGCCTCTTTGGCAATCCCCATGCACGTGGTACTGTCCAAACCGCCGCTCAATACGACAACCGCTCGATTGCTCATGCGTTTTCTCCCCCTTAAACGCCCCGCGCATCGGGGTCCCAAATGATTTTGTGAATCTGCAAATTGAGTTTGACCTTAGTCAATCGCTGTTCGAGGATCAGATCCACCAGACGGTCCGGTTTCATCGTTTCCCAGACCGGGCTGAACAGCGGGACGCCCTTCTTCATTTTTTCCTTTACCACGGACGCCGCCAGGCAAAAATCTTCCTCATCAGCGATCACAAACTTCACCTCATCCGTGTCACGCAAAAAGGCAAAATTCTCTTCAATCATCTTGTCGTTTTCTCCGCTGGCCGGCAGTTTGTAATCCAAAATAAACCGGACCTTTTGCCCGATTTTTCCGTTGTTTTTGCGCCATTCATCAAAAGGCCCGAGGTGGATGGCGCCGTTGGTTTCCACATGCACGTCATCCACCTCTTCGATTCCGGCAAGGGCCGCCATCAAAAGAAGGGACTTATTCCCGTGCATCAGCGGCTCACCCCCGGTCAGGCAGATGTGCCGATTGCCGTATTCCCTCACCTGCCCGACAATTTCTGATACCGTGGCAAAGTACTCCGGTTTAGCGGGGGCATAACTGTAGGGTGTATCACACCACGTACAGCGCAGATTGCAATTGTACACCCGTACGAACGTGGTCGGATACCCCGCTTTCGTCCCTTCTCCTTCCACTGTTTGAAATACTTCGACCATCGGAAGTTTCGGATCTTCCGTCAATCGTTCTTTCTGCAAAAGAACGCACCTCTTCTCTATCTGAAAAGCGTTTCGCTCAGGATCCGGACTAAACCCATGCTATCAAAAGCAGGCGCGGACAGACAATACCGCACATCCAAAAATCATAGCGAAATTCGCCTTGTTTCACAAGATCGGTCTTAAAAAAGGGAAAATCAGGGATTCAAAAGAGCGGAGAGCAACCCGGCCATCGTTTCGGAAAAGCCGGGCAGATATCGTGGAATTCAAAGGTAAGGGTTGCCTGCAATCAGCGGTTCA
Source organism: Thermoactinomyces sp. CICC 10521 (assembly GCF_016055135.1). Classification (NCBI taxonomy): domain Bacteria; kingdom Bacillati; phylum Bacillota; class Bacilli; order Caryophanales; family Thermoactinomycetaceae; genus Thermoactinomyces; species Thermoactinomyces sp. CICC 10521. The sequence goes on along the minus strand of NZ_JAECVZ010000004.1, from coordinate 152,116 downwards.
AAACGGCTTTACCGCATCGACGATCAGGGAAACACTTTTCAGCTCACCCGACTGATTGCGGTGATCAAAGCGGCGGGAGCGGTAGATAAAACCATCGAGGGGATCCCAGTCCACATAATGAAAATGACCGTTTTCATCGCAGTATTCAAGCAGCTTCACCAAAAAACCGGCTTCCTCAAACATCCGGGTGAACGATTGATAATTGTAGACGATTTTATGCGAAGCAGCCGGGTTATCCGCATTTCCCGCTCTCCCCGCTTTGACGAGTTGCTGATATTCTTTGTTTTGAAAATACCCGTCCGGCACGGCACAGCGAATCCATCCTCCCGGCAATAAAAAACGGCGGCAAATACGGGCAGCCCTCACTCCTTCTTCAAAAGTCAGATGCTCCCACACATGTTCCGCCAAAATGGCCGTAATCGATTCTTCAGCAAATCGCGCTTCCCAATCTTCCGGTTTCAGCAAATTCAATTCATGTTCATTAGTGTGAATCCAGCCCGGGTTGTTGATCGTTTTTCCCGCCCCTACAACGACGCGGATTTCGTCAATTGATTCACCCATTGTGAAAACCCCCAATAAGTTCTGTTTATCTGTCTGCCATCAGGCGTGTGGATTGGTGGAATCATCAAAATGCCGGATCGGCCATGTCGCGCTCAAGCGTCTTTTTTCATTATAATCCTGATTCTGCTTGAATTTTTATGTTATTTTTGCGAAACCTGCGCCTGGAACGGTGCGGGAAAGACAAATATTTCCCCGGTCATAAGCGGGTTCACATCCGCATACAGATAAAAAACCGACTTTTCAGCTGTTGATTCCTTATTTTTGAGCGCCAAGCCGGAGAATCAAAACACAAACCAACCTGTCAGGTTCCGGGACAGGAAAATCGAGCGGCTAATTCCCCTTTTCCTTGTCGAAAATGAAAAAGGAGGAGGGAAATGATGAGTAAGAAGCTGACGGATGATTCCTATGTGCGCATCTTTGATGCCGAAGAATGCGCCATCATTGAATTTGCCCTGCTTGATACTTACAAGCGATTAAAAAACTATGAGGACGAATGGCACCAGCAACAACTGAAAAAAATGAGAAGGCTGTTAATCCAGAAGTTTGAAATTCTCCCGGACGAATAACAAAAAAGCAGTCACCGCCGTGTGCGGGCAATGCCGTTGCAGTTCTTCCTGACGATACAGACCGGGTCCAGGCTTGCCCGCGTTTCTCCATATTAATCCCGTCCTTCTCCTGTCTCCAGTGCTTCGATCTCCAATCTGTCCAACACCGGCTTCCAACGCTCCGGAATCCGGTCGGCAATCAAAAAATCAACCTGGTCCAGCGAACACACTTTGTAAAACAAGGGCTTCCCGAATTTTGTATGATCAGCGAGCACGATCACCTGTTCAGCGCGATGGATCATTTCCCGCACAACCTGCCCGTCCTCTTCGCTTTTAAAAAAAATGCCTTCATCGGTAATTCCGCCCGCGCCCATTAAAAATTTGTTCACTTTATATTCCTGCAACTTTCGGGTCGTCTCCGATCCGTACAAATAGCGGTCCCGCGCATGGAGTATCCCGCCCAAGACGTGAATCTTCACTCCCGGTTTCGCGGACAGGATATCGGCGATGTCGATCGAATTGGTGACCGCCACAATGTTTTGCGCCGTTATTGCCTGGGCGGCATATTGAACCGTCGTGGAAGTATCCAGCAGAATCGTGTCATAATCCTGAATCCACTTCGCCGCTTCCCTCCCGATTCGCTCTTTGCTCTCCCCTTTCAGATCCAGCCGTTCCTTATAACTTTCAATTTCCTGGTTCAAGGTAGGGAGAACCGCGCCACCCCGGGTTCGGATGATCAGTTTTTGCTCGCTCAATTTGACCAGATCCCTTCTCGCCGTGTCGCGGGAGACGTTAAATTGCTCGCAAATGTCCTGTACGCGGATCCGGCCGTGTTCTCTCAAATATTGTAATATCCCCAGCATTCGTTCCTCCTGGTACATGATTCGCCTCCGTTTAAGCATTTTTAAGCAAAGTTAAGCATTTATCACCAATAAAAACAATAAACACTTACTATTGCTTAATTTTAACGTTGCTTTTTGCGATCCGGCAAGGTAGATTGAGGATAGGAGAGAGGGAAAATCAACCACCGGTATCCCCTTGATCCTGCCACTCCCGGTTGCCAGCGTAACCTGCCGAAAGGGCGTGATGGCAATGGGAAAAGTCCCGGGACCAACATCCCCGGGACTCTCATCACTCTTCATAAATCATTTTGCGCGTCATTCCGCCGTCGACCACCAGCTGAATCCCCGTCACAAAATCATTTTCGGGATCACTCAGGTAGAAACAGGCTTTTACAATGTCTTCCGGTTTCCCCACCCGTCCTGCCGGGTGCTGTTCATGATCAACCGCCCGCAACGCTCCGTAATCACCCGTTTCAACCCAGCCCGGGGCAATCGCATTCACCCTGATCCCGTCCGGGCCCAATGAAATGGCAAGTGCATGGGTCAACCCGACGATCCCCGCTTTGGATGCGGCATAAGCCTCTGTGTTGGGTTCAGACATGAGTGCGCGGGTTGAAGCGAGGTTGATGATCACGCCGCTCTTTTGCGTTCGCATCACTTTTGCCGCTTCGCGCGAGCATAAAAAGACGCTGCGCAAATTGGTGTCAATCACGTCATCCCACTCTTCGGCCGTCAGGTCATAAGGCGATTTCCAACGTGATACCCCCGCATTGTTGATCAAAATATGCACCGTTCCGAAGGCATCAACGGCTTTTTGCACCAATCGGACAATCTCCTCTTCTTTGCGCACATCAGCGGGCACCGCAATCACTTCTCCATTCAACGATTGCAGGCGGCTTGCTGCTTTGAGCAACAGATCCCGGTTCAGATCAGCCATGACCACCTTAGCCCCTGCACGCGCATAACCCTCGGCAACAGCCCTGCCGATTCCCTGGGCTGCCCCGGTGACAATCACCACTTGACCGCTGAATTTCCCCATCGGTCCTTCCTCCTTTTCACAAGAAAAATCCCCACACCTCGGCGGGGAATCATCCTTCATTGCTCTACTTTTTGCAAGATCGATTGATAAACGCCGGTCCCGTGCCCATGAATATGATGGATTTCATCGCGGGCCAAACGGGCCACCAACGCTTTCTCTTCCTGCGTCATCTCGCTCTTTAAATCGCGCAGTTTCCGCTGCAATTCACTGATCAAGCGCAATTCCCGTTGCCTCTCTTCCGGGGTCGCCGCAAGCTCATCAGACTGCCCCTGACGCAACCGGACTGCTTCTTCTTCCAGTCTTGTGGAAAGAAAATTCATCTCTTCCGGGGAAAAAAGCATCAACTTTTCCTCCTTGTTCCTGAGGCTTGCATCCATAGTATCAGCCAATGTCTTTTTTCCCATTCTCTCTTCCGGCCTACGAGCGGATCATTTTGCCCATTTGCACCGCCGCCTCTTTCATCCGCGGGACAAACTGAATCATCTTGTCGATATTCATGCGGGAAACCGGACCGGATACGGCCAAAGCAGCCACCAAATCGCCCCGCTTGGAAAAAACAGGGACGGAAACGGCAGCGGTTCCTGCTTCCCGTTCTTCCACACTGATGGCAAACCCTTCTTCCCTGATTTTCTGCAATTGTTCAAGGTACTGTTCACGCTCGAGATTTTCCGGCCAGTCGGGGGAAGAGAGTAATTTGGATACCGCTTCTTCCCCGGCATATGCCATGAGGACTTTGCTGGAAGCACCAACGGCAAGCGGCATCCGCGCCCCAACCGGAGCCACGCGCCGGATCGCCTGCCTGCTTTCCACCGCCTGAATCCGCACGCGCTCCCCTCCGTCGCGAATATATAAACTGACCGTTTCATCCAGTTCATCACGCAACCGCTCCATCTCCGGCAAGAAGAGCACAGCCGGGTCATCGGACTGATCAAGATTGGCCGACAGCTCCCAGACGCGAAAACCGAGGCGGTACTTCTCCGACTGAGGATCGCGTTTTACAAATCCCTTTGCCTCCAATGTAGCCAAAAGGCGAAAGACCGTGCTTTTATTCAGTCCCGTCTTCTCGGCGATCTCCATCATTCCAAGTTGGGATGCATCTGCAAAGCACAACAATATATCCAAAGCCCGCTCGGCTGCCCGCACTGTTGCTTTTTTCGCTTCACTCAAGGTTTAGCCCCTCCGCGTTTCATTCTATGAAACTTATTTCGTTTTTCAAACATTATACTCTTCCAGGCTAAAAGATGAAATAAAAATATCGTGCAAACATGGTTCACCCCAAGCGCTGCATCACAAACGTCCGAAATTTCAAGACCGGAAGCGGCATGAATCCGCCTTCCCGCCAGGCCATCCCGATCATCCTGCGGCAACGGGGTTCACTCACTTCCAGACAAACAGTTTTTTCCTGATTCAGTCCGGAAACCTCCGGGATCAAAGCGATGCCCAGTCCCGCCGCGACCAATCCGGCCACGGTTGTCACCTCTTCCCCCTCAAAAGCGACTTGCGGGCGAAAACCGGCTTCCCGGCACAGGTTTTCGGTGATTGAGCGCAATCCGTATCCATGTTTCATGCAGATGAACGGGTCGTTTGCCACCTCATCCAAACGAACGGTTCCTCGCCCGGCCAAACGATGGTGTCGCGGAACCAGAAGAACCAGTTTCTCCTCAAGCAAATCCACCCAGCCGAAACCGGGACGCCGCACCGGGGGGGAGGTAAAACACAAATCGATTTCCCCCGCCTCCAGCTGTGTCAAAATATGCTGGGCTGAATTCTGGTAAAGCTGAAAGCGAACGAAGGGATTGGCCTCTCGAAATTCCCGCAGCAAGGACGGAATAAGCTGCGCACCCAGCGTATGCAAAAAAGCGAGTGAGACCAGTCCCCTCTCCGGATTAAGAAGATCGTCGATTTTCTTTTTTCCTTTTTCAATCTCAGCCAGCGCCCGCTCCACATGCTGAAGAAACAGATGCCCATAGCGGTTCAGGCGCACTGATCTTCCCTCCCGTTTAAAAAAGGGAACGCCGATTTCCTCTTCCAGCGCAGCGATGGAACGACTGAGCGCGGGCTGGGAGATCGCAAGCTGCTCGGCGGCGCGTGTGAAATGTTCCAGACGGGCGACGACCCTGAAATATTCGAGCTGTTGCCATTCCATCCCGATCCCTCTTTCTGTTCATTTAATAACAGAAAAACATTGATTTAATGCAAAAATGAAATTTTACGACCAGCAAAGGATAGCGCTACGATAAGAGAAAGAGGGGAGATGCCCCCTTTTTTTATATTTCAAGCCGGGCCTTGGTATGCCCACCCTCTCCGGTTTTGCTCCCGTTTCCACCTTCAGGTTGCACCAAAAAGAAAGATGAATGTTTTCCATCCTTGAAGGAGGCATAAACATTGAACAAAATTGTTCCGGGATCCCCCGCCTTTGCCAAAGCGCTGACTTGCCTTTTCGCCGGGGGATTCGTAAGTTTTTCCATCCTTTACAGCACCCAGCCTCTTTTACCCCTTTTCTCACATGAATTTCACGTAAAGCCCGTAACCGCAAGTCTATCCGTATCACTGTCAACGGGGATGCTCGCCGTCTTCATGCTCTTGGCGGCTTCTCTCTCCGATAGCTGGGGCAGAAAAAAAATGATGAACCTGTCGCTTCTTTGTTCTTCGGTTCTCGCTTTGCTGCTTCCTTTTCTGCCCAATTTCACTCTCCTGCTCATCTTCCGGGCGCTGACCGGAGCAGCACTGGCCGGTCTACCCTCGATCGCCATGACCTATATTAATGAAGAGTTTCATCCCCAAAGCCTGGGGCGGGTGATGGGCATTTACATCGCCGGCACTTCCATTGGCGGAATGAGCGGGCGTATCGCCGTCGGCATTTTGTCCGATCTGTTTTCATGGCAAACGGCTCTTACCTGCATGGGTCTCTTCAACCTGTTGCTCAGCTGTTGGTTTTGGAAACACCTGCCGGAGTCCGCTCATTTCCATCCAAAACGGCTGAAGCTCCGCAGCTTGTTTTTTTCCCTGGTCAATTGCTTGAAAAATCCGGGTTTGCTCTTATTATACGGAATCAGTTTTGCCCTGATGGGCAGTTTTGTCTCCCTGTACAATTATATCGGTTACGATCTAATGGCCTCGCCTTATCACTTGAGTTCTTTTGCCGTCAGCCTGATCTTCATCGTCTATTTGACCGGAACATTCAGTTCGGCCTGGATGGGCCGTCTTGCCGACAAATGGGGGCAGGCGAAAGTTTTGGGCTTTGGAATCTTCCTGATGCTGATCAGCGACGGACTCAGTCTCTATCCCCATCTCATCAGCAAAATAATCGCGGTCGCAATTTTTACTTTCGGCTTTTTCGGCAGTCATTCCGTGGCCAGCGGCGGGGTGGGAAAACTTGCTGCCGCCAGCAAAGCACAAGCATCTTCCCTTTATCTCTTTTTCTATTACACCGGTTCCAGTCTGGCGGGTTCAGCGGGAGGCTGGTTCTGGAGCCGGTTTGGTTGGTTCGGGGTGACCGAAATGATCGGCTGCCTGTTGCTTGTCTCACTCGGTTTGGTATTTCTCCTTTTCCTCCTGAGAGAGAAGCCGAAGCCCGGCCGAAGTTTTTATAAGAGTCATTAACCTTGTCATGATCTAAACCGCTGCTCACCACACATATAGTAAGACAGGGGATGTCCGTCGGGGAAAACCGCTTATATTGTTGCAGGCCGCACAAGATTCCCGGCTTTCGTCTCCGGGTTGCGCCAAAGAAGCGAATGGTTTTTTCCGGATGTTGGAGTGACAGCCCCCGCTCCTGGTTGATCAAAGCCTGCTTTTTTCCATTGTTTTCTCATTTTTTTTAAGTGGAAGCCTATACAATATTTCAAAACCATTGTATAATGGTATCGAATTTAGAACCTTGTTTCACCAGACGAAACCAACCCGCAAAGGAGGTTGCCCGCATGGCAAAGGATTTGTTCAACGTCCGCTCCAAACTGACCGTTGAAAATCAGGAATATGTGTACTACCGTTTAAGCGGATTGGAAGAACAAGGAGTCGGCTCTGTCTCCAAATTGCCATTCTCCATTAAAGTGCTGCTGGAAGCAGCCGTACGCCAATTTGATGGAAAATCCGTAACAAAAGAACATATCGAACAATTGGCCACCTGGGCAGAAAAGCGTTCCGACAAAGAAATCGCCTTCAAACCCGCGCGGATCGTGCTGCAGGATTTCACCGGGGTACCGGCCGTTGTGGACCTTGCTGCACTGCGCTCAGCCATGGCGCGCGTCGGCGGTGATCCCAAACGCATCAACCCGCTCATTCCCGTTGATCTGGTCATCGACCACTCCGTGATGGTCGATAAAGCCGGAACTAGCGATGCTTTGGAGTACAACATGGACCTGGAGTTCAAACGCAACGAAGAGCGTTACCGACTCTTGCGCTGGGCTGCCGAATCCCTGGATAACTTCCGCGCTGTTCCTCCGGCAACCGGCATCGTCCACCAGGTAAACTTGGAATATTTGGCCAATGTGGCCGTGACCCGGGAAGTGGACGGCGAAAAAGTGGTATTCCCGGATTCGCTTGTCGGTACCGACTCCCACACCACCATGATCAACGGGCTCGGCGTTGTCGGCTGGGGCGTTGGCGGCATTGAAGCCGAAGCATGCATGCTCGGGCAACCGCTCTACTTCATCACCCCAGAAGTGATCGGCTTTAAACTGACCGGAAAACTGGCTGAAGGAGCCACTGCAACCGACCTCGCCCTCACCGTCACCGAAATGCTGCGCAAAAAAGGCGTTGTCGGCAAGTTCGTCGAGTTCTACGGTTCCGGTCTGTCCAATCTGAGCCTGGCCGACCGTGCGACGGTTGCCAATATGGCTCCGGAATACGGTGCCACGATCGGTTTCTTCCCGGTTGACGAAGAATCGCTCAACTACCTGCGCAACACCGGGCGCGATGAAAGCCTCGTGCAGCTCGTAAAAGAATACTACACGGCACAAGGCCTCTTCCGTACGGATGAAACACCTGATCCGGTATACACCGATACGATCGAACTCGACCTGTCGACCGTCGTTCCAAGCTTGTCCGGACCAAAACGCCCGCAAGACCGCATTGAGCTGAGCAAAATGAAAGAATCCTGGAATGAAACCTTGCGCAAACCGATTGATGAGCGCGGATTCGGCCTGTCCGACCAGGAAATCAGCAAATCGGTCAGCGTTACCCGTCCCGACGGAACCACTTATGAACTGAAACAAGGCTCGGTTGTGATTGCAGCCATCACCAGCTGTACCAACACATCCAACCCGTCCGTGATGGTCGGCGCCGGTTTGGTGGCGAAGAAAGCGGTCGAAAAAGGCCTGAGCGTACCTGCTTACGTGAAAAGCAGCTTAACCCCCGGTTCCAAAGTCGTAACCGACTATTTGACCAAGGCGAACCTGATTGAACCGCTGGCAAAACTCGGCTTCACCGTGGCCGGTTACGGTTGCGCCACTTGTATCGGAAACAGCGGCCCTCTCTCTGATGATGTGAGCAGAGCGATTGAGGAAAACGACCTGACCGTCGCCTCTGTCCTCTCCGGTAACCGTAACTTTGAAGGGCGCATCCATCCGCTGGTGAAAGCAAACTACCTGGCTTCCCCGCCGCTGGTTGTCGCTTATGCCCTCGCCGGAACAGTCAACATCGATTTTGAAAAAGAGCCGATCGGCCACGATCCGAGCGGACAGCCGGTTTATTTAAAAGATATCTGGCCGTCTTCGCAGGAGATCAGCGATGTGATGGCCAGCGCCATCAGCGCGGAACAATTCCGCAAACAGTATGCCAAAGTGTTTGATGCCAACGAACGCTGGAACCAACTGCCCACACCAAAAGGCGTTCTGTATGAGTGGGATGAAAAATCGACCTATATCCAGGAACCGCCTTTCTTTGTCGGCCTGTCACCGGAAGTGGAAGAGATTAAACCGATTTCCGGCGCACACATCCTGGCTCTCCTCGGTGATTCCGTGACCACCGACCACATCTCGCCGGCAGGAAGCATCGCCACCAACAGCCCGGCCGGACGCTACCTGCAAGAAAACGGCGTCAGCGTAAAAGACTTCAACTCCTACGGTTCACGGCGCGGAAACGACCGTGTTATGACCCGCGGCACCTTTGCCAACATCCGCATCCGCAACCAGGTGGTACCGGGATCGGAAGGCGGCGTAACGGAACACGTTCCGAGCGGTCAAGTGATGTCCATCTACGATGCGGCGATGAAATACAAAGAGGAAAACACCCCGCTCGTCGTCATCGCCGGCAAGGAATACGGCACCGGCAGCTCCCGTGACTGGGCCGCAAAAGGAACCAACCTGCTCGGGGTCAAAGCCGTGATCGCCGAAAGCTTTGAGCGCATCCATCGCAGCAACCTCGTGGGCATGGGCGTGCTCCCGCTGCAATTCAAAGATGGCCAAAGCTGGAAATCGCTCGGCCTGACCGGAAAAGAAACCATTGATATCATCGGTTTGAACGATCAAATCGCTCCGGGTCAAACCCTGAAAGTGAAAGCGACCAAACCGGACGGAAGCACGGTTGAATTCGATGTCGACGTGCGCCTGGACAGCGTGGTCGATGTGGAATATTACCGCAACGGCGGTATTTTGCAAACGGTCTTGCGCCAAATCCTCAACGGTTAAAGCGGGTAAGAATCCCGGTCAGGAATGATCTCTTCGATGACCCGGGCGCATGGGAAGAACGGCTCACCCAGCTTGGAATATCCGTTCAGCATTCGGTTCCCATCCCCGGGTATGCCCGTTTTGAATTTCTAAATCCGTTTGGCAATCGCATTGAATTGATCCAAATGTTATGATGAAAGCAGTGCCACCCACTCGGCACTGCTTTTTGATTATCTCGAAAAAGGTGATGCCCTGTGAATTTTTCATCCTGGCTGGCCTATCCGCTATCCCAGCTTCCCTTCATCCTGGTCACGCTCCTGATCGCTTTTACCGTCCATGAATTCGCTCATGCCTATACCGCTTACCGCTTTGGAGACCCGACAGCCAAAAATGAAGGAAGGCTCACATTAAATCCGGCGGCCCATCTTGATCCGCTCGGGGCGCTGTTGGTGATCATAGCCGGATTTGGCTGGGCAAAACCCGTGCCGGTCAATCGTTTTTATCTGCGCAATCGCAAACTGGTCGGTCCGCTCATTACCATCGCCGGCCCCTTGAGCAACCTTCTCCTGGCCTTTCTGTCCCTGTTCATCTGGGACCTGTTGCAGCAGTTTTCCTGGTATGCCAGCCTTACTCCGAACATGATCGGCATCATGACCACCTTTTTTTCCATCATGGTCCATTTCAATATCCTTCTTTTCTTCTTCAACATTCTGCCGTTTCCACCCCTGGACGGGTATCGCTTCATCGAAGATCTGGTTTCCATGAAACGCGGGCGAAAATGCATCAATATGAATCGTACGGCTGGCTCCTGTTCATCATTCTGGCGGTCACTCCACTCGGAAACTTTGTCTTGGCCCCTTACTTCTCTTTTTTCATCCCCGGTACAATTAATGCCATGAGCGATTGGCTGCATTTTCTGTTTTAAAGAGAAGAATCCTCTGCTCCCGGCAAGCGCTTTTCCAATTCAATCTCATCATGCAGCGGAATGCCCTCATTTCCGACCAGCGGAATGGAGGGTTTTTGTTTGCGCGCCTCGTCAACCGCTCCCGGGTAAAGAGCAACCATCCGGTACCCCCGTTTTTGATAAAAACGCAAAGCATTCAGATTGTCGTTGGTTGTGATCAGACAGATGCGCTTCCCGCCCTGCTCTCTCACCTTTTGCTCAACCGCCCGGAGCAGGCTGCCGCCCACCCCGCAGTTTGGGATCAGCGCATTGAGGCTCAGGATCTCCGTCGCATCGGCCCGAATCGCAAACGTGACGGCTCCCACCGGCTTCCCTCGCTGAATCGCGATCAGGGCGGACAACACATGCAGATGAAAAACGTTCCCTTTGGAAACCATCTTTGCTCCGCCCCATTCCTTCTGCCACAAGCGCCGCAACCACTCCTGCTCTTCACCCGATTCGGGGGCGCGGATGATAGTTTTCGTCATGCTGTTGACTCCCCTTTTCATCAGGTATGTTGCTTTCCATAATCTGAGGTTTGCGACGCTACCGGAAATGGCGCAGGTTGGCAAATGCCTGCATCGCCTGGTACCAGGCAGCCACGGTTCCTTCCGGCACACTGGCTGCGAGGTATTTCTTTTTGCCGATCCGGCGGCATACCCCTGCCTCCATCAAGATCAAGTCATCAGCCGCCTCCGCCAGCTCCATGTCCTTTTCCGTGGCGATCATGGTAATCCGGCCTTGCGGATTGGATCGCAACTCCCGCCACAAAAGTTTTTTGCCCAATTCATCCAATCCCTCGGTCGGTTCATCCAAAATCCAGATGGAGGGATCGACCAGCAAACTGTGAGCCAATAAAAAGCGTTTAAAAGCTCCTCCGGACAGCTCACTGACAAACGAGCGGCGAAAACCGGCCAACCCCCATTTGGCCACGATTTCAGCACTCTTTCTTCGCGGATTCATCACGCGCTTCAACTGCGCTTCATACAAAAACGCTTTTTCAACGGTCATGTCCGTCTCCCATCTGCAGTGAACGGGAACATAACTGATTTTTCCCTTCAGCTCCGTCAAAAAGGATGAGCCGGCCGTCGCATTTCCCTTCGACCAAACGTACGATTTTTGCTCACCCCATTGATAAATAATCCGTCCGTCATCCGGGACAGAAACCATGGCGGTTAAACGCAACAGCGTGGTTTTGCCCGCGCCTTTCGGGCCCAATATAACGGTAACTCCGGCCCGGATCGAAGCGGAAAAATCGAGCAATCCCAGGCAGGGCGAACGGAAGGATCGTCTTGACGCTTCGTAAGAATCAAATGTTTTTCTCAAATGGAACCAATCTATACGCAACGGTAACGTCACCCTTTCCGGCCGAATTGCAAGTCTGTCCAAATCAAGTGTTCTGTGAAAGGCATGGTTTTCGGGTTGCGCCCCCCTGACCCAGCGTTTCTGCTGATCAGTCAGCAGGCCGCCATCCCCCCTCCTGATTTTTCAAAAAATTTTTCTTCCGGCGCTGTGTCAGACAAATGTTTTTATGTAAGAAAAGATCTTGATTTTCATGGGGTTATTAAAAAGCCTGAGTGAGAGGATCAAACATCCATCTGTCCAAATACATGATAAATTCTGACCTTTATATTCTTTATTAATTCTAGTATAACTTACAATAAAATCCAAGTGGACGATTTAAAGGAGAATCTTTTTGCAATTGGGTGACATTCTGTTTTGGCAAAGGAATGGATTGACCCCATCCTCCTTCTGTGATAGGTTGAAAGTGTAGAATTCCATATGCGAGAAACGGGAGCTTGGAGTGAGCCAGGCTGAGAGGGCGGAGAACTCTGCCGCCGACCGGTGAACCTGATCTGGGTAATGCCAGCGTAGGAATGGATGAATAGGGATCATTGCATCTCCTTTTCGCAAATTTTCTCCATTTTCCAGTCATACGCGCTTGGTGTATGGCTATTTTATTTCTCTTCCCTCATTTATCCTCTCCCGTTTTCTCCTTGTGGACCCTATCCACAAAACAGGAGGAAAGCAAATTGAACCGCTACTTTTATCCCAACAGCAAGAAAGTGTATGTCGAAGGATCACGTCCCGATCTCCGCGTTCCGATGCGGGAAATTTCACTGTCCCCGACCAAGGACTGGCGCGGGGAAACCCCGAATGATCCGGTTCGCGTCTATGACACGAGCGGCCTCTATACCGACCCGCAAGCGAAGATCGACCTGCGCAAGGGCTTGCCCAAACTGCGGCAAAAATGGATTCTGGAGCGGGGCGATGTAGAGGAATATGAAGGCCGGCAGGTACAACCGGTCGACAACGGATACCGGTCGGAAGAAAAAGTCCGGCAGCTCGACACATTCCCGCATCCCAATGTTCGGCCGTTGCGCGCCAAAGCCGGTAAAACGGTGACGCAGATGCATTACGCCAAAAAAGGAATCATCACGCCGGAAATGGAATTCGTCGCCATCCGTGAAAACCTGGATCCCGAATTCGTCCGGCAGGAGGTGGCCAGCGGACGCGCCATCATCCCGGCCAACATCAATCATCCGGAAGCCGAACCGATGATCATCGGCAAAAATTTTCATGTCAAAATCAATGCCAATATTGGTAACTCCGCCGTTTCTTCCTCCATTGAAGAAGAGGTGGAAAAAATGACTTGGGCGACGTTGTGGGGCGCCGATACCATTATGGATCTGTCCACGGGGAAAAACATCCACAATACCCGGGAATGGATTATCCGCAACTCACCCGTGCCGGTGGGAACCGTGCCGATTTATCAGGCGCTGGAAAAAGTGAACGGCGTTCCGGAAGATCTGACATGGGAAGTGTACCGCGATACCCTGATTGAACAGGCGGAGCAGGGAGTCGATTACTTCACCATTCATGCCGGTGTGCTGCTGCGATATGTTCCGCTGACCGCAAACCGCGTGACCGGAATCGTCTCCCGCGGTGGTTCGATCATGGCTGCCTGGTGTCTGGCACACCATGAAGAAAACTTCCTGTACACCCATTTCCGGGAGATTTGCGAAATCCTGAGAACCTATGATATTTCCGTCTCGCTCGGCGACGGATTGCGCCCCGGGTCGATCGCCGATGCCAATGACGAGGCACAGATGGCGGAGCTTCACACACTGGGAGAGTTAACGAAAATTGCATGGGAATATGACGTGCAGGTAATGATCGAAGGACCAGGCCATGTACCGCTCCATAAAATCAAAGAAAATATCGATATCGAACAGAAAATCTGCCATGAAGCTCCTTTCTATACATTAGGTCCATTGACCACCGACATCGCTCCCGGTTATGACCATATCACCTCGGCCATCGGTGCAGCGCTGATCGGGTGGCACGGAACCGCGATGCTCTGTTATGTCACTCCGAAAGAGCACCTGGGCCTGCCGAACAAAGAAGATGTAAAAGAAGGGGTGATCGCCTATAAGATCGCCGCACACGCTGCCGATCTGGCAAAAGGTCATCCCGGCGCGCAAATTCGCGATGACGCCTTGTCCAAAGCGCGTTTTGAGTTCCGGTGGGTCGACCAGTTCAATCTATCGCTCGATCCGGAACGGGCCAGAGCGTTCCATGACGAAACCCTGCCGGCCGAACCTGCGAAAACGGCTCACTTCTGTTCCATGTGCGGGCCCAAATTCTGCAGCATGCGCATCACGCAGGATATTCGCGAATACGCGGAGAAAAACGGATTGGCGCTGGCAGAAGCTGCAGAAGCAGGAATGAAGGAAAAGGCGGCCGAATTCAAACAATCCGGTTCATCGATCTACAAATAAGCGATCAGCGGAATGGGAAACGGGCCATTGCGTGATACATGGGCTGTTTTCCCAATTTCGTTTCATACAGGATCAATTCCCGGACGATCCAAGTCTGCGTCAGTCTCTCCGGCCATGCCGCCTGTAACAGTTCCGGGGCCGGAAAATCATGCATTTGGCATTTTCGCGCCAATGTCACATGCGGGCGGTATGGGCGCTCTTCGCGGGGAAAGCCAAGCGGAGCCAGTCTGTTTCCGATCTTTTGTTCAAGCGATGTCAAAGCCGGCAAATCCCCGCTGACCCCGGCCCACAAAATTCGCGGTGAGGCAGGGCGGCCAAACGTTCCCAGTCCCGCAAGCGTCAGGGAAAAGGGGGAAGCAACCGCTGCCAGTCCGCGCAGTTCCTCCGTTATTTCCCTGATTTGCCGCGGAGTGCAATTGCCCAAAAATTTCAGGGTGATATGATAGTCTTCCTGATTCACCCATTTGCCGAAAGCCCAAGTTTCGCTCTGTTTTTCACACCAGTCTGCCAGCATCCGTTTCAGTCCGGCAGGCAGGGAAACGGCAATGAACAATCGCGGTTCAGGCTGACGTTGCAAATCGCTCACTTCCTTTGTTTTCAAGATTTAAAAAGGGGACCCTCATCTGTTACAGGGTCCCCTTCCTTTATGCGCATAAATCATTCTCCCGCTTTATGTAACTTATTGACCCAGCGCTTTTTTGGCGGCAAGAACAGGTGCTTCGTAGTCAGGATGGTTGGTTGCTTCTTTTACGTATTCAACATAAACCACCTTGTCATTTTGGTCGACAACGAAAACAGCCCGGGTCAACAAGCGCAATTCTTTGATTGCCACCCCGTAGGCCGTGCCGAACGAAAGATCACGATGGTCGGAGAGCGTTTGCACATTTTCCACTCCGGCTGCACCGCACCAGCGTTTTTGTGCAAATGGAAGGTCAACGCTGACCGTAAGAACTTTCACTCCGTCCAATTTGGCGGCTTCTTCGTTAAAACGGCGGGTTTGCAGATCACAGACGCCTGTGTCCAGGGAAGGAACCACGCTGATGATGCGAACCTGCCCTTTGCTGTCCTCCAGGGTGACCGGAGAAAGATCATTCGCCAATACGGTGAAGTTCGGTGCTTGATCGCCCACTTTGAGCTCCGGGCCGATGAGGGTAACCGGGTTGCCTTTAAATGTCACGGCTCCATGACGTTCTACTGCCATCACAACCAGCCTCCTATTTCATGAATTCTTCTCTATCTTACCATGAGTTCCCTTTGAAGGGAAACAAGCCATTCCGATGAATTCTCCCCGGACGACGCCTGTCCGTTCACTTTTTTCCCGAAGCGGACACCGTTTCTCACTGGAGTGCTCATACATACACGATCAACCGCAAATGCTTGGTCAGCAATGTCTCAAGGATTAAATTCCATATGATTCCGAAGAGATTCACCTTCATTGACAAGAGCGATCTTTCGCATCGCTTCCCTTATTCACAAGATTGAAATAACCGCTTTCCTTCTTTATTATGAAAAGAGGATTTGGATCATTTCATAAAATATTTATTTTAAATTATATTACTCGATCCAAACATCCTCCCCTTACTTCATCAAATTTTAAATGGAGGCCATTCATGAATACGCTCGGTGAACTTTTGCGCAGTCGAACTTATTTGACTCCTAATCTTGAAGCAGTCGTCTCTGCCGGAAAACGAATCACTTATAAAGAATATGCTTCCCTCGTCAACCGCCTGGCGAATTTCCTGTTGCAGCGCAATGTGAGAAAAGGAGACAGAATCGCTTTTCTCTTGTCCAATGATTATCCTTTTCCCCTCATTTTCCTGGCTGCGGCAAAAATCGGTGCGATTGCCGTCCCGATCAACTGGCGGTTAAAGCCGGCCGAGATCGGATGGATTTTGCAGGACTCCGGGGCAAAATTGCTGTTTTTTGATCATGCGTTTCAGCAGGCAATCGCAGAGATCGGCAACCTGCCGGAACTGGAAGAAGCGATCCGCATATACCGGGATGAAAACCATGACTCCTTTGCCGACTTGCTTTCTTACTATCCCGACACGGAGCCAAACCTCCCGGTTGAGGAATATGACCCGGCCATAATCATCTATACCTCCGGGACGACCGGAAAACCAAAAGGCGTCGTCTGCTCGCACAAAAATATTTATGCCGCCGGACTTGCCAATATCAATACGCTGGATTTGCGATTGGCCGACCGTTTTCTGTTTGTCACGCCTCTGTTTCATATCAGCGGAATGATGTTTATTATCAATGCGATCATTCGCGGCATGACATTAATTCTGGCTCCCCAATTTAATCCGGTTCAGCTCTGGGATCTGGTCGAAGCCGAAAAAATCACCGGCATGATGTCCGTCCCGTCCATGCTGACTTATATGCTGGAAACAGCCAAAAGCTGCAACCGCGACACCACCTCGCTCAGGAGCATCGTCTGCGGCGGATCACTGGTGCCGCCCCATCTGATCAAGGGTATGTACGAATTGGGCTATTCCATCAATCAGGTTTACGGGGCAACGGAATTTACGGGTGCGATTACATACTGGATGCCCAACATGGGATTGGATAAATGCCATTCAGTGGGAAAAGGACTTTATTTAACGGAAATCAAGATTCTCGATCCTGTTACTGGCGAAGAACTGCCGCCGGGAGAGTACGGTGAAGTGGTTGTCCGCGGGGAACAGGTATTTCTCGGCTATTGGAAGAACAACGAGGAATCGCAAAAAGTGATTCATGGCGGCTGGTATTACACAAAAGATGTCGGCAAATTGGACGAAGACGGATTTTTGTATATCATCGATCGCCTGCGTGATATGATCATCTGCAGCGGTGAAAAAGTTTTTCCGGCCGAAGTGGAAAGCATCCTCATGCAGTTGGAGGAAATCAGCGATGTGGCCGTTGTCGGTGTGAAGCATCCGGTCTGGGGAGAATTGCCGCGCGCCTATGTTGTGTTAAAGGAAGGGGCCTTAATCACGGCGGACAAGATCCTCGCCCATGCGCGCAAACACCTGGCCGATTACAAGTTATATGACGTGGAGTTTATTGACGAGCTGCCGAAAAACAGCATGGGCAAAACATTGAAATACCTCTTGCGAAAATATGCCAATCAGGAATAAACAAACAGCCTGTGAGAAGCTGACTCACAGGCTGTCTTCTACCCCTCTCCGCCGCAGACAAACCCCGGACAGGAAGGATAAAATCGTGTGCATCGCCGTTTTTACCGAAACTCCGGCCACATCGCGAAACGGATCGAGGCAGACAAGATCAAGTGCTTTTACCTGTTCTTCCTTTCCCAACCGATGCACCGCTTCGAACATCTCCCATGAGAACATTCCGCCCGGGGAAGGGCCCGGAGATCCCGGCAGAAAGGAAAGATCCAGCACGTCGATATCCACGGTCACATAGATCAGATCAACCTTTTCCTTCAACCGGGAAACCGCCTCTTCCATAATTGCTGAAAGACCCCGGCTGCGCACTTCGCGCATGGTAAAAAAGACAATCCCCTGCTCATCGACATATCGCCGGTAAACCGCTGCGTTGGCAAAACCGTGAATGCCGATCTGCACAATGTTTTCCCCCTGAATCGTACCTGACTCGATCAATCCGCGAATCGGCGTGCCATTACTCGGCCCCCCGCTCTCCAGGCTCCGCACATCAAAATGGGTGTCAAACTGCAACAGCCCGATCTTTTTTCCCGAATGAAACTGCGCAAAAGATTTCACGGACGGGCAGGTAATCGAGTGATCCCCGCCCATGATCACCGGCAGAAAATCAGGAAAACGGGCAGTCGCCTCATAGACGTCTTTCATCCCTTGTTCAATGTGGCGGTGGCACAGCGAAATATCCGTCACATGCATGCGAATGTCGCCAAGATCCCGCACCTTAAGCGGAAACAGGTCTACATCGTGATCCACATCGTAGGTGGAAAAACTGCGCCAGCTCTGTCTGACGGCCATCGGCGCTTCACTGGCGGCAGAAGCGCTGATCGAGGAACGCGAAAGCGGAACCCCGATAAACCCTACATCCATTTCCTCTTTGCCATCCCACGGCAAAATCCAACCGCTCACCTTGGGATCAAAGGGATCGCTTCCACCCGTTTGATGGATGAACGGCGGCGGATTCAGATGGGCAGATCGCATCGTCTCCCTCCCTGCACAACCAATTCCCCTTTTTTAAAGACCGAATCAGTCAAATTCA
This sequence comes from Thermoactinomyces sp. CICC 10521, assembly GCF_016055135.1. Taxonomy (NCBI): domain Bacteria; kingdom Bacillati; phylum Bacillota; class Bacilli; order Caryophanales; family Thermoactinomycetaceae; genus Thermoactinomyces; species Thermoactinomyces sp. CICC 10521. The sequence continues at coordinate 133,596 of NZ_JAECVZ010000004.1, read as the reverse complement.
CTCCGTAGTGATAAGAAAGATGGGCGTAGTTCGGAGCATCCAGGATCAAAATATCCGCTTGTTTGCCCGGCTCAAGACTGCCGATCTCTCCCGCTTTGCCGATGGCGTGGGCGCTGTTGATCGTCGCAGCGGCAATCACTTCGGCCGGCGTCATCTTCATGTTTAAACAAGCCAGATTCATGATGACCGGCAGCGAAACCGTCGGTGATGAACCGGGATTAAAATCGGTGGAAAGCGCAACCGGCACACCCGCTTCCAGCATGTCGCGGGCCCGGGCACAGGGAGCCATCAGGAAAAAAGCGGTGCCCGGCAGCAGAACGGCGACGACCCCCGCTTCCGCCATGGCGCGAATCCCGCGATCGGAAACCTTCAGCAGATGGTCTGCGGAAATCGCTCCGATCCGCGCGGCCAATTCAGCGCCACCCATCGGTTCCAGCTCATCGGCATGCAATTTCGGCACCAATCCCCACCTTTTGGCCTCCGTTAAAATGCGTTCCGTTTGCTCAAGCGAAAAAACACCCTTCTCACAAAAAACATCACAAAACTCCGCCAAACCTTCCCCGGCAACACGGGGGATCATTTCCCCGATCACCAGGCGCACATATTCTTCGGGATCATGCTTATATTCCTCCGGAATCGCGTGGGCTCCCATAAAAGTGGAAACAACATCGACCGGATGTTCCTCATGAACCCGCCTGGCCACGCGCAATTGTTTCAACTCATCCTGCAGCGTCAGCCCGTAGCCGCTTTTTGCTTCAACCGTGGTGACACCGTGGAGCAAAAAGCGATCCAACCGCTTCAGTGTCTGTTCCGTCAGTTCCTCTTCCGTCGCGCTTCTCGTCATGGCCGTGGTGGCCAGAATGCCGCCTCCTGCTTGCAAAATTTCCAAATAGGTGCGGCCGTTTAACCTCATCTCCAGCTCATATTCCCTCGTTCCGGCAAAGACCAGATGCGTGTGGGGGTCGATCAATCCCGGCATCACCACTTTGCCGGCGGCATTCAGCACCCGGACCCCGTCAAGCCCGCCCCAGCGCAATCGGACCTCCCGCTCCACCTCTTCCCTGCTGCCAACCGCGAAAATCCGCTCATTTTCAATGGCCAGACTGCCCTGCTCTATGATGCCCAATTCGGACATCTGCTTGCCGCGCTTCGGCCGGTCGCTGGCCCCCTTCAAGGTGAGGAGCTGGCTCGCGCCGTGAATCAGCCATCGGTTCATCGTTCCTCACTCCATCATCGGAATCTGAATCCCGTGTTTTTTCGCTGTCCGGATCGCCCGTTCATAACCGGCGTCCACATGGCGGACAATGCCCATGCCCGGATCGGTGGTCAGCACCCGTTCCAGCCGTTTGCCCGCTTCCGGTGTTCCGTCGGCCACGATCACCATGCCTGCATGGATTGAATAACCCATTCCGACGCCCCCGCCATGATGCAGGGAAACCCAACTGGCTCCGCCGACGGCATTGATCATGGCGTTGAGCAGTGGCCAATCGGCAACGGCATCGCTGCCGTCTTTCATCCCTTCCGTCTCCCGGTTGGGCGAAGCGACCGATCCGCAATCGAGGTGATCACGCCCGATCACGATCGGTGCTTTAATCTCCCCTGAAGCGACCATTTCATTAATAATGCGCCCGAATTTTGCCCGTTCTCCGTATCCGAGCCAGCAAATGCGGGACGGCAGCCCCTGAAACTGCACTTTTTCCTGCGCCAGTTTGATCCAGCGCACCAGATGCTGATTGTCGGCAAATTCGCGCAGGATCACTTCATCCGTTTTATAAATGTCCTCGGGATCCCCCGACAGGGCAACCCAGCGGAAGGGCCCTTTGCCTTCACAGAACAGCGGACGGATGAAAGCCGGCACAAATCCGGGGAAGTTAAACGCTTCCTTCACCCCTTCCTCATAAGCCATTTGCCGGATATTATTACCGTAGTCGAAAGCGACAGCGCCGCGTTTTTGCATGTCCAGCATCGCCGTTACATGCTTGGCCATGCTCGCCTTGGCCGCCTTCACATACGCATCGGGATCGGTCTCTCGCAAGCGGTCCCCTTCTTCCAGAGTCATTCCTTCCGGGAGGTAGCCGTTTAACGGGTCATGCGCCGAAGTTTGATCCGTGACCAGATCAGGAATAAATCCGCGCCGGACCATCTCGGGAAGGATTTCAGCCGCATTGGCACACAATCCGATGGAGAGCGGACGCCCCTCGCGTTTTGCCGCTTGGGCCAATTGCAACGCTTCATCCAGCGAATCCGTTTTCATATCCAGATACCTGGTAGCCAAACGGCGCTCGATCCGTGCGGGGTCACATTCAACAGCGATGATCACTCCGCCGTTCATGGTCACCGCCAGCGGCTGAGCCCCGCCCATTCCGCCGAGTCCTGCCGTCACGGTGACGGTTCCCCGCAGCGAACCGCCAAAGTGTTGCCGGGCCGCTTCGGCAAATGTTTCATACGTTCCCTGTAAAATTCCTTGTGTTCCGATATAGATCCAGCTTCCCGCCGTCATCTGCCCGAACATGATCAACCCTTTTTGCTCCAGTTCGCGGAACGTCTCCCAGTTTGCCCAGGCCGGAACGAGATTGGAATTGGCCAACAGCACCCGCGGCGCATCCCGGTGCGTTCGGAACACCGCAACCGGTTTGCCGGATTGGACCAACAGCGTTTCATCATCTTCCAGTCTGGTCAGCGTATCCACAATCGCCGCAAATGCCTCCCAGTTGCGCGCCGCTTTGCCGATGCCGCCATAAACGACCAGATCCTGCGGCTTTTCGGCCACATCCGGATCAAGGTTGTTCATGAGCATTCGCAGTGCCGCTTCCTGAATCCATCCTTTGGCCGTCAGCTTCGTTCCCCGGGGTGCACGAATCACTTCCCGGCTCCAGTCACGCATAGCCCGTCCCCCTTCTGACATCGGTTTAGAACTTTCGGAACGATAAAGGCAAATGATATTTCACGACCGGCTAAATACCAAGGCGACAGATAAAAATAAAATTTTATAATTTAACAACTTCTTGTTTTTACATTAACATTGAATAAAAACAAGGAGCAAGCGACTGTATTAGTGATTTAGCGCAATGACGCAGACTCGAATGCAGGCCGGGTCATGCCTTTCTTTTCAGACCCCTTGTTTTTTGATATATTTCTTTGTGAACTCTGCTCGGAACCGTTGGAATTTCACTGGACGGAGATGAAATCATGAACATCAATCTCAGCCCCCGCGCCGCGGCCAAACTGCATCTGCTTCTTTATGAAGAAAAAAAATCCGGCGGCCATTCCCTGGCTGTTCGCATTATTCCGCTCACCACCGGTTGCAACAGCCTTTCGTTCGCCTTGGAAATAACCGAGGCTGACGCGCGCATGGAAACCGTTTCTGTCAACGGCGTCCCCTTTGTCTGGCGCGGCGATGAGCGGGAATGGCTGGACGGGGTCATCATCGACCTCAATCCGGAAAACGGGAAATTTTCCATCTTTCATCCACACCCGCCATCCATGCCGGAATGCCCTTTTGAATGAAGGTAAACAGAAGATCAATTTCTCCGCAAAAGGAAAGAGAAACCATGCAGTTTAAAAAGTGGATCTTATTCGCGACCGCCTTGATGGCGCTCCTGATCCTCCTCCCCGTAGCCGTATTCTGGAATTGCGTCTCGCGCTATGATGATGTCCAACCCGGAACGGGCCATTATCAGCTCGGTATTGTACTGGGTGCCGCACTGTGGGATGGCAAGCCAAGCCCCGCTTTAAAGGAGCGCTGCCAAACGGCCATCATGCTGTACCAACAAGGAAAAGTGGATTATCTTCTCTTATCCGGAGGACCGGAAGAGGAAGGAATAACGGAAGCGGAAAGCATGAAACAATTCCTGGTTGCCCACGGGGTTCCGGGCAGCCGGATCATTCTTGAAAAGCGATCGACCAACACCAAGGAAAACATGCAATACTCCGCCGCCATTCTGAAGCAGAAACCCTTTGCATCCATCACGGTCATCACACACGATTACCATATGTACCGCGCTTTGCAGTATGCCAAATGGTTCGGGATCAAGGCCGATCCTTCTCCCGTTCACTCGAAGGTTCTGTTCGTTCCCTATCACAAAGCGCGTGAATGCTTGGCGCTGGTCAAGCAACAATTGTTAAAAAAATAGCCGGATAATGCTGCCGGGGCGCAGGAAGTCACATTCCTCAAACACCCGGCCTTTCGGAGCATTGCTGCGATCATACTGGGTTTTTCGGCCTTTTTTCGTTACAATAATAAGGAATGTCATACAAAGAGAGGATGGAAACGGTGAATTTGGAAAAGGCAACCGAGGCCAATCTGGAATATCTCATCAATGAGATCAAAGCGAAGCTCAAGTTGGTCAATGCCGCTCTGATCAACCCAAACGATTTCAATCTCGGTCAATATGAGGAAATCCGTGAGATCTATGAGTTGATTGAAAAAAAGCAGGGAAAGCTGACCATGATGGAGATCGAAGGCATCCTGGAAGAACTGCGCGATCTGCGGCAAAAATAAGAGAAGGCAGCGGGCATAAAGCAGCGTCCCACTTCTTGCCCGCTGTCTTCTTGACAATCCATGACTTGTCTGCACAGCCACTTTCACCGCAAAAGTATGTACCCCGCTCCGCTAGTCAAAGTGTGCCGCCAGTTCTTTGGGGAGCGGAACGGATTTGCGCGCTTTCAGGTCGATGGTACAACATGTCACTTCCGCATCAGCCACCAGCTGGTTCTGCTCGTTATAGATTTCGTGCTTCAATACAAAACTGGTGCGCCCCTTGCGAATCGGCTCCGTGGAGATCGTCAGTTTCTGCCCCAGTTTCGCTTCTTTCCGATAGTTGATATTGATATTGACGGTAACGGTCCCCACTCCCATTTCCGTAAACACGTCAAAAGGCAATCCCGTACAGTTATACCAATCCTCACGGCTCCATTCCATGTATTCCAGATATTTTGCATTATTGACGTGCCCCATCACATCGATTTCCGTTGGCCGCACTTCAATCTGAATTGAGGTTTTCATCTTCTCCCTCCCCAGTTCACACATCGCTTTAATAAATATTTTTCCACCGGTCGGCAAAACACTCTTCTTTCAGCGTATCGATCATGTCTATCATTTCATTCCAGTATTGTTCATCTTTATAACAATGAAACTTCCTGGCAATGTACGCCTGATTCCATACAAAGGCACGGAAGGTCAGCGGATTTAACGGCAGCCCTTCCACCCCGTACTCTTCAATAAAACACTTAAAAAGCACCGGCTTGATCTGTTCAAACAATTCAGCCATAATTTCTGTTTTCTCTGTTGCAGATGTTGAATTCAAATAAATTTTAAACCGGGCTTTCGCCCAGGCGTGCAACACCCGCCGCGTTAAAAAATTGTTTTTATATTTCATCCACGCTTCTTCATCTTCGATCGTAACCGTCGGTTGATCTCCCAGAATTTGGCCCACAATCCGAAAAACGGCATGAAGCTGCCCGTTTGTCATATCACCCGGTTTTTCATGCTTAAGACTGACATTCATCTTTTTCAACGCCGGAATGATATCGCCCATTTTCATCAACCCATGCCTCCTTAAACACGCTGTCATCCCTGTGACAAACGCATTCTCCCCCATTCTCCTCATCACGATGATCGGTTGCAGCCACTTATAAAAGAGGGATTTAATCATTTCCATGTAACCCCTTAAAATTCCTTCAATTTAACGAAATTTAAAATAATAATTTTTGTTAAAATTTGCATGCTCCTGATAAAAGCTCTTTCGTCTTCTTGCAATAAAAAAGCACTGCGGTCATCATGCAAACTACACGACTATTATATTATGAATCGGAGGCAAATCAGACAGCAGAAAGATTATTTTTAAATTTCTGTCATATTTCCACAAAACAACCCCCCTTAATGCTCAAAAAGCGTTTTAAGGGGGGTTGCAAGAAATTATTTATTTACCATATGAATCGCATGTCCAAGAATGCCTTCCGCTGCTTCCATAATCGTTTCCGGCAAGGTCGGATGCGCGTGGATGGTGAGGGCCAGATCTTCGGCATTTGCTCCCATTTCCACGGCAAATACTGCTTCGCCGAGCAACGAGGAAACTTCCGGACCAACCATTTGTACACCCAGTACTTGTTTGGTTTCGGAATCAGCAACGATTTGTACAAAACCTTCGGCATGATTCATGGACAACGCGCGTCCGTTGGCTTGGAAGGCAAACCGGCTGACAACCGGGTTATAACCTTGTTCTTTCGCTTGCGCTTCGGTCAAGCCGGTATAGGCGATTTCAGGATCACTGAAGATAACAAACGGCATGGCCTGATAATCGATGACGCTGTTGAGCCCGGCAATCGCTTCGGCGGCAATTTTGCCTTCGTAGCTCGCTTTGTGGGCCAGCAGCGCACCGCCTGCGCAGTCACCGATGGCATAGATGTGTTCCACATTGGTGCGGCATTGGTTATCGATTTTGATAAATCCGCGCTCATCCAGTTCGACACCCGCATATTCCAGACCGAGCTCATCGGTGTTGGGTTTGCGGCCAACGGCAACAAGGCAATAGTCAGCGGTAAACGTTTGTTCTTCCCCGTTCACCTGCGCACGAACGACAACTTCATCGCCCGTGTTTTCGCCGCCTTGCACCATCGCTTCGGTAATGACGTTCACACCGGTTTTTTTCAATTTGCGGCTGACAACTTTGGTCAGCATCGGGTCGGTTCCCGGAAGGAGAGATTTGGTTCCTTCGAGAATGGTTACTTCCGCACCCAGTTTGGCATAAGCCGTCCCCAGTTCCAATCCGATATAACCGCCGCCGACCACGATCAGACGCTTCGGCACTTCTTGCAGATTGAGTGCTTCCGTCGAGGAGAGAATCCGTTTGCCGTCAAACGGCAGGATTTTCAGCTCAGCCGGACGGGAACCGGTCGCGATGATCACATCGTTGAATTTATAGGTTTGGCTGGAATCGTCGGTTACGACACGAACGGAATTGGGACCGCTGAAAAATGCTTCACCGCTTAAAATCTCCACTTTGTTTCCTTTGAGGAGCGATTTTACGCCGCCGGTCAGCTTTTTCACCACTCCGTTTTTCCATTCCATCAGTTTGGGCATATTGACGGTCACATCGCCGGAAACTTCGATCCCCATTTCGCCCGCTTCCTTGATCCCGGTATACCGTTCAGAAGCCGAGATGATCGCTTTGGAGGGAATACATCCGCGATTGAGACAAACGCCCCCGAGATTTCCTTTATCCACGATTGCAACGGAACGTCCCAATTGGGCGGCGCGAATGGCGGCCACATATCCGCCGGGGCCCGCGCCGATGACGAGAACATCTACTTCTTGAGCAAGATCTCCCACTACCATGTTATCACATCTCCATCATTAACAATTTCGGGCTTTCCAAGACTTGTTTCAAACGTCCGATAAACCGTGCAGCAACATCCCCGTCGATCAGGCGATGGTCAAAGCTCAAAGATACATGCAGGATGGAACGAACGGCAATTTCGCCATTGTGAACAACCGGTTTCTCTTTGATTGCCCCGATACCGAGAATCGCAACTTCAGGATAATTGATGATCGGTGTGAAGAATTCACCGCCAAAACCGCCGAGGCTGGAAATGGTGAAGGTGCTGCCTTTCAGTTCACTCGGATCCAGCTTCATTTCGCGGCCGCGTGCAGCCTTGTCGGCAATTTCTTTGGCCAGATCAAACATCGATTTGCGGTCGGCATCGCGAATGACAGGAACCATAAGGCCATTGTCCGTTGCCGTGGCCAAGCCGATATGATAGTAATGTTTGATCACAATCTCCTGTTTTTCATCGTCAATGGATGCATTCAGAGTCGGGAACTCACGCAGGGCGGCCACGACCGCTTTGATGAAGAACGGTAGATAAGTAAGTTTGATGTTGCGCTCTTGAGCAACGGATTTGCCCCATTTGCGCAATTCGATCAGTTCGGTTACATCGAATTCGTCCATCAGGGTAACATGCGGAGCCGTATGTTTGCTCTCGACCATGCGCGTGGCAATCGTGCGGCGAATGCCTTTGAGCGGAATCCGTTCCTCGTTTCCGGTCGTTTCGATCGGTGTTTTTTGTGCAGGTGCTGCCGCGGGCACTTCCGGAGCCGGTGCTTCCGTTTTTTGCTCTGTAGCCGGTTGAACCGCGCCTCCCTCGGCAAAGCGTTTGACGTCTTCGGCCAAAATCCGCCCGTTTTTGCCGGAACCTGTCACTTGTGTAATGTCAACACCCAGTTCACGCGCCAGTTTGCGAACGGACGGCATGGCGCTCACATTGCCGCGTTTGGCGGCAGGCGCTTCCGCTTGTGCTTCCTGTTTCGCTTCTGCCGGTTTTTCCTCTTTCGTTTCAACCGATTCTGCCGCTTGTTCCCCGGCAGCCTCTTCTTCTGCTACACCTTCGGCATCAATGACGGCGATGGTGGAATGAACCAAGGCGATCTCGCCTTCTTTTACTTTAATCTCTTTCACAACCCCTGTCACCGGGGAGGGAATTTCCACTACCGCCTTATCGGTTTGAACTTCGGCAAAAATATCGAATTCTTGAATCCGATCGCCTTCTTTGACATGCAACTTCACGATTTCGCCTTCGTGGATCCCTTCACCCACATCCGGCAACTTAAACTGATATGCTGCCACGATAGTTCCTCCTGTTCTAACTTCAGATCATCGGGCAAAAGGAGGCGGTGACCAAACCGGAAGTCACCGCGGATAGACTGTGTCCGCCCGAACTACACAGCCGTCATGGGAAGACAAATCATTAAAAATCAAGAACTTCGTAGATGCCTTTCACAACGCGGGAAGCATCCGGAATCCACTCTTCCTCAATCAGCGGGAAGGCGAGGACCGTATCCGGCGGAGCAACGCGTTTGACCGGTGCATCCAGTTTCAAAATGGCATTTTCATTAATTTGCGCAATCACTTCGGCAGCAATACCGGTACTGCGCGGAGCTTCCTGCACAACGATCGCGCGGCCGGTTTTTTCAACCGAGTTGATAATGGTTTCGGTATCGAGCGGGCTGAGCGTCCGCAGGTCGATTACTTCCACTTTGGCTCCTCTTTCTTTTTCCGCAATTTCAGCGGCTTTCAAAGAGGTGTGAACCATGGCGCCGTAGGTGATGATGGTCACATCGGAACCTTCGCGAACCACGTTTGCTTTCCCGATCGGAACAGTGTATTCTCCTTCCGGCACTTCATCCTTGAGAGAGAAATACAATTTCAGATGTTCGAGGAAGAAAACGGGATCGTTGTCACGAATGGCCGAAATCAGCAATCCTTTGGCATCATATGGATTGGACGGGCAAACGACTTTCAATCCCGGTGTTTGCGTGAGATAACCTTCCAAGCTGTCCCCGTGAAGTTCCGGTGGTTTCACCCCGGCACCAAACGGAGCGCGGAATACGATCGGTGCTTGGTAACGGCCGCCGGAACGGTAACGCATCCGCGGAGCTTGGACACAGATGGAATCCATCGCTTCAAAAATAAAACCGATGAATTGGATTTCCGCAACAGGACGGAATCCCTGGGTAGCCAAACCGATGGCCAAACCGCCGATTCCAGACTCAGCCAAAGGAGTGTCAAACACACGGTCTTCCCCGAACTCTTTGGCCAAGCCGTCGGTAACGCGGAACACACCCCCGTTAACCCCTACGTCTTCACCGAATACGAGCACGTTCGGATCCCGTTTTAATTCCACGCGCAGGGCATCGTTGATTGCTTTTACCATTGTCATCTTTGGCATGGTTTATTTGCCCTCCTTCGTATACTCTGCTTTCTGTTTTTCCAGATGCGGAGGCGTGATTTCGTACATGCTGTCGATCAGGCCGGCAATGGTCATTTTCTCAAATTTATCCGCTTTCTTCGCCGCATCCGCCACTGCTTGTTTTGCTTCTTCAATCGCACTTTCTTCATCTTGTTCCGTCCACAGGCCTTTTGCTTCAAGGAAGCGGCGGAAACGTACCAACGGTTCCCGTTCATCGTACTCAGAAGGTTCATCTTTGGAACGGTAACGGGTCGGGTCATCCCCGGACATCGAGTGAGGTCCAAGACGGTAGTTGAGTGCCTCGATCAAGGTCGGGCCTTCTCCGTTGCGCGCGCGTTCAGCGGCATCGGCCACCGCTTTGTACACAGCCAATACGTCAAAGCCATCCACTTGGATGCTGCGGATTCCTGCGGCGACACCTTTTTGGGCAACGGTTTCCGCCGCCGTCTGTTTGGAGAACGGTGTGGAAATGGCATAACGGTTATTTTGCACGACAAAAATGGCAGGCAATTTGTAAACGCCGGCAAAGTTCATCGCTTCGTAGAAATCACCTTGCGAGCTTCCGCCGTCACCGGTAAAGGTAATGACCACCTGTTTCTTGCCACGGCGTTTCAGCCCCATTGCCACACCGGAGGTTTGCACGTATTGCGCCCCGATGATGATTTGCGGCATCAGGACATGAACATCTTCCGGGATTTCTCCTCCGTGCTGATGGCCACGCGACCACAGAAACGCCTGATACATCGGATAACCATGCCAGTAGAGCTGCGGAATGTCACGGTAACCCGGCAGGATGTAGTCATCTTTGTTCAGCGCAAACTCACTGCCGATCATGGTTCCTTCCTGTCCGGAAACCGGAGCATAGAAGCCCAGCCGTCCTTGCCGCGCCAATCCTACGGCACGTTGATCCCATACACGGGTAAAGACCATTCTTCTCATCAATTCCCGAAGCTGTTCATCACTCAGCCTCGGCATTTGATCCTTGTTGATTACTTTCCCTTCTACCGACAGGATGGAAAACGGCTCGATCCGCTCAAGGCGAACCTCTGCGTTTCCATACCCCTTTTCACGCTGTTTGGTTTTGGCCATGGTTTTACTCACCTCAATCAGTATAAGTATCAGCGGTCGTGAAAGCGTTTCACTGTTATAACTAATTATGAGTTCTGTTTTAAAACAGTGTTACAAATCATTTCAAATCTGTTGATTTTATTAACACTTTCCCCAATGAAACAAATGGCCTTTCTTCAATAATACAACTCCACGAAAATTTGTCAATGAACCTTCCGGTTATTTCGCTGGCCTACCATCGCTCTCCTCCCTGTGAAACCCGGTGAAAATGCGCGGTGTGGACAAATTTCGCCACTCAAAATTTACGTTCTGCCAATGGTTGGCTGTCTTTCTTTGAACCAGGCTGTTGATTCTCTTTTATATTACCCCCGAATCAAAATCCCCTTTATGAAAAATTGAAAATAAAAATTCTCATTAAATACGGAATTAACGGTCTATTATATCCCCCCGGCCACAGCTTTTATGAAAATATTTTTTACTTAACACAAATCGTTCAACTGGAACGAACTAATAAAATATTTATATCAATAGCAATATACCCTTTATATTGAAAATAACTCAGCATTTAGAGTACAATGATTTAAAGCGAAAATGGCAGCAGTAAAATTAAAAGAGGTGACCCGGATGTACAGCTGTTTTGTTGCGGATCCTCCCAGCAGCTAATCTCCTTTCATCAATCTCATTGATGCAGACTCAGGTCCCAACACCTGAGTTTATTTCTTTTACAAGACCATAAAAAGAAGGAGACGACCAAATCGTCCCCCTATATATCCAATCAATCTATCGCGGCAGCGACAGCTTTTCCTCGCTCTCCTCGTTCCGGGTCAGATGCGGAGAAACGAAAATGCGCGAAATGCGCAACTGATCCATCTCCTCCACTGTAAACATCCATCCGTCATAGGGCACTTGGTCCCCCACTTCCGGGACTTTGCCCAATGCGGAAAAGAGCCATCCTCCGATGGTGTCATTATCGGGATCTTCTATATTGATATCAAAATACTCATTCACATCTTCGATCAGCAGGCGCGAATCAATGGAAGTATTCTCCCCTCGCTTCTGGAACTGCGGTTTTTCATTATCAAATTCGTCCTGGATTTCCCCGAAAATCTCCTCGATGATATCCTCTGTTGTCACCAGGCCCGCCGTTCCTCCGTACTCATCGACGACGATGGCCATCCCTCCCCGGTTCTTTTGCAGGTTGACCAAAATATCCTTCAATTCCATCGTTTCCGGAACAACCGTCACCGGGCGAGCCAGCTCTTTCAGGTTCGGTGTTTTCCCTTCAGATAATTTATTGTAAACATCCCGTATGTGAATAATCCCTTGTATATCATCCTTGTCACGCCCGCACAGCGGAAAGCGGGTATGATAGCTGTTCTTAATAATATTAAAGTTCTCCTCAAACGTATTATCCTGAAACAAACACTCCATCTTTACCCGCGGAACCATCACTTCACGGGCGACCCGTTCCGTAAAATCGAAGACATTATCAAACAATGTCAACTCTGTTTGGTCGATCACACCGCTTTTGTGGCTCTGTGCGATCAACATGCGAATCTCCTCTTCCGTATGTGCCTGCTGCGTTTCGTTGAATTCGATGCCAAACGCTTTTAATGCCAGGTTGGCACTGTAATTCAGAATGAAAATAAACGGTTTGAACAAGCGGTAAAATAAATGAAGCGGGACTGCGGTCCACAGGGTAATCGATTCCGCTTGGCGAATCGCGATCGACTTCGGCGCCATTTCCCCAAGCACAATATGCATAAAGGTAATAATGGAAAAACCCATCGCAATCGCAATTGTATGAATAAGCCAATCCGGGGCGCCCACATACGCCAACACCGGCGAAATCAGTTTGGCGACGGCCGGTTCTCCGATCCACCCGAGCCCCAGGGAAGCAAGCGTAATCCCCAGTTGGGTAGCCGACAGATAGGCATCGAGATTGGCCAGAACCCGTTGCGCCACTCTCCCCCTCCGATTCTCAATCTGTGCGATCCTGGTTGATCTCACTTTGACGATCGCAAATTCAGCCGCCACAAAAAAACCGTTTAATAAGACGAGCAGGACAACGAAAAACAAACGTATCAGACTACTGGCAACATCATCCAATTTTTGCCTTCCTCCCAGACAAATGAAAAATGAAAATGGAGCAGATGAAAATCTACCTTTCTATCTATTATATAGAAACACGCTGACAAGAAAAATATTAACTTCGGCAGAAAGATTCATTCCTGCCTTCTGCCTCTGGGCCGGGCTGGTTGATTTCCTCTGTTCAAAAACAGAGCAAACAAAAAAGGACCCGTCTGAATGGGATTCAGTTCATTCGAAGAAAGAAATCGCCGCCCCAATCGGCGAACGACACAGGGCGGTAATTTTCCTCTTGATGTTAAGATATGATGGCAACGTAAATAAATACATAAATACATCTCACAATTCACAATCACAACCGAAGGTGAGATTTAATCTTATCCATTGTCATTTGGAACAAGGATGTCAGGCTTTGAGAGTGGAAACATCCCCGCCTGAAGTTCTCTCATCCCCCAAACTGAAGTCACAGGTCTCTTTCTCGTGAAGTGATAAAACACCGCCGCCCGCCGGATCGCTCGTTTCCGGAAGTCGGCGGTGTGAATTTTTTCTGTGAAGTCAATGCAGCCGGGATCAGGAACCCGCGGACCCAGCCTTGAGTGTTTTCAGGTGGTGTATCTGCGTTCCAATATGGTTTACGCTTTGGCAAGCGCCCACTTTTCGATGGCATAGGCGACTCCGTGTTCCGAGTTGGACTTGGTTACGTATTTGCAGACGCGTTTCACTTCATCATCGGCATTGCCCATGGCCACGCTGTAACCGGCAATCTTCATCATCGACAAATCATTGCGGTTATCTCCGATCACCATCACCTGTTCAAGCGGAATTCCCAGCTTTTCGGCATAGAGAGCCACTGCCTTTCCTTTTTGCGCCTCGGGATGGTTCACCTCGATATTATTTTCGGCAGAGGCGGTCACAATGACGCCGCTTAGTTCTTCCGCCTTTTTCCGGGCTTGCTCCAGCTTATCCGGTTCCATGGAAAAAGCGAGGATTTTATAGATTGACGCATCAGGGTTTTGCAGAGCATCTTCAACATGTACCCCGGACACACAATAATGTTTCAAGCGGTCAATGGTCGCTGATTTCAAAACATCCGGGTCAACCTCAGGGTTTGCGCTCTTCACCCGATCCAGTTCCACTTTTAAAAGATCAAAGCCTCGACGGCTGGCATATAATCCCTGATCCGTATAAGCCTGATGGTAAATGCCGATCTCTTCAAACCTTTGATGCAGCATTTCCGCCTGTTCCCGACCCAGCGGAATCGATTGAATCCTCTCTCCGTCCCGGGTTTGGATACAGGCACCGTTTAAGAAGATCAAGGGACATTTCAATCCCGCTTCCTCGACCACTTCCATGGCCGAGCGGTAGGGACGGCCCGTCGCAATCATCACCTGCACGCCGTGTTCCTCAGCCAAACGAAGGGCCCGTTTATTTTCCTCACTGACTTTTCCTTCCTCATTTAAAAGGGTTCCGTCCAAATCACTGACAACCAGTTTAACCACGCTCTTCACTCCCTCGATGTTAGTGAGTCACCCGAATCTATATTGTAACTCAATTTCCAAAAACGATCATGAACTTGATGAAGAAGCATGCCAGCCGCAAATCATGTATAATAGGAACAGATTCAGAAGAATAAAGGATGATCGTCATGCACGAAGAGATGCCAACAACCGCTCCTCGTCTGTGGGGAGATAAACGTTACCATACATGGAACCATCATCTGCGCAGCCTGTTCGGGCAAAAAGTGTTCAAGGTGGCTCTGGATGGCGGCTTCACTTGTCCCAACCGCGACGGAAAAGTGGCCATCGGCGGCTGCACCTTCTGCAGTGCCCGCGGTTCCGGTGATTTTGCCGGCAACCGGCGCGATGATTTATTAAAACAGTTTCAAGAAGTGAAAGACCGAATGCACACCAAATGGCCGGACGCCAAATATATCGGCTATTTTCAAGCATTCAGCAACACGTATGCCCCGGTGGAAGTCTTAAAAGAAATGTACGAGCCGATCCTGGAGCAGGAAGGAGTGGTCGGTCTGGCCATTGCCACCCGCCCCGACTGCCTCCCGGATGATGTCGTGGAATATCTGGCTGAACTGAATCAACGCACTTATCTTTGGGTCGAACTGGGTCTGCAAACCATCCACGAATCCACCTCAAAGCTCATCAATCGCGGTCATGATTTTGCCTGCTTCGTCGAAGGTGTGGAAAAACTCCGGCGCCACGGCATTTATACATGCGCCCACATCATCCACGGTTTGCCGGGGGAAACAGAAGAGATGATGATGCAGACGGTGGAAGCCTGTGCCCATATGGATATTCAGGGCATTAAAATCCATTTGCTCCATCTGTTGAAGAACACGCCGATGGTGAAGCAATACGAAGCAGGGCTGGTGCAATTCCTGGAAAAAGACCAGTACGTTCGCCTTGTTGTCGATTCGCTGGAGATCCTTCCTCCCGACGTGATTATTCACCGCGTGACCGGTGACGGACCACCTGACCTTCTCATCGGTCCGATGTGGAGCACAAAAAAATGGGAAGTACTCAACGCGATCGACGATGAGTTGAAACGCCGCAATACCTGGCAAGGGAAAAAAGCACAGCCGCGGCAGGGCATTCAGCTTCCGGGCAACATCAGGGAGTGATCCGTCATGATCCTCCCTTCCATTTTGCAAAGCGCCCGCCACTACATAAAACAAGCCTTGCCTCCCGGCGGTTTCGCGATTGACGGAACGGTCGGCAACGGGTATGATACCCTTTTTCTGGCTGAAACAACCGGGCCGTCCGGAGCCGTATTCGGCTTTGACATTCAGCAAGCCGCCCTGCAACAAGCAAGGTGCCGTCTGGAAAAAGCGGGACAGCTGGAACAGGTTCGTTTGTTTCATGCCAGCCATCATCGGATGGGAGAGGAACTTCCCCCCCGATTGAAAGGAAAGATTCATGCCGCCATGTTTAATCTCGGCTACTTGCCACACGGGGATTCATCCGTCATCACCCGGAAAGAAACAACGATTCCCGCCTTGCAAACGGCACTGGATTGGCTCAAATCCGGCGGCATTCTCACCTGTGCACTGTATACCGGACATCCCGGCGGCCAGGAGGAAGCGGACCACGTCATCCGTTTTGCCACAGGCTTATGTCCGAAATCCTATCAAGTGCTGTGGCAACAGTTGATCAATCGGAAGCAAGCCCCTTCGCTGGTCATAATCGAAAAGAGGTAAACCCGATAAATGAAGCAAATCAGTTTCGGTCCCTCCCATTCCGGGCCCGTGAAAGCATGTTGCAGGCCAGGTCATGGTGCCTCCCTGAACATCACTGCGTTCCGAACGGTCAGTCAGCAGAGGGGCACCTCTTCCCCTTTTGCGATTGCCTGAACTTCCATCCGGGGTTGTGCGGCGCTTCCGATGTAAAGTTCAGATTCTCCCGGCAAGGATGCAGGCATAAAAAAACATCTTCCCCTCTGGAAGATGTTGCTCTCTTAATTTCTATCGGTTTCTTCTTTGCTTCGCCGCAAGTGCGCTCAAGCGTTCTTCGCTGCTCTTCATCCATTTTTTCATCATATCTTCGAAATCAGCAGGGCTTTTCCGTCCACCGCGACGATCGCCGCCTCTGCGTTCCCGCTGACGGTCATCCTGGAGCGCCTTTATCGACAAGGAAATCTTTCCTGACGGATCAATCGAAAGCACTTTTGCTTTGACTACCGCACCGACCTGCAATTCGTCTTCAACTTTTTCTACATACTTTGTCGAGATCTGAGAGATGTGAACCAAACCGGTTTCACCCGACTCAAGCTTGACGAACGCACCAAATGGTTTGGTAGAGATCACCTCTCCCTGTACGACGGCCCCTTCCTTTAACTCGCTCATTATAACACTCCCGAAGTGGAATTCATTCTGTACAAAGGTACCATTTATTTTTGTAAAAGTCAATGGGTATTAATACCTAGAAACAATTTCCTTAAGCTTTATGACAATCTCCACATATTACTTCCATCTTATTCCCAAACCAATTAAATATAAACGTTTTTTCAAGCATCGCCCGATTCGGCATTTGGTTCATCACGATTCGGAATCAGCGGCAATTAAAAATAACATATTCACCATCTGTATACCATTATGTTATACTATTTATTGATTCGGTATATCATAAATCGCGATTCCAACATAAAATTGCAAAAATAAAAAAGGTGGATGTTACGTATGAGTATGGTAATTCCCGCAAACAGCGGCTCAACCTTTAAGCTTGGCGCCAAAGTGCACTATCAGCTGACTGTCGCCGAACTGGTCGAGCAAGCACTCAAGCGAAATGAAGCGGTTCTCACAGCGAACGGTGCCTTACGGGCCACGACTGGCTCTTTTACCGGACGTTCCCCCAAGGATAAATATATCGCAGCGGACGAATCAATCAAGGAACAGATTGACTGGGGACCGGTCAACCAGCCGATGGAACCGGAAACATTTGCACTTCTTTTCAAACACATGCAAGATTACTTAATGGAAAAAGATGTTTTTGTTTTCGACGGATTTGCCGGAGCAGATCCAACCTACCGCCTTCCGGTACGCGTGATCAACGAATACGCCTGGCATAATCTGTTTGTTCATCAATTGTTTGTCAGACCGACAAAAGAAGAGCTGCAACAGCATAACCCGGAATTTACCGTCATCTGCGCCCCCGGTTTTAAAGCAGACCCGGCCGTCTTTGGAACCCGCTCGGAAACAGTCATCGCAATCAGCTTTGCCCGTCGCATGGTGCTGATCGCCGGGACGGAATATGCAGGGGAAATGAAAAAGTCGATTTTCAGCGTTATGAACTATTTGCTGCCGGAATACGGGGTAATGCCGATGCACTGCTCCGCCAACATGGGAAAAGACGGAGATGTCGCTCTCTTCTTCGGGCTTTCCGGCACCGGCAAAACCACCTTGTCCGCTGACCCGGAGCGTTTTTTGATCGGAGACGACGAACACGGCTGGTCAGACCAGGGCGTATTTAACATCGAAGGCGGCTGCTACGCCAAGTGCATCGGTTTAAATCCCGAGAAAGAGCCGCAGATCTGGAATGCCGTAAGTTTTGGCACAGTGCTGGAAAATGTGGTGCTGACAGCAGACCGATCCCCGGATTACAAGGATGACACACTTACGGAAAACACGCGTGCCGCCTATCCGGTTGATTATATCCCGGGAGCGGTAAAAGAGGGGCGCGGCGGGCATCCCAGCGTGATTCTGTTTTTAACCGCCGATGCTTTTGGCGTTCTGCCCCCGATCTCCAAACTGACACCGGAGCAAGCCATGTACCATTTTCTGTCCGGCTACACCAGCAAACTGGCGGGAACCGAGCGTGGCGTGACAGAACCCGAAGCCACTTTCTCCACTTGCTTCGGAGCTCCCTTCCTGCCTCGCCCGGCAGAAATGTATGCTGAGATGCTGGGCAAAAAAGTGGCCGAGCATCAGGTGGAAGTATATCTCATCAATACCGGCTGGACGGGAGGACCTTACGGGATCGGCCGCCGGATGGATCTCCGTTTTACCCGCGCGATGGTTCATGCCGCAATCAAAGGGCAGCTTCGCGATGTGGAATATATCGAAGACCCGATCTTCGGCCTTTCAATTCCCGTCTCTTGTCCCGGCGTGCCTGCCGAAATCCTGAACCCGCGCAATACCTGGGCCGCCCCAGCGGAATATGATCAAAAAGCGCGAGAACTGGCCAAGCGCTTCCATCAGCATTTCGCATCCTTTAGAAATGTGAGCGATTCCATCCGCCAATCCGGTCCCAGATTCGCCGACTGAACCGGAACAGCCAACAGATCAAAAACGGTCTGTTGGCTTTTTTTCGTAAAGGGGCATCACGTCCCCTCATCCTCGGCACTCCATTCACATAGACTTAATCATTTTTTAATGGAACAATGTTTAACTTGCAATAAAACTATAATATTGATATGATCTCAACAGTAAAATATAGGGTTTTATTGCTATAGGAAGGGAAGCGACTTATGACAAGACCCGTAGTAATTGGAGTGGCCGGAGGAACCGGTTCGGGAAAAACGACCGTAGCCAAAAAACTGGTTCAGCAGTTTGCTGAATCGGTGGTTTACCTGGAGCAGGATTCCTACTATAAAGATCAATCCCACCTCACCCTGGAAGAGAGAAAAAAAACGAATTACGACCATCCGCTCGCCTTTGACAATGATCTTTTGTACTCCCACATCCAGCAGCTTTTAAATTACTGTCCCATTGAAAAACCGATTTACGATTACAAGCTCCACACCCGGGCCAAGGAAACCGTCGTTCTCAATCCCAGGGATGTCATCATTCTCGAAGGGATTCTCATCCTCGATGACGAACGTTTGCGCAGCCTGATGGATATTAAGGTGTTCGTGGACACCGATGCTGATGTGCGGATTTTGCGGCGGATCGAGCGGGATATCCAGGAGCGTGGGCGAACATTTGAATCGGTGATGGAACAATACTTAAATGTTGTGCGCCCGATGCACCTGCAATTTGTCGAACCGAGCAAGCGCTACGCCGATCTCATCATCCCTGAGGGCGGTCACAACCAAGTGGCGATCAATCTGTTAATCAATCAGATCCGGACCTTTCTCCGAATTGCCGATACGATCTGAAAGCCTTCCAATCCCGACTTGGAGGGCTTTTTCTGTAAAGTGCGTCACAAGCCGGGGCATCATGCCCGCCTTTCCTTCCTCATTTCAAGATTTCATCCCGGGTTATGCCGAAAAGACCTGATTGCTTAGCGGCGCAAATTGTAACAATGTCAGGAATACGTTAAAATATCCTTTGATTTCACTGATATCATCACCTGTTGATCAATCCAATGCGAACATAAACGGAGAATCCCGTTGACCGCGAGCGAGTCGGGGGATGGGATTCGGAGCTGATCAATCGCAAAACCGGGAGGAGAAACCGTTGAAAACGTTAGAAACCCAATCACTTCAAGCCGCCCGCAAGGAAATTTTGACTCACGCTTTGCTGTCGCATCTCCATACAGAGGGAAATGTGCGAATCTTTATGAAGCACCATATTTTTGTGGTATGGGTTTATATGTCTTTGCTTAAAAAATTGCAACAGTCATTCACTTGTGTCTCCCTGCCCTGGCTGCCGCGGACAAATGCTTCATTTGCCCGCTTTCTCAATGAATTGGCCGTCTGGGAAGAAACCGACAAAGACGGAAAGGGCAACTATGCCAGCCATTTTGAAATTTATTTTCAAGCCATGGAGGAAATGAAAGCAGACACGAATCCGATTGAGACATACCTGCAAATGTTGCAGGCTGGCTACCATCCGGTCGAGTCGCTGTTTCAGAGCGAAATCCCGCCTTCTGCTGCTGATTTCACCAAGCAGTGTCTTGAACTTGCCGGCAATGGTCAGTTGCATGAAGTCGCCTCTGCCTTCTGCTACGGATACGAATATTTGGTGCCGGAACTGTATGCCCGTCTGGCCAAAAGCTTTTCCAAAATCTCCGTTTCAGAGCGGCTCATCTACTTTCTCAATCGCCATACCCAGATTAGCTCCAACAAACGGGCCCCGATCGCGGAGAATTTGCTGCTCACCCTGTGCGGGGAAGATCCGGTCAAGATCGGGCAGGCCGAAAAAGTGGCGCACGCCACACTGGCGGCCTGGCGCGGAGTGTTGGATGGAATCCTGGCCGAAATCAAGCGCCAATGAAAAAGAACCCGGGGCCAATCCGGGTTCCATTTTTGTCTATCTGCTTTCCTCTTTTTGCTCTTCCAGTTTTTTCAATTGCGTTGTAAGCACTTTCAAACGTTTTTTCAGTTCTTCTCCCCACTCTTTATCATTCAAAATCTTGGAAACTCGGAGCAGATCGAGCGAATGATCAATTTGTTCACGCAAAATCGGTTCAAAATCGGCATCTTCTTGAAAACTGATTCCGTACTCTTTCCATTCCTCGATCATTTCGGGGGTAATCGTTTCACGGAGGGTTACCTCTCTGACGCGATCTTCCTTCGCATAATCTACCACCAGCTCAAACTCTTCCTTTACGGCAGGATGAACTTGCACATCATGGCATACCGGGCAATAGAGCAATGGCACCTGATGCACCATGACGGACTGCTGCCGGTAAGACCCGATAAAACCAATCGTTGAAGCTCCACAGCAGTAACTCATGGGCGTTCCCTCCTGTTCCCACTCATGATCGGGATCATCCATTCTCCAGATCCGATCAAGAATCGATGGATGTGTATATATTTTACCACAAATCAGTAAGTTCAAAACAACCTATACCAAAGAAAATAGACTGCCATTTCCTTCCCGTGAGCCGACAAACTCACGATTGCCTCTTCCGTGCAAACCAGCAACCATATGAAACGATGTAATCTCCTTCAAAAATTCTTCTCTCATCCTTGCAATCTGCCAAACCGAGTGCGATGGTGGCAATCCGTCCACAGAAAAACAAAAACGCCCCTTCTGAAGGACCGGCAGCCGGCCAAAGCCTGGCAACAGTTCCCACAGGGGCGAAAAGTCTGTCAGCCAACTTATTCGCTGACCACTTTTTCGTAACCTTCAGCGTCAAGAAGGTTTTCGAGTTCGGAAGAATCCGCCATTTCCACAACAATCATCCAGCCGTCTTCGTAAGGAGAATCGTTTACGTTTTCCGGAGACCCTTCCAAAGCAGCATTTACCTCCAACACTTTTCCGCTGACCGGCGCATACAATTCCGAGACGGTCTTAACCGATTCAACACTGCCAAAGGGCTCCCCGGCTTTCAGCTCGGCACCTGCTTCCGGCAATTCGACAAAGACGATGTCTCCCAATTCCGATTGCGCAAAGTCGGTAATCCCGATCCGCACTTTGTTTCCTTCCAGGCGCTGTACCCACTCATGTTCTTCTGAATAACGCAGCTCTTTTGGCAAATTCATGTCGGACCCTCCGCTTACTCAAGTTCTCCCAATACGCGTTCCAACGGACGTTTCAACATCGACAGGGCTTTTTCGCCCGCAGAGCGGTGTCTGAGCAATCCGTTGGCATCAAACAGATAAAAAGCAGGAACAAATTCGTTTTCAAAAGCATCCACGACGCTGTGGCTGTTGTCGATCCCTTGCGGATGCTTCAGTTCGTATTTTACTATGGTTTCTTTGACTGCGTCCACATCTGTATCTTTTTCCGAACGCGGCATGTGAATCCCGACAAACTTGATTTGCGGATACTCTTCACGCATCTTGTTCACTTCCGGCAAGCTCTTCTTGCACATGTGGCAGCTGATGGACCAGAAGTGAACGATCACCGGTTGTCCTTTCAGATCTTCATTGGTCACTTCGCCGTTGACCCATTCCGTAATCCCTTTGATTTCGGGCATTTCCGTACGCAAACGCAACGCCATTCTCTTCAGCCTCCCCTTTTATGGAAATAGAGGACCTAACGCACTAGTTAGGCCCTCGGAATCGATGTGAAGATTAAAGGGTTTTATCCCCCGGTTTCCAGTTGGCAGGGCACAGTCCACCCATTTGCAATGCTTGCAATACGCGCAGGGTTTCATCAACGCTGCGTCCGATATCGTTGTCATGCACGACTTGATAACGAACAATGC
Source organism: Thermoactinomyces sp. CICC 10521 (assembly GCF_016055135.1). Lineage (NCBI taxonomy): Bacteria > Bacillati > Bacillota > Bacilli > Caryophanales > Thermoactinomycetaceae > Thermoactinomyces > Thermoactinomyces sp. CICC 10521. Next base: position 111,145 of record NZ_JAECVZ010000004.1, on the reverse strand, counting down.
CTTCCGGGTCGATGATGAACAACCCGCGCAACGCAACTCCTTCCTCTTCGATCAAAACGCCGTAGTCGCGGCTTACTTTATGGGTGGTGTCCGCAGCCAACGGATAATTGATTTTACCGAGACCATTGGCATCGCGCGGAGTGTTGATCCAAGCGCGGTGAGAATATTTGCTGTCGGTGCTTACACCGAGAATTTCCGCATCAAGATCGGCAAACTCTTCGTAGCGATCGGAAAGCGCAGTGATTTCCGTCGGGCATACGAAAGTGAAGTCAAGCGGATAGAAGAACAGAACGAGCCATTTTCCTTTATAGTCGGAGAGGCGCACCTTTTCGTCAAGCGTTTCAAGATTTTTGGTGCTCTCCAATTCAAAATCGGGAGCTGGCAATCCTACAAGACGATGTGCCACGAGAATAACCTCCTCAGATTAAGTATACTTTTGATCCAAACTTACCTTTCCCAATTTGGATTAGCATTAAACAGCGGGTAAGGCCTGTTTGGTACAAATTAAAAATAACACGCCCCCAGATTAAAGTCAATACTAATTTATATTAATTATAAATTGAGATCTTTTGTCATTTACTACGCCAAAGTCTTTCCCTAAATCCGCGTATGAGGAAGCATCCCATCTGCGCAGATCACTTCGGCCAGTGCCGGTTGGTCAATCGCGATCATTTCTTTTAGCAGCGGCAAGTCTTGCTCCTTCTGAATGCGATATCCGCTAAACCCGAACGCTTCGGCCAGACGCACGAAATCCGGATTGTCCAAATCAGCTCCAAGCGTGTGCAAACCGGCGCTTTTCATGCGGTTTTTCTCCATCGCGTAACATCCGTTATTCAGCAAAACCAGCTTGATCGGGAGACGGCGGGCAGCTGCCGTGGCCAACTCAGCCATCGTCACCGGAAAACCCCCGTCACCGACGATGGCAATCACCTGACGCCCGGGATGATTGAGAGCAGCGGCAATTGCTGCCGGCAGGGCAAATCCGAGCGTCCTCCACTTCCCGGAGATCAGAATTTCCTGTTGCTTTAAGGGAAAGGTTCGTTCAAACCAAAGAGTATGGTCTCCGACATCAAGGACAATGACTGCCCGCGGATCAACAAGCGTGCCCAAAGCAGACATCAGCCTGGCAGGGGTAAGCATGCCGGCCGAAGGCGAGGTTTCCTCCTCGATCCGTTTCTGCCAGCTCTGTTTGCGCTTTTGAATCAGTTCCATCCACTCCGCCTGATCCTTCTGCGGCATCTCCTGCAAACAAACCTCCACCACATACGACACATCGCCAACCACCGAGGTGACACAGGGACGCGTTCGCCCGATATTCTCCGGGATCCGGTCCACCTGGATCACCGGAATCTTTTGCGGCACAAACGCTTGCGGCCACCAGGTTGCTCCCAGGATCACACATAAATCCGCCATCTGCAGGAGATCCGTTGCCGACTGGCTGCCCGCCTGTCCCAATCCGCCGGCAAACAGAGGGTGATCATTTGGTATGAGCGACTTCGCCGGCATCGTCGCAATGATCGCCGCCTGAACCGTTTCTGCGAGGCGAATCACCTTTTCTTCTGCTCCGGCAATCCCCCGCCCCACCAAAAATACAGGCCGCGTCGACTGCCCCAGCCGGGAGAGCAATTCTGCCATCACCTCAGGTTGCGGCTGGAGCGGCGGCATAAGCGGCGGATTCGGGTAAAAGATTTCATCCGTCGCTTCCCGCCACATCTCTTGGGAATCGACAAATGGGCAACACCGCCCCGGTTTACCGCCGCTTTGAAGGCCAGATTCAACTGTGTGGAAAATCCTTTCCCGTCAGCGACCAGTGCGGAAAAGAGGGCGATGGGCTCGATTAACCGCTGCTGGTCGATTTCCTGTTTACTGCCCGTTCCCAACTTGCTTCGCTCCACCTGACCGGTGATGGCCAGTACCGGAACACCGTCAGCCGCGGCATCCGCCAATCCATTCAAAAGCGAAACGATCCCCGGACCGCTTGTCGCCAGAACAACGCCAGGCCTTCCTGTCAATTTCGCTTCTGCCGAGGCCATCAGCGCAGCTCCCATTTCCGTACGACATGCGATATAGTTCACCCCGGACTGTTTCGCCAGTTCGCCAAGCAAATCAAGATTGGCATCCCCGATCACACCGTAAATTCGCTGACATCCCCAAATATCCAGCTGTTTGAGCAAATGCCCGGCGACATGAATCCCCATTTCACACCTCCCTTTCTATTGTGCCTATTTCCGTTTTATCTTACACAACCGATCACGAAAAACATCTGCTTCGCTTGATCATGCTCCGGAATTTTCAACGCTGCCATCGCATTAAACAGGCAACGGGATCACTTTCACTCCTAAAAAATACAAAGCCCCACTATAACAGGAGGCTTCGTTTTTCCGGTATGAGTCTTGGACTCTTGTCGCCTTGACGGAATTTAATACCGTACCGTATTTAATCAATCAACACACCGGTTTCTATAAATTATCCGCAACATTGCAATGTGTAATAATATAAAAACCAGACCGCGTGATTCTGTTCGTCTGCTGCGGCGCGCTGAAACGCTCTTTTTATATTCCGGTTTCTTGTCCGGTCAGCCAGATCCAGGTAAAAGTCAACCGTTTTCTGTTCATCCTTGATTGCAAACTTTAATCCTTCTTTAAAGTTATCGGGGCATTTTTCCGTGATCTTCGGTTCCGGTTGTTTACCCGTAAGCTGAAAATAAATATTGGAAAAGGCACGATAATGTTTGATTTCATCTTCTCTTATTTCTGAAATACGCTCTTTTTCCTCTTGAGTATCCGCCAATTCTGCCAGTTGGGCATAGCAGGCAATCGCACTGTATTCTCCGTTGATCGCGTGGGCGATATCCTGAACCAGATGCGTATCCAGTGCTTGCGATATTTGCAGATAGGGAATATTATACACAATTCGTTCCTCCTCGCAGTAAGTAACGACAATGCTATGGAAAGTGTATGTACGCCACTTGTACCTCGTGCACAAAAAAACCCCGACCGAATGACGGTCGAGGATGTCACCTCTTTCTAACCCCACGTTTCTTTATACAGGTCTTCTTTAAACCCAACCGTCACCTTGTTGCCGTCTGTCACGATCGGGCGCTTGATGAGCATGCCGTCGGAAGCGAGCAAATCCAGCATTTCTTCCTCACTCATCTCTTTCAGCTTTTGCGACAATCCGAGGGCGCGATATTTTTGCCCGCTGGTGTTGAAAAACTTTTTGATCGGCAAACCGCTCTTTTTGATCAGTTTTTCCAGTTCCTCACGCGAAGGCGGCTCCTCGGCGATATTTTTATCGGTAAACGAAATGCCGTGTTCCTCCAGGTATTTCTTGGCCTTCCGGCATGTTCCGCACTTCGGGTATTGGTACATGATCAGGGACATCGGTCATTCCTCCTGTTCCTGTTGACAAAGGCCTCAGCCTCTACTGTTTATCCTTTTCATTTTTCCCCGCATCCGCCTGCCTAAACACTTGACTGCCCCGCTTGTATTCCACATCGGAAACGTTGGCTCTGGCATTGACGGCACGGGCCGCTGTGAAGAAAAAGTCGGACAAACGATTGAGGTAACGGCGTACCTCATCATTGGTCTCCTGCTGCGCACAGAGTGTGACCACGCGCCGCTCGGCCCTGCGCGCGACCACCCTGCAGACGTGAAGCGCAGATGCTCCCGGGGAACCACCGGGCAAAATGAAGCGCTGAAGCGGCTTGCATTCAGCATCGTATTTGTCGATCCACTCTTCCAAACGGGTCACCATTTCCGCAGAAACCTTGTACTGGCGGCTTTTGCCCGCTTGCGCCAAGTCTGCACCGGCATCAAACAGTTCGTGCTGGATTTCCGTCAGATCCTGAATCAGATCCTCATCCCGTTTTGCGTCCAGGCGGATCACCGCTTCGCCGACGAAAGCATTTAACTCATCCACCGTCCCGTATGCTTCAACCCTGACATCATCCTTACTGACACGCCCTCCGATCAGGCCGGTTTTCCCTTCATCACCGGTTCGGGTGTAGATTTTCATTTTTTCTCCTCCTTTGCGGGTTGCAAAAAAACTTGCGGAACGTGAAGCGTCGGATGCGTCATAAGCAGTGGCGTCACCCCATATGCCTCTTCGATCCTCTCCCGGGTGATAACCGCTTTTGGAACACCGCTGGTCACCATCCGGCCTTCTTTCAGCAAAACCAGCCGGTCGCAATATTGCGCTGCCAAGTTGAGGTCATGCAGCACAATCAGGATGGTGAGGCCGCATTCAGACTGCCACTTTTTCAGTAAATCTAAAATCGCCAGCTGATGCCGGATGTCCAAAAAAGTCGTGGGTTCATCCAAAACCAATAATTCCGGTTCCTGGGCCATCGTTCGCGCAATCGCCACCCGCTGCCGTTCCCCGCCGCTCAGCTCGGCCAGTTGCCGTTGTTTCATCGGCCAGAGCCCGGTTTGCCGCAGCACGGAATCACACACATCGAAATCACGCCCGGAGGCCCATGACCACCTGCTTTGGTACGGATAACGGCCCATTTTCACAACTTCTTCGACTGTAAATTCGATCTCTCCCAGCGGTTCCTGGGCCAGGACGGCGACAATCCGCGCTCTTTCCTTGGGCGAATACGTGTCGATCCGCTCTCCCTTCAGCCTCACCTCGCCGCTGTCCGCTTTCCATTCGCCCGTAAGACAACGGATGAGCGTGCTTTTGCCGCTGCCGTTTGCCCCCAGAACGCCAACCATTTCCCCTTTCTCCACACACAGATCGATCTCCTGTAACAGCCAGCGGCCGCCGGCTTTTTTCCCCAACCGGGCTGCCTGAAGCATGGTGCCCCCTCCTTTCTATTCCCCTTTTTTCCGCTGATGCCGCTTGAGGATCAATGCGAAAAAAGGCACCCCGACAAAAGAGGTGATCACTCCGATCGGCAACTCGGCGGGAGCGATCAGCGTCCGCGCCAGACAATCCGCCAGCAGAAGCAAGATCGCCCCGGCCAATGCAGACAGGGGAAGCAGAGAGCGATGGTCGGCGCCGGTCAACATGCGCATGATGTGAGGGATCACCAATCCGACAAAGCCGATCATGCCGGAGACGGCCACGGCCGCGCTGGTCATCATCGATGCGATGAGAAGCAGGCAAACTCTCGTTTTTGCCACATTGACCCCGAGATGGGCCGCCGCGCGTTCCCCCAGTGCCATCAGATTGAGATCGGCGCTCATCAGCCAGCAGGCAGGAAAACCGATGAGTAAAAAGGGAAATACCGCACCCACCTGGTTCCAGTCCCCCAGCGAAAACCCGCCCATCAGCCAGAATTGAATCCGCTGCATCTCTTCCGGTTTAAATGACAGGGCAAAGGTGAGCAGCGCGGCAAAAAAACTCTGGACAACGACTCCGGACAAGATGAGGGAGATCACGTTGAGTCCTGAACGCCCGCGGGCAAGCATCAGCACCAGCGCCAGTGCGAGGCAGGCCCCGGCAAAGGCAAAGGCGGGCAGCGACCAGCCTCCCAGCAATGCCGCACCCCAACTGGTCACAATCGCCAAAACTGCCCCGACCGATGCCCCGGAGGAAACCCCCAGAATATAGGGATCAGCCAGGGGATTTTGCAATATCCCCTGATAAACCACGCCGGCGATGGCCAAAATCGCCCCGACCAAAGCCACCAACAACACCCGCGGCAGCCTTAATTGCCAAATGATCACGGCATCGGTGGCGTTAATTCCGCTTCCGTTGCCCACGCCCCATTTTTCCCCGATCACTTTCCAGACGGTCATCATGTCAATATGTGTGCTGCCGAGCGAGACCGACAGTGAGAAAGTGAAAAGGAGGCAGAGGAAAAGTCCCCCGCCCCAGATCAGCTTCTTTGGCCGGCCCTTCACTTTGACTTCCCGCCAAAAAGTTCAGGATAGAGAAGCGATGCGATCTGTTTCACGCCCTGAAATATGCGCGGCCCCGGGCGATTGGTCAAATCAGGGTCAAGCGCGTGGACGCGGTGGTTTTTCACGGCACTGATCGAAGACCAGCCCGGACGGGACAAAATCTCTTTTTCCCCGCCGTGAAAAGTGATGATTACGTCGGGATTCCATTTGACTACCTGTTCGGGAGAAACCTTGGGCCAGCCCTTTAATCCGCCGGCCACGTTTTGCCCTCCGGCAGCGGTGACCAGCTCATTCATGAAGGTATCCCCGCCCGTGGTGAACAGATTGGGATCCAGTTCGATCCATACCTTCATCCGTTTGTCCTTGGGAACCCCGGCAATCTTGTCGGCAATCTCTTTCCGCTCTTTTTCCATTCCGTCAATCAGTTGTTTGGCTTCCGGGAGATGATTGGTCGCTTCAGCTGTGACGTTGATCGAGCGATAAACGTCCTGAATGCTGTTCGCCCCCAGCACCAACACGGGAATGCCCAGCTTTCTCAACCGTTCGATCGTCTGCTTGTCATTCGCCGTATTGGCCAGCACCAAATCAGGCTTGAGCGCGACCACCTGCTCCACATTGATCGTGAAGTCTCCCACTTTTGGCAATTTTTTCACCTGGGCCGGATAATCGTCATTGGCCGTCACCCCGACCACTTCTTTGTCCAAATGAAGGGCAAAGGCGATTTCCGTATTGCTCGGAATAAGCGAAACGATCCGCTTCGGCTCTTTTTTGATCGTCGTCACTTCTCCGGCCATATCCTTCACTTGCACCGGATAGCTGGTCCCCGACGCTTTCGGCGCTGTTTGCCCGGCAGGATTATTTGCGCCCGCACATCCGGCCAACGTAAACAAGAGCACAAACGATAAACATAAGACCATGACACGATTAAGTTTACGCAATCTGATCAACCCCCTCCTGTTCGGCTCGATTCATGAAAAAACCTGTGCCGGCCTTAAAGGGCACAGGAAGGAGAATGGCATGCGAAAACAGGGGGGTTCGGATACAACCCCTTTGCGCATACGTCTCTCCTTTACCTCGAAGGAGAACGCAGATGGATTGAAAAAGGCAGGTCTCCTGGCTTATGGTTCATCGTCGGGCCGCGCCTTCCCATCCGTCCGGACAGTGGCATCAACGGCAGCCGTCCTCCCCAATCACAGTGGCGGGACCGCGCCGGATTCTCACCGGCTTCCCTCTTCGCTTTCCCGTAAAAAGAAAGACCTTTTTCTCCATGCACTTCGTTCGTTATCATTATAGAAGAAGAGGATGAGGGTTGGCAATTTTCAAACCAGATGAAAAAAGGAGGATTCTTCAATGCCGGCACATCCATTTACAATTGAATTGAACAAGGAAAACCGGGTGATCCGCGGGGATCTGTTTCTTCCTTCCGCCGGGGGCAAACATCCGGTTGTCATCATTTGCCACGGTTTCAAAGGATTCAAGGACTGGTCTTTTTTTCCGGTGATCGGCAAGCGCCTCGCCGGCAAAGGGATCGCAGCGATCACGTTTAATTTTTCCATGAACGGCATCGGTGAAGATTTGCAGAGCTTTACACAGCTGGACAAATTCGCTCACCTGACCTTTACCCGGGAGCAGGAAGACTTGTCCGTTTTGCTCAGCCATCTGAAACAAGGCCGTCTGCCCGGGGCAGAGCAACTGGATGTGGAGCGCATCGGCCTTCTGGGCCACAGCCGCGGCGGGGGAAACAGCCTCATCTTTGCCCTTGATCATCCCGGGGAAATCCGTGCCGTAGCCATTTTCAACAGCATCCACCGCCCCGACTTTTTCGCTGCGGAAGTGATGGAGGAAATCCGGCAAAAGGGAATCGGCTATGTCACCAATGCGCGGACGAAACAACAGCTTCCGATCGACCGTGAAGTGTTGGACGACATTGAAGCCAACCGGGAACGCTTCCAGTTCATGGACCGACTGCCTGAACTGAAGCAGCCCCTGCTGATCATCCAGGGCGACGAAGATCTCCCCGGCTTTTTGCAAGGAGCCGAACAAATGGCCAAACGCGCTCCCCATGCGTCGATGCATATCATCCGCGGGGCTGATCACACGTTTCGTTCGGTGCATCCTTTTGCCGGAATCTCCCCGCAGCTGGAAGAGGCGCTGAACCTGACAACAGACTTTTTCCTGGCGGAGTTTTAGAGAATCTCTGAAAAAATATCGGCATTGTTTCTCTGGTATTTTTGATTCTGTTGGTTTTCATTTCACATCCAACATATTTATAAAAAAACGCCATTCTTTCTGAAGGTATTTGAAGGAATGGCGTTTTTCAAGGGAACAAAATTTATGTGGTTTGATTGGGATCAAATGATTGCAAAAGACCGAGTTACAGCCTGTTTATTTACCTGGATGCCCCCACAATGCGGCGATATCTTTATCGGTTGATAAATCTGCTCTCACCCAGGCATCATGAGGCCGGTCATTCTCTACAAGATAACGATAGGTTCCGCTGGAAAGATTGGAAAATGTAAAATAATGATTATCACCATCTTTATATACTCGTGTGCTAGACAAGGTTACCCAACTGCGCCACTCAATTTTTGTAAGTATACACCCACTGTTTCATTTTTATTGCCATCATTATTTGCAATCACGCGAGCATAGATTTTATCCCCGCTAGAATAGCACAGATTACTGGTTCCAATATGGCCATTCGGGGGGGGGCGTAAATAATCATTGTGCAGCCCAATCCGAACAAGCTGCTTCTACCTGACTTACATTCACAAAAGGCAAACTGAGAATGGAGATGAAAAAAAGAAGAGATAAAACGATCGGTTTTATCTTTTTCAAAGATCCACCCTCCTGATATAATTTAATAATTACATTATGTAATAAATTCACTATTATTCAATATAATAATATTAAACAAAAAATTATGCTTATTGATTTGAAAATCTCTCATATCATGTACCTTCTCTTTTACCAAATAAACTTTGATTCATTAAAATATGAAGGAGCGAATTTTATTCCTAAAAAACCTTATAGTTGCCATGTATTTTATAACCCACAATCGCAACTGTCGTACTGGAAATAATCTTTATGAATGTCCATCATAAAAAGAAATTATCATACTGCCTTGATTCGAGATATAATAAAAAAATAGCATAGGAACGTCTAAGAGAAATCAGTCAGAAATGGGTGAAATGATGGTTGAACCTCCATATGAGGAAAAATGCTGCCCTGCCGAAGGGCGTAAAAGCCACCACCCGCCGAAAATAAAAAACAACCTTATCTCCCGGCTCAACCGGGTGGAAGGGCAGATTCGCGGCGTAAAAAAAATGATTGAAAATGATACCTACTGCGACGATGTGCTCAATCAGATCGCAGCGATTCAATCCGCATTGAACAGTGTGGGGAAAATTCTTCTCGAAGGGCATCTGCGCAGCTGCGTGGTGGAACGGTTGCAGGAAGGCGACATTGAAGTGATCGACGAATTGCTCATTACGGTGAAAAAACTGATGAAATGAACGGCAGTCGCCGGATCCCCGAATCATGGCAAAACCGGGAGGTACACGGTGCTTCCCTGATTCTTCCCACACCCCTGCCGGCCGATCAGAGAGGCACCGCTATCCGGCCTGCGAATTCGGTAAAATAAAAAAATCCGGGTGATTTACCCGAATTTTTATCCAAACTTAAATCATGACGGAGGAGACATTGCTTTCAAATATTTTTACGCCTGCTTTCTCCCGCATCATGACCAGGTATTGGGTATATAGCCGCCAAAGCGCCTGCCAAACCGGGTCCGTAAACGGTTTGTAGACAACGTTTAACCCGATTGCTTGCGCCTCCTGATAGTTAATTACCGAACCGTGATTGGGGTATTTGTCAATGTTGATCAATGTCTCGGCAATCTGTTTGGCCTTGAGCGGATGATTCTTGTACATCGACCGCCGGAGCCACTTCACCGCCAAACGTTTGGAATGTTCAATCGATTTGTGGCAGAAATCGATCAAAGCTGCGTCAACTCCCTGCAAAAACGGCAGATAAGCCGAGTTGAGGGGTTGTCCATTGGCATGTTCTCTCTTGATGATTTCCAATCCATTCAGAAACGCTTGGGCCGGCCGGTACTGATAACCGAAAACCGTGGGAATGGAAATTTGCGGATCGATCGGCCCCAGTTCCGACGTATTGCTCATCATGATTTCATCGGCCGCCAAACTGATCAATGTCGCTGCACTTTTGGCCGCCTGGGGAACTACAACGCGCAAATGCTTCGTCTTGGAGAGCAATGTATGCACAAGGGTTTCGGCAGCATTCGGATCACCGCCCGGACTTTCGATCACCAGATCGACATCGCTGTTCTCATCAAGGGAAGAAACAATTTCATAAAACGGAGCGATATCTTCTCTGGTGATCGCGCTGTCAGGATGTGACAAATTGGCTAAATAAACCAGGATTCTTCGCCCCGTCGCCTGTTCAATCTCCTTGATAAATTCCTGCCTTTCATAGCGGTCGCGGTGAACGGCATGATAAAGCGGTGTCTGCTTTGGCAAAGAAAGCTGTTGGTAATCCATGGAATCCCCTTTTCTCTTTGGATTAGACCCGGTACGGGCGACCGTACAACTTTTCTTTGGATGGCTTGATTCCCATCGTTTCCATATCTCTTTTCAGCTTTTGTACCGACTTCGTGAAATTTTCGTATTCGCTTTCTTTTTTCCATTTGACAAGCGCGTCTTCTTTCGCGGCCAATAAAGCATCGAACATGGCATACACCCCTCCTCCAGCCAGCATACCTTAAGTATACTATATGCGAAACATTTCAGAAAGATGCAGGTAATTCTCACCGGCAAAAAATCCTTTTTTGACACTTCCTCGCCGCTGTTCCTCCCGATCTCCCCCGATTTTCCACATCTTGAATTCTATTGATCGATTTGCCCGATCTTTGCTAGACTGAAACTAATCGATTCTGCCAGAGCGAATCTCGATCGTTGAAATATACTTATGCAAAGGAGCTTTTTCCGTGAAAAAAATCGGTATCCTACGTCCGCTTGTTCATCAGGGGGCGGCCCCCGTCGAATACGCCCTGCAACTGGATGACCAGGAAATCGGGCTGAACGCGCGGTTGGGACAAGAAGTACAAATCACGTTCCTCGGTGAGCGAAACTGCATCTTTTGCGGCCGCAAAACGAAAAAGTTTTACGGCAACAACAGCTCCTGTTTTAACTGTTTTCGCAAACTGCCGGACAATGACATTTGCATCGTCAGGCCGGAACGCTGCCATTTTCATGAAGGAACCTGCCGTGACCCCGAATTTGGCCGGCATCACTGCATGCAGCCCCATATCGTCTACCTGGCTCTGTCCAGCGATGTCAAAGTGGGCATCACGCGAAAAACCAACCGGCTGAAACGCTGGGTCGATCAGGGAGCGGTCGCGGCCCTGCCGTTGATGGAAGTGCCCACCCGAAAAGATGCCGGCGAAATCGAAGTTTTCCTCTCCCAATACATCACCGACAAGACCAACTGGCGCAAAATGTTGAAAAACGAAACAGCCGACATCGATTTGCTGCAAACCCGGGCTGATTTAATCGAAAAATTGCCGGACGCATACCACCGCTATCTGATCGAGGAGCCGCAAGTGCTTCAGTTCGATTACCCGCACATCGGCACCCCGACGAAGATCACCTCGTTTAATCTGGAAAAACAGGAGACAATCAGCGGAAAACTGATCGGCGTCAAAGCGCAGTACCTCATCCTGGACAACGGCGTGTTTGGTGTGCGCAAACATGCGGGGTTCAAGGTGGCGCTGGAATTTTGAGAAGCAGGGAAAAAACCTGCTTTTTTTGTGCGCATCCATTTTATTTCAGCCGAAACGGGTTTCTAAAGCGGTAGGGTGGTTCAAAGCGCTTGATCCGTTTCCATTTCGGCCGAATCCGGTACAAGATCAGCCCCCCGACCACGATAATCACCATCCACACATAGATTTGGGTGGCCAGCACAACGGCAAAGATAATCATCGCCGTCGTGGTCAGCAACGTGGAAACAAACAGCACCCGTGTCGTAAGCAGACTGAAAAGGTAGATCAAGATGCCGATGAGAATCAGCAGAGGGCTTAAAATCAGCAGCGCCCCGGCAGCCACGCCGATCCCGGTGCCCCCCCGGAAGCCGAGAAACACCGAATACAAACTGCCGACCACTACAGCCACAGCAGCCAGGTAGGCTCCCATCCAGCCGGCGACCGAAAAGCCGATCAGCGTCGCCGCCATCCCCTTTACCAGATCAATGACGATCAGGACAAATGCCTCCCGCCGGTTCAATACGGAAAAGGAAGGAGGACGAAGGCGATAGGCCGGCTTCGTGACCACCCACCAATCAAACGGGAGGGCGCCGATGAAATAGGCGATGATGATCGATATGAGTAAGGCCATCCCTCTCTTCCTCCTTTCTACAGATTGGGCAACCGGCGAAAGATCAACAGCACCAACAGCATCAATCCGCAATAGCCGAACAGCGGGTATAAGTAACGAACCAATGCGGGAAAGCCAAACAGGGAAAACAGATAGCCCAATACAAAAATCAGGGCAACGATCGGACGATCGGAAAGCGGAATCATCTGTCGAAGATTGGCCGTCAAGCCGTACACATTGCCGACGAGGGTGGTGAAAATCTCCGCCCAAATCGTCACCAAAAATAAATATTTCATTCCCGCCCCCAAAGTGCTGATCACATAGGCCATCGGGATTTCCAAATGAGCCACTTCACTCCAATGCACTTGCATCGCAAAATTGAAGGCAAGCAGCATCACACCAAGTCCAAGGCCGCCGATCCAGGCGCCCAGGCGGATGGTGCTTTCATCCTCGATTTCGGCACCGAGCGGAACCAGCACGGCCTGCATCATGACCAAATTAAAAGCGACATACACAATGGCGGCCAGAAACCAGTGATGGTGCAGCGGCTCTTCCGGGAAAGTAATCAGAAGTGATCCCGGATGGCTGCCCCATGCGTAAATCGCGACGAGAACGGTGAACAAAAACATGAACGGAACGACCAGAGTGTTAATCGATAAAATGCCATCCATCCCGCGCAAAATCACAATAAAGGAGAATAAAGCCGTTAAAATGACGCCCAGATGGAAGGAAAAACCCAACTGCTCCTGAAACAGTGCCCCTGTCCCCGACATCATCGCCGTGGTGACGCCAAACAGCATCAGCCCCACCAATAAGGTCATCAAGCGCCCCCAGCGCTCACCAAACAGATACGTATTGAATTCTTCATAAGAAAACGCCCTCAACCGGGCGCCCATCAACATCATGCGCGATCCCAACCAGGCGAACAGGCCCGTTGCCAGCAGCACTCCCCAGATGCTCTCCTCGCCAAAGGAGGTAAAAAATTGCAATATCTCCTGCCCGGATGCAAATCCGGCCCCGATCACCGTTCCGATATAGGTAAACCCGACGCGGCTGGCACGCTGCCATCTGCCAAATGCATGCAAGGCAATCCACGTCCCTTCTCTATTCTGGTTAGGACTAGTTTATGAAAACGGGCATAAGAAAAGACCAGCGAAAGTTCGCTGGTCTTTTCCAGGGCTGCGACTACCACCAGCCGCCGCCACCTTTTGGCGGTTTGTCGTTTCCTCCGGTTGAGCCGCCATCCTGGCCGCCACCATCTTGGGTACCACCGCCATTCTGGCCGCCATCAGACGGAGGAGGATTGAAAATGCCGCCGGGATTATTCCCGTTTTGGCCACCATTCTGGCCATTCTGGTCGTTCCCGTTTTGGCCATTCTGGCCGTTTTGGTCGTTCGTGTTTCCGTTTGGATCCGGGTTTTCCGGCTTTTTTGGTGATAGGGTCACCGTCACCGAATTACTTTCTTTTTGCGCTGCACCGGGATCGGTTGCCTGCGTGTCAATCGCTACCACTTTATACGTGTAGGATTTGGACTGAGCAGCACCGCCACCGATGATTTTATCCCAGAATCCGCCGTCTCCGCCATCTCCTCCGGAAGCTGCCGGCGGTTTGGCATCGGTATCTTTATAGCTGGTCGAACCCGGACCAAGCTCCGCAATCATTTGCCCGTCGCGGAACACCTGATATTTCACCCGGTTGGGCTGAGCCTGCCATTGCAGCAGAACGCCATCCTCTTGGGATACGGCAGTCAGATGCGGAGCATGCAGCTCAAACGGCGGCTGTGGATCAGGAACCCCAAAATTGCTGAAGTGTTTCGGCGGTTTATCGTCGGTCAACTTCTTCATCACGTAGGAGAAGATTTTTGCCGGCGCCGTTCCCCCGGTCATCTTGACGTAGTCGTCACCGGAGTAACCCGGGTAGAATACGTCAACCGCACAGACAAGATCAGGCGTATAGCCGACAAACCAGCCGGATTTCTCTCCGTTAATCGTTCCCGTCTTACCGGCCACATCCCAACCGTTATGCAATCCGGCAAATGTGGAACCCGTACCCTCACTCACTACTTTTTTCAGCATCCTCGTCATATAGTAAGCTGTTTTCTTCGAGAATACATTGGTAGGAGTGTCTTCAATCGGATGTTTTCGTTTCCTGACGTCGCCATCCGCATCCACCACTTTCACGATGGCATGCGGGGTATAATAATAACCACCGTTGGGGAAGACGGAATAGGCTCCGGCCATTTGCACCGTATTTACCCCATTGGTCAAACCGCCAAGACCCAAGGCAGCATACGCCTGGTCATTTGGTACAAGATTGAGGCCCAGTTTTTGGGCATATTCGAAGGCCACAGGCAATGTCACGACATCGTGCAACAGGTTAAGCGTCGACAGGTTGTACGATTCCTCCACCATTTTTTCCATCCGGATATCACCGAAGCTGCCCGGTTCATAGTTTTGCGGATGCCAAGTACCGGCCCAGTCGACGGGTTTGTCGTGAACAATCGAATACTCATTGTAATCATGTTTCTCAATCGCCGGTGAATAGACCGTGAGCGGCTTGATCGATGAACCCGGCTGATGCAGTTCCAAAGCCCGGATATGAGCGGTATGGACAAAGTTCCGTCCGCCGCCGATGGCACGAATCCCGCCTGTTTTGGGGTCAATCACGGTAATTCCCGCATCGGCATCCACTTTGCCTCCGCCCGCTGTCAGCTTTGTGCCGGAAGCGTTGGTAAAGAGGCTGTCTTTCTTCAGAGCTTCCTGCACCGCACCTTGCGCCTTGGGATCAAGCGCCGTATAAATCTGGTAGCTTCCCGTTGCCAAATCATCCGGATCGATGCCATATTCCTCTTTCAGCTCTTTTTGAATCAGATCCTTGTACGCGTCAAAATCGCTCTTCTTGGCGTATTTCTCCGCACAGTTTTCACAAGGGTTCAAAGGCGTTTGCGCCAGTTTATCCGCTTCTGCCTGCGAAATCAGCGGAGGCATCACATCATCAACCGGCATGACCTGCGTCAAAATGACGTTTCGGCGTTCCAGTGCTTTTTCTTTGTGCCGGATCGGGTTATACAACGACGGCCCTTTCGGCATCCCGGCCAGCATGGCCGCATCCTGCACCGGAAGCTCTTGCTTTTTCAAATCGTAGCCAAAATAGGATTTGGCCGCCATCTGCACCCCGGCGATGTTGCCGCCGAAGCTGATGTAGTTGAGATACGCTTCGAGAATCTGCTTTTTCGGATCTTTTCCCTCTTCTTTCAGTTTTCGCTCCAGGTTGAGCGCACAACCGATCTCTTTAATTTTACGGGTATACGTTTTGGCAGAGTTCTCCAACACGATGTTTTTGCAGACCTGCTGGGTGATCGTACTGGCCCCTTCCGCTTTACCCATGGAGATGACATCCTTGACAACCGCCCGGGCCAGCCCCTGGAAGTCCACCCCGTGGTGTTGGTAGAAACGGCGGTCCTCGGTCTTCACAAATGTGTTGACCATCAGTTTATTATGCTTGAGCAGTTCATCCATACTGATCCATTCGCGGTTGTCATACCCGAAGGAGTCGACCGGCTCTTGCTTATTATTGTAAGCATAGATTTTCGACGCGGCCGCGATATTGTTCTTGTTCACTTTGTTCAATTCGTTCGGGTTGGCTGACATCATGATGGCGGAACATCCACCGACCATGAGCAGAAAAGATGTTAAAAGAACCAATAAGAACCATTTCCATGTGAAAAAACGTCTCCATCCCGCTTTCTTCCCGCGCTTCCCGGGGCCCCCGGTACCTCGTCCGCCGGAGCGGGAGCGGGGACCGACTCGTTCGCTGCGAGAACGCGGCGGCATGGGCGAATACCCACTCCTCATGCTCACCTTGCGAAAATCGTCCATTGCGTTAACCTCCTGAAACACGTGTTACCTGCACACTGCTTCATCTGTATCCCAGCATCGGGATCTGCCGAATCATCCACTTCCAGGACTGCGATCTTGCATTTTTGCCAGCCTCTCATCTGTGCTATAGTAATAGCAGAGGTGAGAAAACATGCATACACAGGCTGTCATTTTTGCGAGCCGCACAACCGGGGTGATCGGGATCGCCGCCTCCCTGTTCCTTTGGAAAACAGCCGGCATGACCGGTCTGATCCTGGGCTTGGCCGGCTCCGCTTTCTGGTTTTGGCTGGCTTTTTACATAAATAGAAAAGAAAAGAATTCTTCTAAATAGCACTTCATCATTATAGCTTAAATCATGTGAACAGGGTTTGTCGGTTTTTAAAATTATTACAGGAATATTACACAAAACTTATGCCTATTTTACATAAAATCGCGGATTTGTAAAACCCCCCGTCACCGGAATCACAGCACCGGTAATAAAATCGGAATCAGGATGGGCGAGAAAACGGACCACCCGTGCCACGTCTTCCCCCGTACCCGGACGCCCGATCGGTGTGCGGGGATCTTTTTTGCCCCGCGCTTCGGCAATCGTCGCTTCCTTGTAAGGATCGCGAATGTCGCCGGGATATACCATATTGGCGGTGATGCCGTTTTCCGCTTCTTCCAGGGCCACGGTGCGCGTCAGGGTGACCAGACCCGTCTTGGCCGCGGCATAAGGCCCAAATCCCGCCCATGCCGGAGCGATTTCCGCATCCGGATAACCCAGGGTGATCAGGCGCCCGCCTCCCTGCTTGCGCATATATGGAATAATTTCCCCGAACAAGTAAAAAGCCCCGGACAGATTTCCCTCTATCATTTCCCGCCACATCGCATCCGTAAACGCGGCAACAGGCGTATGATTGAAAATGAAAGGCCCGGCCATCAGCACGAGTACATCAACCCTGCCCCAATGGTTCAAAACCCGGCGGGCCATGTCCCGGATCTCCTCCAACCGGCTCAGATCGCCTTGGATGAGATACGCCTCTTCTCCTATTTGTTCGATCTCTGCTGCCAACTTTCGGGCCGCTTCCGCGCTCTTTCGATAATTGATCACAATTCGGTATCCGTCCCGGGCCAATCCTTTTGCCACCTGCACGCCCAAGCCCCTCGGGCCGCCTGCCACCCATGCGACGGGCCGATCCGGCTTCGCCATGTTCACGTCACCCTCTCATTCTTTCATCTCTTCCATAATCTATATGAAAAAAGTGGCAAAAAAATCTGCATCGGCCCGGAATTCCATTGGCCAATCCGGCTATCCGGCCATCAGTCATGACCGCCCTGAACAGAAAAACCGGATCACCCATGTGATGATCCGGTTCATCCCGTTTCTTATTTCCGATTGGTCTCGTCGCACCCCTTCCCTTTGTTTTGCGAACAGAGCGGATGATTTAGTTGCCGATATAGACCGAGCGGATGATGGTGCGGGCAAAAGGGGACCCCTGCTTCGTTTTCCCGCGCACCTCGATGGTAAAGTTGTAGACGCCCGGCTCTGCCCCCTTGAATGCTCCGGATAAAGCGGAACCCTGCGTTGGCTTCAGGGAAAATTGCAGTCCCTTCGTCTTCTTGTTCTTCATGTCGGCAGAAGTCAGCACTTTCACCTGAGCCTGAAGGGCAGCAAGGTCCCATTTTTCCGGATTCTTGAACCGGACAGACATCGGCAGGGCATTGCGGCTCCACCTGCGCGGGAGATCGACGGAAAAGGAAGCTGCTTCCCCGCCGGAAAACATCGTGGTCAAGAGATAGGCGTCATCATGGGAACTGGAGAGGCGAACCTGCCAGTTTCCGCTTTCCGGTTTTTCCACCCGAAATTCCTGAACTGTTGCCCCTTTGAAGAAATCCTGGTCGATTCCCGACGAGTAAACGGGATTTCCTTTTTTGTATACTTTTCCGCTGGGGGAAACCAGGGAAACGTTTACATCGGAACCTTTAGTCAGCACGGCAAAAACAGCTTGCGCCAGCCCCGTCTCAACCGGAACGGTTTGCACTTCCGTTTTCCCGGTGGTCAGCGGACCGCCATGAACATACGTCTGATCAGCCGCCGGATCAGTATCCTGTGTTGCCGGTTTTGCCGCCGTCGTCACGACTGATGAAGCGGCAGCGGTGCGCAGGACGGGATCGATTTGACTGAAGGAGGCTGATCCCGTCCGAATGGAATCATGGTCAGCATGGGAGGTAAACAGGTGTCGCCCGTAAGGAAGATCGGCGCTCCAATCGTTTACCATGCCATCATTGGCCCCGTATTGGGAGAGATAAAGGCCCCCGAACCAGAGCGCGGACATAAATGGTCCCCAATCATCGCCCGCAGCAGTAAAATAGGCGTTTTTGGAAACATTGGGATTGGAGTCGATCTGCTGCCGGTATTTCTCCATTTCACCCGTCTGGAGCGAATAGACCCCGGGACTGTGCTGCCTCAACAGATCGGCCAGCCACCCGGCCCACCAGCTGTATGCCAGATTGGCCAGATCCGAACCGTAGTGCGGTGAGGAAAGGGTGACCACCTTGTTGACGTAAGGATAAGCGCCGTACTCAACCAGAGCTGCCTGGGTATCCGGCCCGCCTTTGCTGTGGGCGACAATATTCACTTTCTGACCGAAATAGGCGGAGATTTGCGCCAGCATTTGCGCGAGCAGTTTGCCGTTGTCCTCCGGTCTGGCCGATCCGTTGCCCGCCGCATCATACAACTGGACAAAAGCCGTTCTGTAACCGTTTGCATAAGCGAGTTCATACATATCATTAACCCCGTGATACCTTGTATCGCTCCACCAGTCCTGCGCCTTGCCGTTCATCCCTTGCACAAACACGATCGGCGGCTTGCTCAAATCGGCATTGGGCGGAGTCGCTCCGACAAACCAGGTTCCCGGCGTGGTGGAATTGGATGGCGGCGACAATGACTCCGTACCGGCAGAACCGGAAACAGTGACATGTCCCATCACTTTCGGCGGGGGCACTTCCGCCTTTGCTCCCTGCACGATACTCATCGGCAATGCCAGCAACAGACAAAGGGTCAAAACCAGCGCCAAACGCCATCGCGCTTTCACGTCGCAGTCATCTCCTTTATCGGGGTATTGTTATCAATATATTAATAATATTCAGTATATAATTAATAAAAACCTGCTAAATAATAATAAAAATATGCTTCAAAAACCAGACTTTTCATTCCTTAGCTGCGATTCCCACTGCCGGATTCACTCTCTGACAGCGGAAATCGCTTCATCCACACGTCTTGGTTATCACATGAATGCACTGATCCAATAAAATGATTACTAAACGCTTTCCCGCAAGCGCTCCGGCCAAGATGAACCGTCGGACACAAGCGGAGCCTGCTACCGGACAAATCCATTGTGCCCCGCGGCCAAGGCATCCTCCAGCCACTTCGGATGCATCGGAATCATCTCTTGCGGCAGTTCATCGCAGGGAAAAAAACGGATCTCCATCGACTCCCTTGAATGGACGGACAGATCACCGCCTATGATTTCCGCTTCAAAGTAGATGGTGACAAAATGAACCGTTCGCCCGTCAGGGTAATGAAAAATTTGTGAATCCGGTTCGGAATAAACTCCGATCAGCCGCACAATCCGCACCCTGAGACCTGTTTCCTCCCAGATTTCGCGGATCGCTGCCTGCTCCACCGTTTCCCCTGGTTCGACATGGCCCGAAGGAAGCCCCCATCGTTGTACATCCGCCCGTTTTTGCAGTAAAATGCGTCGCTCGCGGTCAAAGATGATCACTGCGACTGCCGGGCGGATTTCATCGATGCGCTCTTTGTCAGGCTGCACGTTATCTCTCCCCCTCAGATGCCGGAAACCCGCCCGTTTTCAACCGCTCCCATAACTGTTGCATATCCTCCGGCAGCGGCGCTTCCCATTCCAGCCACTCGCGAAAGCGGGGATGAAACAGGCGCAGGTGGAACGCATGCAACGCCTGGCGGTCGATCAACGGCGGTTCTTCGGCGATTCCATACATCTCATCTCCGATGATGGGATGGCCGATTGACGAGAGATGGATGCGGATCTGGTGCGTGCGCCCGGTTTCCAGCCGCAAGCGCAGCAAAGTGGCCTCGGGCAAGCGCTCTGCCACCTCAAAGTGAGTAACCGCCGGCGTCCCTCCTTCTCCTTCCCCGGCGTACCGGTAAACTTTGCGCTCCACATCGATTTTGATGGGCCGGTCAATCGTTCCACACTCTTCTTTCACCGCACCGTGCACGATCGCCAGATAGCTGCGTTCATAGCGTTTCGCAGCCATCTGCTCGGCCAGAAAGGCATGGGCATACGCATGCTTTCCGACCACCATCAGCCCGGAAGTGTCGCGGTCGAGACGGGTAACCGGGCGGACTTTGTGTTTTTCCCCTTTTTTCTGCCAATAATGCATCAGCCCGTTGGCCAGAGTCTGGTCGGGATACCCGCGTGTCGGATGAACCACCACCCCCGGCGGTTTTTCGATGACGATGAGATCCTCGTCTTCATACCGGACAGTAAACGGCACCGGCTGCGGGGGAATATGATCCGTCTCCTCCTCGGGAAAACGGATTTCAATCCGGTCCCCTTCCTGCACGCGCGCAGTAAAATAAATCACTTCTCCATTGACGGTCACAAAACGGCCCAATCTGAGCCGGCTCATCATCCGTCTGGAAAAGCGAAACCGATTCTTCAGCACCTGATGCAGCATTTTGCCGCTCTCTTCTTCTGTCACCTCATGGTGAAACATCGTCGTATTCATCAAACACCTCAATTGCTTCCAATAAGTCATTCACTCAATCCGGCCATCAAGTAGTATACCATGTTTCATTTCCTTGCAAGAAAAACAATCATGACCGATCCCACCCGAAGCGGGATTTAAGCAAACCCGGAAAAAGAGTCGTGCCCCTGGCCGGCCGTTGGGAACACAGGGAGGAGATTACGACCCGATATGCGTTATACCCCACAGAAAAAAGCATGGAGACGTTTCCCCATGCTCAGTAAACCACACCGGTTCGTTTATGTGTTTTGGCAAAAAAGGTCGGGTCCGGATCAAAATACCGCATGTCCAGCTTCTTCACAAACTGGCCGCCCGGCGTGATATAACCCGAACCCCATGTCGGATCCATCGTCACCCAGCGCCCCCCGATTTTCGCTTCCACCCAGGCGTGGCGCTGACCTCCGGCCATTCCTTCCACAAAGCGGCTGGGAATGTCTTCGGCACGAAGCAGCGCAATCGTTAAAAAGACGTAATCCTGGCAAACGCCGGAATCGGTTCGCAGCGACTTTAACGCACTGTCATCCCAGGCAAATTCGTTTTTGCGAAACTTTTCCACATCATAGTTCATCGTTTTGGCCACATACAGATAAATATCCCTGGCTTTGGAGCGTTCCGATTGATCCCCCTCGGTAATATGCTGCGCCAGCCACTCGATCGTCGGATCATCGGACTGGATGCCCCTTGACGGCAGCAGATCGCGCAGATCTTCCTTCGCCGTGCTCTTCACATCAAACTCGGCCACCGTAAAGAAGCGGAAGTAATCCCGCTGCTTCTGCGTGATCTCCGGGACATACAGCGTCACTTTATATGTTCCGGGGCCGAAACGGAGCCAGACTTTCCCGTCAAAGCGATAGTCGTGAACCGGGATGAAGTATGTCGCCTTGTCCTCTCCTTTTTGCGTGCGCACGACCATATACCGGGTCTGTTTTGCATCCTCTGCCGACGGATCAATCGTGCCGGCAATGCGGAAGGACAAATCAGCGATGTCTCCGCTGACCTCAGGAGAGAGCAAATGGATGCCGCGCTTGCTGTAGAGCGAGGTAAACATGACCGGGCTTCGCTCCACATTTTTCGTGTGCTCGGCAAATAAAGTGGCTCCTTCAATAAACGTATCCGGTTTGTTTCGGGCCGGAACCATCACCTGAATCTCGTGAATCCCCTGCCCGTACAGCAAGGGAACCCGTTCGGCAAACCGGCCGCGGTCCGTACTGACTTCCTTGTGCCACACCTGATTCCCTTTTTTCAGCTGAATCAGCACACGCTGGATGCCGCTGCCCACACTTCCTTTTACCAGAACCTCATCGTCCGCCTGCACATAGCCTTGGGAAGGATTGGCAAGCGAAAGTCCTGCTTGTCTGGCCGTCACGCTGTAAACGATGTCGCGGCTGATCTCATCGCTCTGGTTATCTGCCGTAAAAGAGGTCATGAGATAGTAATAATTCTCTTTCTTCAGATCCGGCAGGCGCACGGAGACCTGGTAATCCCCTTTTCCTTGAAAAAAGCGGACCGTCTGCTTGAAACGCCCTTCCTTGATCGGCACATAGTAATCCATCGTGTCTGGAAGATTTCCCTTGGAATGCCCCTCGTATTGCAAATGAATCCAAACATAGGGAGAGGCCAATCTGCCGTAATCTTCCACCGTTCCCGAAATCGGCAAAGATCCGTTGGCAGAAACCCGATCGTATTTGGGTGCGTCCAGCCGTGCTTTCAATTGCTTGGCATATGGCTGCAAGACAATTGGTTGACTTATGTATGATTCTTCCAACTGTTTAATCCATTTTACAAAAGAAAAGCCCTCTTTCGGCTGGTGGGGCAACTGCGCGAATCCATCTCCGACGGACGACATTCCCAGGAGGAAGGCAGTAAGCAGCGCACAACCGGTAGCTAACCATTTCCAACTCATAAATCTCCGGCCTTTCACCCTCATTCTTTTTTTCTCATTATACCTGATCATCCCGCCATTTTGACTCCTACTATTTTTTGTCATCGATCATCCTTTTCCCTTTTTATTTTGGAAAAAATCGTGAGCCAATCGTCGGACGGGCTTTTTCAGGGCAGTGATTTCAAATAAAAAACCCCCCTGACTGCCTTTGCCAGGGGGATTATATCCGGGCATATTTCTCATACTTGCGACACAGGCTCCGGGAGAATGCTTAAAAACCGTTCTTCATCCCAGATTTCTATTCCGAGCTTTTGCGCTTTCTCCAGCTTGGAACCTGCTTTCTCGCCGGCGATGAGCAAGTCGGTCTTCTTGCTGACGCTTCCCGTCACATTGGCGCCGAGCGATTCGAGCCGGGCGGAAGCTTCATTGCGGGACATGCTTTCCAGTGTTCCCGTGATCACCACCGTTTTTCCGGCCAGGGGATGACCTTCCGCAGCAGGGAAAGCCGCATCATCCGCCCCCTTGTACTCCATATTGACGCCCGCTTCCTTGAGGCGCCGGATCGTCTCGCGAACTTCCGGTTTGGCCATGTAGGTGACAATGCTGTCCGCCATTTTGGGCCCGATCTCCTCCAACGCCGTCAGTTCTTCTTCCCCGGCCTCAAGCAGGCGCTCCATCCGTTTATAGTGGCGGGCGAGAATTTTCGCCCCCTTGGCGCCGACAAAGCGGATGCCGAGGCCGAAGATGAGCCGCTCCAGTGAATTTTCCTTGCTCGCTTCAATCGCCTGCAGCAGGTTGTTCACCGACTTTTCGCCCATCCGTTCCAGCTTCAGCAAATCTCCCTTTTGCAAGTAGTAGAGATCGGCGACCCCACGAACCAACCCGTGCTCAAACAGCTGAGTCACCACTTTTTCTCCCAATCCGTCGATATTCATCGCCCCGCGGGAGACGAAGTGGATAATCCCTTCACGGGTTTGGGCCGGGCATTCCGGATTGATGCAGCGCAGAGCGACCTCTCCTTCCAGCCTGACCAGCCGGCTCCCGCATTCCGGGCACTCGGTCGGCATGGAAAACGGTGTTTCCTCCCCCGTGCGCTTCTCTTTGAGCACACCGACCACTTCGGGGATAATATCCCCCGCTTTTTTCACAATCACATGGTCGCCGAGCATAATCCCTTTTTCCCGGATCATGTCTTCGTTATGCAAGGAGGCGCGCTTGACGATAGTTCCGGCCAGGGGGACCGGATCCAACACGGCAGTCGGAGTGACCACGCCGGTTCGGCCGACGTTCAGTTCGATCTCGCGCAAAACGGTCACCGCTTCTTCCGCCGGAAATTTGTAGGCAATTGCCCAGCGCGGGCTTTTCGCCGTATTGCCCATCTCTTCGCGCAGACGCAAATCATCCACTTTGATGACAATCCCGTCGATATCATACGACAGGTTGGGACGCCGCTCTTTCCACTCCTCGATAAAAGCGAGCACATCCTCGATCCGCCCGACCGTGCGGCGTGCCGGATTCACCTTGAACCCGAGCCGCGAAAGCCATTCCAGCGTTTCCGCATGGGTGGACAAATGTTCCTCATCCGCCTCACCTAGGGCATAAATGAACAAATCAAGCGTCCGTTCTGCCGCCAGTTTCGGGTCAAGCTGGCGCAGCGAACCGGCAGCGGCATTACGCGGGTTGGCGAACAACGGCTCCCCGCGTTCTTCCCTCCGGCTGTTGAGACGCTCAAACGCGGCCCGGGGCATAAACGCTTCCCCGCGAACCTCCAGGGTCACAGGTTCATTGAGACGCAGCGGCAGGGAACGAATCGTTTTCAAGTTTTGCGTAATATCTTCTCCGGTCGTCCCGTCGCCCCGCGTCGCCCCGCGTACGAACAAACCGTCCTCATAGCGGAGCGAAACGGCCAGACCGTCGATCTTCAATTCGCACACGTAGCGAACCGGACGCTCCCCCGCCGCTTTTCGCACCCGCTCGTCAAATTCGCGCAAATCTTCCTCATTAAACGCGTTTCCAAGGCTTAACATCGGCGAGCTGTGCACCACTTTTTCAAAATACGGCAACGGCTCGGCACCGACGCGCTGCGTGGGGGAATCAGGGGTGATCAGTTCGGGAAACTCCTTTTCGATCTCCGTCAGCTCACGCATGAGCCGGTCGTATTCCTCATCGGAAATCACCGGATCGTCCAGCACATAATAGCGGTAATTGTGCTCATGCAAAAGTTGGCGCAATTCCTGAGCCCGTTTTTTTGCATCGTCCAAATTCAAACCGTTCATCCTCCTTAAGGGAAGAAATCAAGCTTTGGTAATCGGGGCGTATTTGGCCAGCAATTTTTTGACGCCGATCGGAGCGGGGAATGCGATATTCAGCTCCAGATCCTCCCCTTCCCCCTGCACTTTTACCACTGTCCCGATTCCCCATTTTCCGTGTTTCGCCTTGTCTCCAACCATCCAGTCAAAGTCGGTGTTCGGCTCCCGGCGCACAGGGCTTCGCTTCTGCACGGATGCCAGCGGGGTCACGTTCTCATTTCCTCCGACGGCCCGCACCAGTTCCTTGGGAATCTCCTCCAGGAACCGGGACGGCAGATAGGAATTGGTCTGACCGTAAATCGTGCGCGTCCGTGCCCGCGTAAGATGAAGCTCCCGCTCGGCACGGGTGATGCCGACATATGCGAGGCGGCGCTCTTCCTCCATCTCCGTTTCATCATCCAGGGAACGAACGTGGGGAAAAATCCCCTCTTCCATCCCGATCAAAAAGACATAGGGAAACTCCAATCCCTTTGCGCTGTGCAGGGTCATCAGCGCAACCGCATCCCCGTCTTCCTTCTCCGCTTCTTCATCCAGCGCATCAATATCGGAAATCAGGGCAAGGTCGGTTAAAAAGGCGACAAGGGATTTATCCTCGTTTTTCTTCTCAAACTCCTGTGCCACCGAGAGAAATTCCTCGATGTTCTCCAACCGGCCCGCTGCTTCCAGCGTATTTTCCTTCTTCAACTCAGCCCGGTATCGGCTGCGCTCCAGCATCTCCTCCGTGATTTCCGAAGCGGACAGATAGTCAATCATCGCATGGAACTCGCGGATCATGCTGACAAATTCGCTGATCGGGTCGAGCGTCCGCTTCGTCAGGCCGATATGTTCCGGCTCGAGCAAGGCGCTGAACAACGAGAGCTGATGCTCCCTGGCGTATCGTTCAATCTTTTCCAGCGAGGCTGCTCCGATTCCCCGGCGCGGCACATTGATCACACGCATCAACGACAGGTCATCGTGCGGATTGACGATCAGCCGGAGGTAAGCCAGGATATCCTTGATCTCTTTCCGTTCGTAGAATTTCATTCCACCGACCACGGTGTAAGGAATATTGGATTTGAGCATCACTTCCTCCACCACGCGGGACTGCGCATTGGTCCGGTACAAAACGGCATAATCACGATAATGATTTCCTTGCCGGCGTCCTTTCAAAATGGTTTCCGCCACATAATACGCTTCTTCATGCTCCGTTCCCGCCTCAAACTGGCAGATCGGCTCCCCCCGGTCGTTTTCCGTCCACAAGTTTTTCGGTTTCCGCTCCGTGTTATGGGCGATCAAATGGTTGGCCGCCGCCAGAATGTTTTTCGTGGAGCGGTAATTCTGCTCCAACTTGATGACGGTCGCTTCCGGATAATCCCGTTCAAAGTTGAGGATATTGGAAATATCGGCGCCGCGAAAGCGGTAAATCGATTGGTCCGAATCCCCGACGACGCAGATATTTTTATGATGTCCTGCCAAAAGTCTGACCAGTACATACTGAGCATGGTTGGTATCCTGGTATTCATCGACATGAATGTACTGAAATTTGCGCTGATAATAGTCTTTCACTTCCGGATTGAGATCAAACAAACGAACGGTTTCCATCAGCAGGTCATCAAAATCGAGCGATTCATTGGTTCTCAGCTTCTGCTGATACTTCGCGTACACATCGGCCGCCACTTCTTCCAGCAATGTCCGAGCCTGCATCTTCATGCGCTCAGGTCCGAGCAGTACGTTTTTCGCCTGGCTGATCTTGTTGAGAAGCGAACGGGGTTCAAACTTTTTCGGATCGAGGTTTTCCTCCTTCAGCACCTGCTTGATCACCGTCAGCTGGTCTGAGGTATCGAGGATGGTAAAGTTGCGTGAATATCCGAGGCGGTCAATATCCCTCCGCAAAATGCGCACGCACATCGAGTGGAAGGTGGAAATCCAGATCTCCTCAGCCGCCGACCCCACCAGTGAAGTGATCCGTTCCTTCATTTCCCGGGCTGCTTTATTGGTAAATGTTATGGCGAGAATATTCCAGGGATGAATGCGTTTCTCCGCCAGCAGATACGCAACCCGATGCGTCAATACACGGGTCTTTCCGCTGCCCGCACCGGCGATGATCTGGACGGGACCTTCCGTCGTCTCCACCGCTTTTCTCTGCATCGGGTTCAACCCCGCCAGCAAGTTCTCCGTCGAGCGCTGATCCAGCATCTTTTCACCCTTTCACATCATTTTTCAAATCTTTTGGTTCGAGGGGCACGGCATCCGCCTTGTCCGTCGCCGGCCCCTGCTCCGGTTCGGTCAAACGCTTCTTCGTTTCCTGCACCCATTTCACTGTTCGCACCGCCATTTCCACATTGCGATATACCAGGTTGCCCACCACTACCGTATCAGCAAGCTCAGCCATTTTTTCAGCCTGTTCCCGGTTGCTGATCCCGCCGCCGTAAAACAACTGTGCCCGTTTCAACTGTTTGCGCGCCGCCAGCACCATCTGCGGATCGCCAAACCGTCCGCTGTATTCGATATACATAACCGGCCACTCAAACAGGTGTTCGATCAAACGGGCATACGCAGTGACATCAGCCTCTTGCAGCAGGGCATCCGCCTTTGTCAAACGGCTGACCTTGGCATCCGGATTAAGAATCACGTAGCCGAGCAGCAGGCATCTTTCCCACGGAATCAAATCGCCATACTGCCTGATCGCCTCAAAATGCATGCCGTGCGCCCATTTCATCTCTTCGGTGTTGAGTACGGTCGGAATCAAATATCCGTCAAATCCCGGAACGACGGAGGACAAATCGGATACTTCCTGCACGCACGGGACCGAATACCGGCGAATCCGTTCGAGCAGAGCGGATGTATTGGCAAAGGTGATGCCATCCGTCCCTCCCACGACAATGGCATCCGTCTCCGAAAGACAAATCATCTTCAGGGCCAGATCGGACAAAGCACGGTTCGGGTCCAGCTTAAACACATGCCGCCAGCCAGCTGCCATTTGCTTGATCATATTGTCACGTTCCCTCCGCCCAAAACTACAAATCCTATTATACAAAAAAAGAGCGCCAACCTCCTACTCGGTCAGCGACCTTTTTTGATTCTTTCTCACTCACCCGCCGGATCCGGCGTACCGGGCGTTCCATACAGCCGGTCCAGCGCCAGTTTGTAACCATCCGTTCCGTAATGAAGACACCGCTTAACCCGGGAAATCGTCGCCGTGCTGGCCCCGGTTTCCGTTTCAATCTGATTGTACGTATATCCTTCCTGAAGCATGCGGGCCACTTCCAAACGCTGGGCCAGCGACTTGATCTCGCCGACCGTGCAGAGATCATCAAAAAAACGATAGCAATCCTCTATCGTCTCCAGTTTCAGAATCGCATGAAAAAGTTGGTCGACTTCTTTCTTATTCAGCTTATTCAGTTGCATGCGTCCATCCTCCTCTTGGCGGAAGGAAAATCCTTTCATCCTTTAACGTATCACCTTCGACAAGTATATCAAAAAATCCCGTTTATCGAAAAGAGACTTTCCCGGTCTCCGGCAAAATATTGACCCATGTTTTCCCCGGGAGCAAGCCGACTTCTTTTCCGTCCTTGAAGGGAACAATCCAGCCGTCGCGGAATCTCCATTCGATCGGAATCCCTTTCCCTCGCTGGAACAGGTAACCTTTTCCCTTTCCCGTCACATCGACCTCCCGGTGGCCGGCCGCATCAAGCACCCGATGCCGGGCGAAGATCACCAACACGTTTTGCATCGACAGAGGCTGCCCCGTGTCACGGTCGGTTTGCTTCTCACCTTCAGTATACCGGATATAAGCGTTTGTGGCACGATCATATTGATAACCCGCGGCATAAAGCGGATGGTAAACGAGATGGATTTCGGAGGCCGCCTGCCCGTTTTCTGTGGCCGGAGCAGCTGCGAAATGGTAACCTCCCCGGATGGACGGCACTTCTCCCTTTTTTTCGGCGGCCTGTTCCAACTCCTCCAGCCGGGAGTACAGATTGTGCGGCGGCTTGCGAAATGATACCCGCGTAAAATAACGCGCATCCTGATGAATCCCGTCCAGATGCGGAATATCCCCTTCCCTGATCTGCTTCAGGGCACCGGTCGACCCTCCTGCATGGACGACCACCGCATGCGCCCCTTCAGCCAAATCGAGATAATAAGGGCGAACACTGCGCACCGGCCCTACCGTTCCGTTCAGATCATTGAAATAAAACGCGGCAAACCGCGTAATCTCCCCTTCCGCCAGAATCTCCACCACCACATCCGCCCGCTGGAGCCCCGACTGCGGCCGCGCCTGGCGATGGTTATTGATCATCACCATCAAAAGCGGACGCTTTCCCTCGCTGATCGGCGTACCGGTTAACGGGCTCAACGCTGCCGGCGGAGGCTGCTCTCCTTTCGGCTCGGACGGGGCGTGCGGTTTGGCGCAAGCAGTGAGCAACAACGCGATCACCATGATCCATGGCCAACGTTTTCTTTTCATACGAAGCCCTCCTTTTTCTGTTGCCTGCCCGGAAAAATCGCCATCCCTTACCATATACTCCGCCCACACGGGGAAAAGCCTGCATTTTTTTGCAAAAAATTTGATACAATTAGCAGAGACAGGAAGAAGTGACCGGAGGTGAAAAAAGTGGCTTACCATGTGGAAACCCGCGGCCTCGAAGAACATCAGCACCCGTTTTACGTGATCCGCTATGCCGTCGTGCAAGACGGAGAAGAACTTTTGGCCAGCGTGGCCCGCTACATTCAAACCCTGAACGGGTCCAAAGTGCAGTTTCTGGAACCGGACATGAAAAAACTGCAACGCCAGCCTGACGGAATGAAGATGATCGATGAAATTGAACGCGTGATCAAGGAAGAAGGCGCACGTTTGGCTGAGGAATTAAACAATAAGCAAGGATGACCATAAAACCCCGTCTTATTGGGGTTTTCATTTTTTCCTCTGGGTGAATGTATGATGCCATCCCCCTGCTTGTATTGAAATTCAATAAAAATATATTCCAAAACGATAAGATATGTTTTATAATCAAACCGACAATATGTAAGCGGGGGGCTTTCGATATGAAGGAAACACTTTTTTTAAAACTGACTCTTATTTTTATCGGAATCATGGTTCTTGCACTGTGCATTTTTTTGGTTCCCAAGATCGGGAATTTTGCTGCAGAATTGTATCCGGATCTCTCTTATTTGAAACCTCTCATTTTAATTGATATGTACGCGGCAGCGATCCCTTTTTACATTGCTCTGTATCAATCCTTTAACCTTTTAAGCTATATAGATAAGAAGCAAGCGTTCTCGGAATTGTCGGTAAAAGCTTTAAAGAATATAAAATTCTGTGCCATCACTATCAGTACCCTATACCTGCTGGGAATGCCACTCTACTATCTGATGTCAAAAAAAATTGACCCTCCAAGTTTTATGCCAATCGACTTGGTTATTATATTCGCCTCTATGGTGGTCGCTGTTTTTACTACTGTTCTTCAAAAACTTTTACAAGATGCTATTAATATAAAATCAGAAAATGATTTAACGATCTGAGGTGAATAACAACGTGGCAATAATAATCAATATTGATGTGATGCTGGCTAAAAGGAAAATGAGCGTCACGGAACTTTCAAAGAGGGTCGGGATAACGATGGCCAATCTTTCGATCTTGAAAAATGGAAAGGCAAAAGCGATTCGATTTTCAACTTTGGAGGCAATTTGTAAGGCTTTGGACTGTCAGCCCGGAGATATTTTAGAATACAAAAGCGACGAAGACACGAAAGAATCACATTGACATTTACTTGTTTCCGAAATACCGGCGACACGCCTTTTCCTGGTCGGCATCCCAGGCTTAAAGCCGGCAAGGTCTTTCAGAACGAATGCCAGACAGATACCCGATTTCACAGACAAAGGCTGTTGACCTTCTTTTGTCAACAGCCTCAGGGATCACCTTGCGCAACATTTGTAAGTCGTAATTTTGTTTACGAATAACTGCTTTTACTCATTGATGTTCCTTTATCTTCAGATGCCCTTTCCTCCTCAGCGATTCAGGGAAATTTGAAAAATAATAAAAATCAAACTCTCCTTGCTGATCTATGCTTTTTATTATACATAGGTAATAGTGACAGTTCTTGTTTTACCGCCGACCTCTCTTACTGTGATTACCTTATGATTGTTTGGAACAGATGTCTTGAAGACACCCAGAATCCGGTCATGCCGTCACACTTTCGGTCCTCTTCTCATCGGGACGGCTTTCATCAAGGAGACAGGAATTCCCTTCCTCGGGGGCCAATTACATTTCCGGTAAAGGCTTTGCTTTTATGATTTCTGATCGTCCAGTGACTTATTAAAACCCCTTTGTATTTGTTTACATCATGAAGCGTATCGTATCTTTTCTTTGATACCCGGATAATCCCTTTCGACGGTACATAACTCGTCACAGGTCCTATAAATTTCCCGTTATGAACACCGGTCGGTCCCTTAAAATAAACCCCTACACACGCTCCCCTTTGGAGTATCGCCATTCATACTCCTCCTCTTCTCATTTTCTCTATAAAATATTCTTTTTTAATTGAAATGGTATAAACATGTACCTTTACACCTTGTCGGACAAAACAAACTTTACCGACAAGCTGTACCCCTCAAGGGAGCCGTTTTCGGTGTTTGGATTCAGGGGTGTTTACGGAACCTGACGATTCCATATTCCTTACTTCAATATTCTCCTTTTATGACAAAAAAGGAGCCCCGAATGGTTCCGGCCAGTTTAGACTTCTGCCTGGCAAATTTAAACTTCCCTTCCAATTCCGCCGGTACTTCCATCCCCTCAGAAAGCTTAAAACCAACGGCCCGCTTCTTCGGTTCATCAATCGAATACATGACGTTGACCACAAGGCCGTTCTCATAAAAGACGTAAGCCATTTTGATATTTTCCACTTGAAAACGCGACGTTTCCAAAGGTTTGGCCTGCAACTCAATGCCACGTTCTTCTTTCAAAATCCGATTCACGTAATCAAGGGTTTCTTGGCTTTCGAAAGCCGGTACAACCGTAAATGCATGCTTGTATTTATTCATAAAGTAACGCGCTTCATTCGCCCGTAAACCGGCAAGCGCTTCTGCCACAGGTGAAGATTCCAAACCAACGGCAGATACATTTTTAAAATCAACGATATAGGCCATTTTCAACTCTCCCTTGTAAGTTCACGGCAAACACATAGGTGTTAACAAATTCCGCAGTGTGAGTAGTTTGGCTAAAAACGGCTGAAACATGTACCGCCTTTATATAAAGAAAAACCCCCCAAGCACGGGGGATTGATTGAAAAAATCAAGCTTCCGTATTTTCCAGATCCCAAACCTCGATAAAATGAAATCCAACCAATCCGCCAGACTCGACGGCTTCTTTAAACTCATCAGATACAAACACCTTCCACTGCACCCGGTCATCCAAATATATCCGGAAAATATGTTCACTTGCAATTTTTTCTTGAACAAATGCATGTTTTTGCAAACCAACCCGAAGTCCTGTTTCCAACTGTTTAATAACTGCACGATCGTAATCAATCGCATTAATTGCATTAATGACATGTATCCCATAAAATCTCTTTTCCACATGATGAAGTGGCAATACCTCTGCCCTGCCTTTTAAAAAATCACTAAAACACGGACTGCTTTTTCACTAAAAACAGGAATAGGACAATCCCAAAAATGAGGACAGTCACTATCCTCGCCTTCATCGATCGTACATACCTCCACAAAACCCCATTGATCTGCAAGAGGCGCGATTTGAATCAGCAGCTCATCCAATTTAGAATAGCGATCAAAATCTCGATACCCTAATGTTTCAAAACCATCCAATGAACTTTTCAATTGCCACAGTTTCATGATCATCCCGCCATCGCCATTTGCCGCAGGGTTTTAAATCCGCGTTTTCCCCGGGCCAGGCTCCTAATGAATCTTAATTAAAAAACTGTACACGGCCTGCCCATCAGTTCTTCCGTTACTGTCATTCCAAAAGACGAATAAATCATAAATGTAATCTCCATGCTCCCGAGGTAAACGAAAGGTATCTTCAGGTTTTAGTTTAGTTACTTTTCGATCTTTTCTACTTATCAGGTTAATGGTACTTGGTTGGGGAGATTGATCAAATACAATTGTTAATGGGTCGCCCGGTTTTGCCGTGGTTTGTTGTGTAACCTTTATTTTATTCAAATCAATGTCATTGCATGGTGTGTCCCAACAGATCGTTTGTTCTCTGTATTTTACAGGCTGATCATTGATTTTAATAACCGGAGACGGGGCTTTATTGCCTTCCAAATGATCGCTGCAGCCTGTGAGAAAAAGCCCAAAAATAACAAAAAACATCAGAACCTTGTTCATTTCATCCCTCCTCAGTCATTAAGGATTTTGAAATCTTGGACTAACATTGTTCTTATCTTTTTAAGCACCGGCATCATGCAGGGAACTGATTGAAACGCCCAGCGAGGTAAGCTAGAATGAGAAGGAACGAATCGAGAGAGGAGATATTGATCCGTGGCGATTAAAGGTACGATTGAACTGGAAAATGGAGAAAAAATTCATCTCGAATTTTTCCCGGAAGCCGCGCCGATTACGGTTAAAAATTTTCAAAAGCTGGCCAATTCCGGTTTTTATAACGGCCTGATCTTTCATCGCGTCATTCCCGGATTTGTGAGCCAGGGCGGATGCCCTCACGGGATTGGCACGGGCGATGCAGGCTACACCATTCCCTGCGAAACGAATGGTAACCCGCACAAACACGTGCCGGGCGCTCTGTCGATGGCACACCGCGGGAAAGATACCGGTTCATGCCAGTTTTTTATTGTCCATGAAGCGCAACCGCATCTCGACGGTGTTCATACCGTGTTCGGCCGGGTGACGGAAGGGATGGAACACGTGCTGAATATGAAGCAGGGCACTGTGATGAAGGAAGTTAAAGTCTGGGAAGAATAACCCGCCATCACACATGGGTCGGCTGTTGGGCCGGCCTTTTTGTGTTGAAATGGTTTATGGACAAACGCTCCGGGCGACCGTTCTCCGGTCATGCGCGGGAACGATCGCCGAGGATCAAATATCCTTTTATTCACAAAAAGAATTCACGTTTTCTCTGGGTTTGCATTTGTAAATCCTGGCAATTCCTTCAGCCATACATTGGGCATAGTGATCCAAAAATGCCGAATCGGCCAGGAGATGATTTTCTTTTGAGTGCGTGATAAACAGCGAGGCAATGGAAATGGCCGGCATTTTTGTCTTTCTCAACACCGGAAGCTGTCCGCCGAAAATCTCCGTATCATTCTTTTTGCCCAGATCGACAACCCCGTACCGGCGCAAAAAACAGGCGATCTGATTGTGAAGCCAGCACTGAATCCGCCGCGTTTCATAACCGGCGATCACACTGACATAAGAAGCAAATCCCGACAAGGAAGAATCAGGGGATGCATTGGTATGAATACTCAAAAATAAATCCGCATCCTGTTCATTGGCCCACCGGCTCCGCTCTTCCGCACTGACATTGATGTCGATGGAGCGGGTCATGGTTACTTTGATCCCCTCATAGGCAAGCAGTTTCCGCCGCAGACGATAAGCGATATCCAGACAGACGTTCTTTTCCAGCAGGGAAAAGCCGATCGCGCCAACATCCTCCCCTCCGTGTCCGGGATCAAGACAAACCAACATGACCAAAATCCCCCCTTTCACCGGTTTTCTCAAATGTGATTCACTACTCAGTTCCCGACTTTTCCCACCCCCAAACTCCAAAAAAACCTGAAAAAAAGAATCTTTTGCGGCGATAAAACGGCAAAAAGCCGCCCTCAGACGGGCAGCCTCTTGCTTAAAAGCTTTCGCGAATCACCAATTGATCAAGGGAAAAGCGGGTTGTCGGCCGTGCCGGTTCCGCTGCTTTACCGATCGAAATCAGCATGACCGGAAGGTAACGCGAAGGAATGTTCAACTCCTTGATCAACGCTTCGCGGTCAAATCCACCCATTGGGCAGGTGTCGTATCCTTTCGCTTTTGCCGCCAGCATCAACTGCATCGCGGAAAGGGAAGCGTTTAAGATCGCCGAATCCCGGGCCACTTGCGGATTATTTTCATAAGCGGCGTTCACCTGTCTGACCATCGTCTCATATACTTCCTTGGGAAGCTGCCCTTGTTTGTAGGCCGTTCCATATACGTCGTGAACAGAGCGATTCGCTTCCAGGTCACCCAGAATCACCACGGTGGCGGAAGAGTTCACCACCTGATCCTGATTGAAAGCGATCGGCAGGATGCGCTCTTTCACCTCCGGTTTCGTAATCACCAGATAACGCCAGTGTTGCAAATTCCAGGCTGAAGGCGCTTTAGCCGCCAGGGTCAAGATTTCATCCAGCTCCTCGGCCGGAATTTCCACCCCGGGCGTAAATTTGCGTACGCTTCCCCGTGCTTTAATCACTTCGATTGCATCATAAACCTTCGCTTCCACCTTGATAACCCCCTGCTTCATCACCTTCTCCCGCAGGTTGCTGCGGTTGCTTCTATTATACTTTAAAAAAGTAACTTAGTAGATAAATACAAGTTTTTTTCATGAAAGTGTATTGCTTCCCCGCGATCTTGTCTCCTGTATTCTGCCAAAGAAGCCGTTGCGGCATGTATGTTCATTCTGACGGTTTTTCAGTTCTCTTCCTTTTTCACAAAACAAGCGACACATTCCACATGGCCGGTATGGGGAAACATATCGACCGGCTGCACCTCGGTAACCTGATATCCTCTTTCCTTTAAGTATTTGGCGTCCCGTGCCAGTGTGGCCGAGTTGCAGGAGACATAGACAAGGCGCTCGGGGTCCATGCCGACTGCGGCATCCAATGTTGCGGGGCCGCATCCCTTGCGCGGGGGATCGACGACGATGACATCCGGGCGAATCCCTTCCCGCAGCCAGCGGGGCATTACCTCTTCCGCACGGCCCACCTCAAAATGGACATGGTTCATATGGTTCAGCCCGGCATTTTCTTTGGCATCCTGAATCGCTTGCGGCACGATTTCCACTCCGTAAACGCGGCGAGCCTTTTTGGCCAGATAGAGGGCAATCGTTCCGATGCCGCAATAAGCGTCAATGACTGTCTCCTCGCCGGAAAGTTGGGCATAACGAACAACTTGATCATATAAAACCTTAGTCTGTACAGGATTTACCTGGAAAAAAGAGTGCGGTGAAATGGCGAAGACCACATCGCCGATTTTGTCATGGATCACGTTTTCTCCCCACAAGACGCGCGACTTTTCTCCCAGCACCACATTGGTCCGCTTTGTGTTGATATTTTGCATGACCGATTTGAGCTGCGGAAGGGAGTCAACCAGTTCCCTCACCAACTCCTTTTTGTGTGGAAGGTGCTCGCCATTGGTGACGAGGACGACCATCATTTCCCCGGTGTGATACCCCGTCCGCACCATCACATGGCGCAACACACCACGATGCTTGACCTCATCATAAATGGGAATTTTCAGCTTCCGTGCGAGCTCTTTCACCTTGGCCACAGCCTGATCGTTGGCGGAGTGCTGAATCAGGCATGATTCCATGTCGACGATTTCATGGGAGCCGGAAGCATAAAACCCGGCGACAGCCCGCCCGTTGATCCAGCCAAAGGGAACTTGCGCTTTGTTTCGGTAACGCCAAGGCTCATCCATCCCCAGCACGGGATGAATGACAACATCCGTCATTCCCCCAATCCGCATAAAATGGTCCATCACCTGTTGCCGCTTTTGTTTTAACTGCGCCTCATAGGACAGATGCTGCAACTGGCAGCCGCCGCACTGTTCATAGATGGGGCAAAGCGGCCGAGTTCGGTCGGGATGGGCTGAGACGATCTCTTCCAAGACCGCCTTGGCATACGTTTTCTTCACCTGCGTAATTCTTGCGCGCACTGTTTCCCCCTGCACAGCCAACGGAACAAAGACGGTAAACCCTTCCACTTTCCCCACTCCCGCCCCGTCATGCGCATGCCCGGTGATCATAAGCTCAATCACTTGCCCTTTGGTAACAGGTAGCTTTTGCAAATCATCTCCAACTCCTTCATCATCTCTTGTCAAACAGAATTCCCGTGAGCTTAATCAATATCGGAAGGGGGGACACCTGCGCCCCGGCCGGCGCCTCACAGAAAAAGCGTTCACCAAATGAGATGAACGCCCTTAAGGACAAAAAATTTCCAAATGGTTCGGCACTGTCTCCACCCGTCCGTTGAACTCGCCGCCCCACTCTCCGTCCAGATTCAGCTTCAACGGTTCGGGTGTGTCAATCTCAAGCTCGTTTGTTTGAAAATAGACGATCCGGGAATCGCGAACGTGCTCCCCCTTAAATGCGAGGGCGGCCAATTGCAGCAAATCGGAGATGTTGGTTTTGGGCACGATCAGGACATCCAGCATGCCGTCGCTCAGATCGGCAGCGGGAGCAAGCCGCCCAAAGCCGCCGACCGAAACGCTGTTCGCCACGATAAACAAGAGAATCTCCTCTTCCCACTCTCCTTGCGGCGTTTTCAGCTTGATCGGAAACGGTTTGCTGATCGTGCCCAACTTTTCAATCGCTTTCGCATAATAGGCCAGCGGGCCGATCACCGTTTTCAGCCGGCTCGGTGCTTCATACGTCACCTCGGTGATCCGCCCGGCTGCTGCTACATTGATAAAATAGCGCCCGCCAAATTTGCCCACATCCACCATCATCGTTTTCCCGCTGGCCACCACATCACAAGCATCGCACAGATCGCGCGGAAGTTTCAAGGCCCGAGCCAAATCGTTGGTCGTTCCCCCCGGCAGAATGCCCAGCTTGGGCGGGTCGGGAACCCGGGCCAATCCGTTGACCACTTCGTGAATCGTTCCATCCCCGCCGGCGGCAATCACTATATCAAAACCGCGCTCAGCCGCCAATGCAGCTTCTTCCGCGGCACTCCACGGTTTACTCGTCGCATAACAAGAAGTTTCATATCCCGCTTTTTCCAACCTTTTCAATAAAAGGGGCAATTTTTTCTCCACCAGTTCGCGACCGGCGGTCGGATTGTAAATCAGGCGAGCACGCTTCATTTCTGCCCACCCCTTTTCTCGGCTTTAAAATCCTTCCAACAATCTGCCTTCCATCGACTTTTATCAACGTTCCCAGTGTTAAGTTTACTCATCGTCCCCGCTCACTTCAAAGTGATTCTGATCAAACCTGTGTCGATTTTTCTTCATTTTCCTTTATTATCTTTCCCAATAACGCGATAAACCGATCATAACCGACAGGCACAACCCGGGGATGGATCAGAAGGCAGGGAGGCAAACCTTTACGGAAAAAAGGCCTGGATCCGTTTGAAGCTGGGATCCAAGCCTTTTCCACAGGAAGAGATCAGTGAGGAAGGTAAACCAGTTGCAGGATAAACAGGACTGCAAAGATATACACCAGCGGATGAACCGTTTTCCACTTCCCTTTAAAAATTTTCATCAAAGGATAGGAGATGAAGCCAAGGGCAATTCCCGTTGCGATGCTCGATGTGAGCGGCATGCTCAAAATAACGAGAAAAGCGGGAAACGCTTCGTCGATTTCTTTCCAGTTGATCTGGCTCACATGGCTGACCATCAGCGAACCCACGATGATCAAAGCCGGGGAAGTAATGGCCGAAATGCCGGAAACTGCGCCGATCAACGGGCTGAAAAAGGACGAGATCGCAAACAGGATCGCGATGACCACTGCCGTCAAACCGGTTCGGCCGCCGGAAGCGACACCCGAAGCGGATTCAATATAGGCGGAGGTGGGGCTTGTACCAAACAGTGAACCGACCAGGGTAGCCAGCGAATCCGCCAGCAACGTACGCTCCCCGCGCGGCAGTTTGTCTCCCTCCATCAGATTGGCCTGCCTGGCCACCCCCAGAACCGTCCCGGTCGTATCGAACAACGTAACCAGCAAGAAGGAAAATACCACGGCATACAGCCCGAAATGAATGACATCCTGGAAGGCGTGTACCGGGCTGATGGCCAGATGATCGGGCAGATGCGGCATGGAGACAAATCCTTTTTTAAAAGAGAGCAAACCCATAAAATAAGCGCAAATTCCCGTCACGATCATCCCGATAAACAAAGCCCCGTTAATGTTCAGCGCCAGACAGATCAGCGTGACAGCCAAACCGATCAGAGTAAGGATGGCCGAGGGTGAATGCACATTTCCCAACTGAACCAAATTGGTCGGGTGTGCCTGAATCAGACCGGACATGCGCAAACCGATAAAAGCGATAAACAACCCGATTCCGGTGGTAATCGCACTTTTCAGATTGCCGGGTATCACCTCAATCAGTTTGGTGCGCACCGTTGTCAGGGATAAGAGGACAAACAAAAGGCCTGCCACAAACACGGCAGCAAACCCGGCCTGATAACCGAGCCCGGCGTGCGCCTTGACCACGGAATAGGCAAAGTAGGCATTGAGCCCCATGGCCGGCGCGATTGCGATCGGATAATTTGCAAATAAGCCCATGATCAACGTGCCCACAACCGTGGCAATGATCGTGGCCATAAAACTCATTTCAAAGGGGACACCGGCATCGGACAGAATAATCGGATTGACAACCATGATATAGGACATGGTCACAAAGGTCGTAATCCCGGCGACAATCTCTCTCCGAACAGTTGATCCATATTGTTGTATCTTAAACATCGGCGATTGTTCCTCCAAATACGAATATTAGCCATAGCCATGTTATATAATATTCGTTTATATTAAACGATGCAAGGTTTATTTTATAAAATGCACTTTCAATAAAAAACCATGCCAAAAACAAGTCGGCATGGTTGGAAAAGATGGAACACCAAAGTTGCATTCTTTCACAACAACATAAAAGGGCCGAAGCTGTTGCCCGCCTTGAACAACAGCTTCGGCCCGTCTTGTTCGGTAATCTTCATCTTAATCTTCTTGCAGCCAATTTGTGTGAAATACCCCTTCCCGGTCGATCCGGCGGTAAGTGTGGGCACCGAAATAATCGCGCTGAGCTTGCAGCAGGTTGGCCGGAAGCGAAGCCGAACGGTAGCTGTCGTAATAGCTCAGGCTGCTGGCAAACGCCGGAACGGGAATCCCGTTTAACACAGCGGTGGCCACGACATCGCGCCATGCATCTTGATAGGATTCGACAATCTCTTTGAAATACGGACTCAGCAGCAGGTTGGGAAGGGCCGGATCGCTTTCGTAGGCTTTGGTAATCTCTTGCAGGAAGCGGGCCCGGATGATGCATCCGCCGCGGAAGATTTTGGCGATGGCCCCCAGGTTCAGATTCCAGCCAAATTCATCCGATGCCGTCTTCATTTGTGCGAATCCCTGAGCATAGGAACAGATTTTGCTGGCATAGAGCGCTTTGCGAATCGACTCGATAAACGCAGCGCGATCCTCCACAACCGTACAGGGCAGGTTGGGTCCCTTCAGTTCCCGGCTCGCCCGAATTCTTTCTTCTTTCATCGCGGACAGGAAGCGGGCATAGACCGACTCCGTGATAATCGTCAGCGGCACACCGAGATCCAGCGAACTTTGGCTCGTCCACTTTCCGGTCCCTTTTTGCCCTGCCGTATCAAGGATCAGGTCGACCAAAGGTTTGCCTGTTTCTTTATCCACTTTGGCAAGAATATCGGCCGTGATTTGGATCAGATAGCTGTCCAACTCCCCTTGATTCCACTCTGCAAAAACCTCGGCCATCTCCTGCGCTTCCATTTTCAACAGATTTTTCATCAGGAAGTAGGCTTCGCTGATGAGCTGCATATCCCCGTACTCGATTCCATTATGTACCATTTTCACATAATGGCCGGCTCCATTCGGACCGATATAGGTGCAGCACGGTTCGCCGTTCACTTTGGCGGAAATGGCCGTCAAAATCGGTTCAACCTGTTCGTACGCTTCTTTTTGCCCCCCGGGCATGATCGCCGGGCCTTTCAGCGCCCCCTCTTCTCCGCCGGAAACGCCGGTGCCGACAAAATGAACTCCCAAACTGGCCAGATCGCGGTTGCGCCGAATTGTGTCCTCATAATAGGCATTTCCACCGTCGATAATGATATCGCCCGGTTCAACATATTTCTTCAGTTGCGTGATCATTTCATCCGTCGGTTTCCCCGCTTTGACCATGAGCATAATTTTTCGCGGTTTTTTCAGGGAATCAATAAATTCCTGCATTGTATAGGTTCCAACCAGTTTTTTCCCCGGATTTTCATGGATAAGTGCTTTGGTTCGCTCCGGCGAGCGGTTAAACAGAGACACCGTAAAACCTTTGCTTTCCATGTTGAGTGCCAGATTTCTTCCCATGA
This sequence comes from Thermoactinomyces sp. CICC 10521, assembly GCF_016055135.1. Classification (NCBI taxonomy): domain Bacteria; kingdom Bacillati; phylum Bacillota; class Bacilli; order Caryophanales; family Thermoactinomycetaceae; genus Thermoactinomyces; species Thermoactinomyces sp. CICC 10521. Next base: position 69,828 of record NZ_JAECVZ010000004.1, on the reverse strand, counting down.
CGGCCAGACCGATTACGCCAATATCGCTGTTTGCCATCGATTTTCCCTCCTCATTCACGCTGAATTTCTATACCTATTTTCCCATTCCTCATTCTCCTTACTCCTGTTATCCACTAAAATTTTCATCGTAATAAAAAACATGGAAAGGAGAATGTTGCCTCCACAATCAGAGACAAAAAGGAACCGATTTCGCTCTTTCAAGCCAAACGGTTCCCCTGTATGAATCAAGTTTCCATGCTCCTCAGCTTACCCTGTGGACACCTCTGTCTGCGCTTCAATCAGTTTTCGCGTATACCGGGAGAGAGCCTTTCGTTCCAGTACACCCCACAAGCTGGACGTTCCGTAATAAAGGGCGGTTGCGACCGGGGCTGACCAAAGAATAAAAAGAGCGATCCCGGCCATCAGGAAAAAGTTCATTTTCGCCTGACCATTCACATTTGGGGTATACTCCCTTGGAATGAGGGAGACCCGACTCGCCAAACCGGTCAGCAGTGCGATGATCAGCGGCAGCAAATGCCACGGGTCCCGTAAACCAATACTGTCCACCCATGGCACCAGCACGGAGGACGCCTGTGCTCCAAGATGAGAAAATACGGCAAAAACCGCCACGAGAATCGGTGACTGCAACAGGGCATTTAACAGCATGGAGAAAGGATTGAATTTATGTTTTTGCATCAGGTTTGCGATCTCCCCGCTCAGTTCTTCCTTCGAGCCGGTCCATGTTTTTTGCAATTCAGCCGCTTTCCGGGAAAAAACAAACTGACTGGCCATCAAGCGGGCGGTTCTGAGCGAAACGGGAATCAGGCAAACGCGTACGAGCAGAGTAAAGAAGATCAGCGCCAACCCCCAGTCGCCCAGCCACTGATACAGCTGGTCAAACGCGGGCTGAAGCAAATGCGCCAACTTTTGAATGATTGTCCAATTCGTCATCCGGATTCCTCCTCGTTTTTTTATGAAAACAAGGTGGAATCCATCCGTCCTTCCCCATCGGCATTTCCCATCTTCATGCGAGTGACGAGAAGCCAGCTTTCACGCGAAGGCAAACATTGCCGTTCACGGGGAAGTATTGCTTTGCTGGCGCAAGTCGGCTGAACCCGGGTGTGCGAAAAATGAAACTGAAACCGGACCGACCATAAAAAAGCACAAGCGGTCAGCAACAGCAGAACACATTCAAATGCGGAAAGGTCCCAGTCCAAATTTCGCCACCCCTTTCATCCTATCGTCGTTTATCATTATAACCCGGAATTTCGGGAAGGGCTACAATTCTTTCTCTTTCCCTGCATAAACCAGACGTTTTGAATCAAACTACATTCGTAGATTCTTACTTAGGAGGGTCGTTCATGAAACGCGTTGCCATTGAGTCAGGTCTTACCCCCATCCGCGAATACTTAAGCCGGGAAGGATTCCAAGTGGAAGATCTGAACAACAGCACGGCCAATCAAAATCAAGGCCAATACTCCGCGATTCTCATTTCCGGGAAGGACCGGAACATGATGGGCATGGAAGACATCGTCCACAATTGCCCGGTGATCAACTGCGACGGGCTTACACCCGAACAAGTATGCGATCGATTAAACCGGCTCCCCCAATGAGAATAAATGCCTGTTTTAAACGTTCGAGGCTGTTGACCGATCAGATCAGCAGCCTCGAACGTTTTTTCGCTTCCAATCTCCTGCTTAAAAACCGGGGGTCGGTACCGGCGTCACAGGGGTTGGCGACGGATCGGGATTATTGTTGCGGGCAGGAGGATCCGGCGGCAGTCCATAACGTTGTGATCTCAAAAAGCGCTTTAATTCCCAGTATGCTTCCCGGTTATGATAAAACGCCTGGCACAGCAGGTAGTAATCGGGATGCTCAGGACTGCAAACATACTTTTGCAAATCAATCCACCTCCTGTTCAATTCTTCACTATTGTATGTTCGTCTTATCCGCAATGAGCCTGGGCCAAAATGCCTTCGCCGTCCGGAAGCTGTCGAACACTTAAACAGAAGGGATTGTGGGATTTTCCGCAGCAGCCTTTTGCTCTTTGACAACGGATGCGATCCAGCGGGAAATCAGGGGATGCGGCAGATAGGTTTTGCCGGAATATTGCACATCAAGCCCCTGCAACCGACCGGGGACCACCTTTCTCGTAAAATAACCTTCGCTCAAGAACAGCGGGAGCACAATGACGCGGGAAAAGGTGCGACGCAATGCTTCCGCTTTTTCCCGGACGCTGTCGGGATGCAGGGTGGCGCATGCAGTCTTCCGGAAGCCCATTTTTTCCTGAAGTTGCCTGGCCAGGCTGTTCATACTGTTTTCCCATTTCTCCTTAAAGCCGGGAAGTTCACTTCCGTGCCCAACCAATAACAGCGCTTCCTGCTGCGGCTGTTCAGAAAGTTCACGGGCACGTTCGAGCAAGATTTCCGCAATCAAGGGATGATCGTCCATCGCGTCCGTCATCCGGACTTGCGCCTTGATCGGCAATCTCTCTCCCTCTGTTTCAATCTGCGGCTCGGACACCAGCCCCAAATAATATCCGATCTCTACGATATGCGTACTGCCGGAAGAAACAAACAGCGGAACAGCGATGATCTCGGTGACTCCCGCGGTTTCGAGCGCCCGGATCCCGTTCAATATCGTCCGTCCCTCCACCATTTCCAGAAAACCTGTCGCCACAGGCAGGTCCACTTCCACCCGGCTTACCGCTTCATCCACCAGTTGGACCCATTCCGGTTTACTCGATCCGTGAGCGATGACCAGAATCCCTCTTTTTCCCACGATATCACCTCATCCTGGCTAAACTGTGAGAAGATATTGCCCTGTTCTCAACCCGTAAGGCGCTGGGAGGACTTCCATACCAAGAAGGCAAAAATCAAACTGATCACCCCGCCGATCAGACTGTACGAATAGATGAACAGGTTGGCGAGTCCGTCTGCCGTCAAGAGGCAGATGGCCAGCCAATAGATCAGTCGCGAAAAGGGGTTCCCTCTCCATTCCTGATAGGTGATGAAAAAATATAAGGCGATCAAAAAATAGTGGATGGCCAAGACCGGCATATCCCCTGTATACAGTTGATAAATCCCCGATAAAAGAAAGAAAATGACGATTACGATATGAAAAATCTGCAATCATGAGCCTCCTTTTTCTGCAAACAAGCTTCAACTCGGGTTTTCGCGCCCGATGATCAGCCACGGGGAACCGCTCCCCTCCGTGTTTGCTTTCCTGTTATCCCTGGGTATGCCGGGAAAAGATCAATGTTTTTTTGCGAAAAGGAGCCCGCCTTCATCCGAGGCGAGCCCTCCGAAACAAGAATTTTATTTGATTTCTTCCAGAATGAGTTTGTTGACAAGCTGCGGATTCGCTTTGCCCCGCGTCTCCTTCATCACTTGGCCGACGAGAAAACCGAGCGCCCGGTCTTTCCCGTTTTTAAAGTCTTCGATCGACTGCGGGTTATTGGACAGCACTTTCACGACGATCTCCTTGATCTGGCCTTCGTCGCTGATTTGCGTGAGCCCTTTTTCCTTCACGATTTGTTCCGGATCTTTCCCGGTTTGCAGCATTTCCTTGAATACTTTTTTCGCGATTTTGCTGCTGATGGTTCCGTTCTGGATCAACTTGATCATCCCGGCCAGATGAACCGGCTTCATTTTGATTTCGCCGATTTCTTTTCCCTCAGCGTTAAGGTATCCGAGCAACTCGGTAATGATCCAGTTGGAAGCGGTTTTCGGATCCGCTTTTTCCATTACGGTCATGTCGAAATAATCGGCCACCGCTTTGGATCCGGTCAGGATGGCCGCATCATAATCCGACAGCCCGAACTCACGCATATAGCGCGCTTTGCGGGCATCCGGCAGTTCAGGAATCGAACGGCGGATCTCTTCTTTCCACGCTTCGTCGATGTGCAGGCGAACCAGGTCAGGTTCCGGGAAGTAGCGGTAGTCATGCGCTTCCTCTTTGCTTCTCATCGTTTTGGTGCGGTTTTCGTTTTCCAGCCAGCGCAGCGTTTGTTGTACCACCTGTTCACCGCGATCCAACAGTTCCGCCTGGCGCTTTTGTTCATATTCCAAAGCCCGTTCCACGTTGCGGAAGGAGTTGAGGTTTTTCATTTCCGTTTTGGTGCCGAACTCCGTTTGCCCCACCGGACGCAAACTGATATTGGCATCACAGCGCAGCGAACCTTCTTCCATTTTTACATCGGAGACGCCGGTATATTGGATGATCGTTTTCAATTTTTCCAGATAAGCCCGCGCTTCAGCCGGCGATCTCAGATCCGGTTCGGAGACGATTTCGATCAGCGGAACTCCGACGCGGTTAAAGTCGACCAGGGAGCCTTCTCCGTTTTCAATGTGGTTGAGCTTCCCGGCATCTTCTTCCAAGTGCAGACGGGTGATGCCGATGCGCTTTTTCTCCCCGTTCACTTCGATCTCAATCCAGCCATTTTTTCCGATTGGCTGGTCATATTGCGAGATTTGGTACGCTTTGGGCAAGTCCGGATAAAAATAGTTTTTCCGGTCGAACTTGCTGTATTCGGCAATCTCGCAATTTAAGGCCATCGCCGCTTTGATCGCGAAGTTGACCGCCTCGCGATTGAGCACGGGAAGAACTCCCGGATGCCCCAGGCAAACCGGGCAGGTATGGGTATTTGGCGGCGCACCGAATTCGGTGGAACAGTTGCAGAAGATTTTCGTCTTGGTGGAGAGCTCAACGTGAACCTCCAGTCCGATTACTGTTTCATATTTGCTCATGCCTCGATCCCTCCCAACGGCGGAACGGGTAAGCGTTCCGTTGCTTGCTCATAAGCGTGCGCCACACGCAGGATCGTCGACTCGTCAAACGTTTTGCCGATCACCTGCAATCCGACCGGAAGTCCGTCCGCCAGACCGCAGGGAACGCTGATCGCCGGCAATCCCGCCAGGTTGACCGGAATCGTCAAAATGTCGTTCATATACATGGTCAGCGGGTCATCCACCTTTTCCCCGATTTTGAAGGCGGTTGTCGGGGCGGTGGGGCCGACGATCACATCCACTTCTTCAAAGATGCGTTCAAAATCCTGACGGATCAAGGTGCGGACCTTTTGCGCTTTGAGATAGTAAGCATCATAATAACCGGAGCTGAGCGCATAAGTCCCGAGCATGATCCGGCGCTTCACTTCCGGGCCAAAACCCTGGCTCCGTGTTTCCAGGTACATGTCCAGCAGATTTTTGCCGGGTTTGCGTACTCCGTATCGCACTCCGTCATAGCGGGCCAGGTTGGAAGAAGCTTCCGCCGGAGCGAGCAAATAGTAGGTGGCGACAGCATACTCGGAATGCGGCAGCGATACCTCCTTGATGGTGGCTCCCATCTGTTCCAGCTTTTGAATTGCCTCTTCCACACGTGCGCGGACGCCGGCTGACACGCCTTCCCCCATCATTTCCTTTGGCACCCCGACGGAAAGACCCTTGATCTCCCCGGTCAACGCACTCAAATAATCAGGAACCTCCACATCGGCGGAAGTGGAATCTTTCACATCCAAGCCGGAAATCGCTTGCAGCACATAGGCGGCATCCTCGACATTTTTCGTCAGCGGGCCGATTTGATCAAGCGATGAGGCGAAAGCGACCAAACCATACCGGGAAACGCGTCCGTAAGTAGGCTTCAGCCCGACCACTCCGCAAAATGCCGCAGGCTGGCGAATCGAACCACCCGTATCCGAACCGAGTGCAAAATAGACTTCGCCTGCTGCGACAGCTGCGGCAGAACCCCCGCTCGAACCGCCGGGAACCCGTTCCAGATCCCATGGGTTACGCGTCAGCTTGAAAGCGGAATTCTCCGTCGAAGACCCCATTGCAAACTCATCCATGTTCAGCTTGCCCATGGCGATTGCGCCGGCCTCATTCAACTTGTCCACCACTGTCGCATTGTAAATCGGCACATAATTGGCGAGCAGTCTGCTCCCGCAGGTGGTCGTCACTCCTTCGGTACACAAGTTATCCTTTATGCCCGCCGGCAACGCGGCCAAAATCCCCCGCTGATCCTCTGCGGCCAATTGCTCGTCCAACTTGGCGGCGCGCTCCATGGCCCCTTCCTGATCGACGAGGAGAAAAGCGCCCACCTCTTTATCTTTCTGTTCAATCTGCCTGAGCGACTCTTCTGCCAGATCCCGCGCGGAAAGTTCCCGGCTGGCAAGCCGCTTATGTATTTCTTTGAGCGATTCTCTTAACAGCGACATCGTTCTCCCCCTTACTCTTCAAATACTGCCGGAACGCGGAACATGCCATCCTGCTGATCCGGTGCGTTGGCCAAGGCTTTCTCACGCGGAAGCGAGGGCACCACTTCGTCTTCACGCAAAACGTTTGCCATCGGAAGCACATGGCTCGTCGGTTCCACCTGCTCCGTCTCCAATTCATTCAATTTCTCGGCGAATTGCAAAATATTGTTAAGCTGAACTGTATATTGGTCCGCTTCCTGTTCGGTCAGTTTCAAGCGGGCCAAGGCAGCCACTTTTTGCACTTGTTCTTTTGAAATCGTCATCGTTTCACCTCCGAAATTCGCTCAATCGGTACATTGGAAACCTATTTCCAGTCTTCCCATTCAAATCTTTCAACAGTATAGCACAAAACGGGCTGATTCCTCATCATACCCTTGCGACAAAATGGCAAATGGGTAGAGTTAGAATATATTTTTGTGTCGAAATGTTGAAATCTTTTCAGTATAATAAGTATAATTCCATTATTTTTATCGAATTTATGAAATCAGGAGGGCTCGGACGTGAAAAATCGTTGGATTTCGATCCTCGTTTGGGCTGCGATCTCCGCCCTCGGCGCAGCAGGTTTCGCCATTTTGGCCCTGCACCGGGGCGAATCGGTCAACGCCATGTGGCTCATCGTCGCCGCCATTTGCACTTATGCAGTCGCTTATCGGTTTTATTCCCGTTTTATGGCCAGAAAAGTTTTTGAATTGGATGACAATCGAAAAACTCCGGCAGAAATTCATAATGACGGAAAAGATTTTGTGCCGACCAACAAATGGATCTTATTTGGACACCATTTTGCGGCGATCGCCGGGGCCGGACCGCTGGTAGGGCCGATTCTGGCTGCCCAGATGGGCTATCTCCCGGGAACCTTATGGATTATCGTCGGGGTTGTCCTCGGAGGAGCCGTACAGGATTTTATCATCTTGTTCGGGTCAATGCGCCGCAACGGCAAATCGCTTGGGGACATGGCCCGCGAAGAAATCGGTCCGGTCGGCGGATTTACTGCGATGTTTGCCATCCTGGGCATTATGATCATCCTGATTGCCGTCCTCGCATTGGTCGTCGTGAAAGCGCTCGCAAACAGCCCGTGGGGAATGTTTACCATCGCCATGACGCTCCCGATCGCTTTGTTCATGGGACTGTACATGCGGTATATCCGCCCCGGCAAGGTGCTGGAAGTATCCCTGATCGGCTTTGTTCTGCTCTTGCTCGCTTTATACGGCGGCCAGTATGTTTCCCAGCATCCTTCGCTCGCAGCCCTGTTCACGTTTGACGGAAAGACGATTGCCTGGATGATGATCATCTACGGCTTTATCGCTTCGGTTCTGCCCGTGTGGCTGCTGCTGGCTCCTCGCGATTACCTCAGCACGTTTCTCAAGGTTGGAACGATCGGGGCTTTGGCGCTCGGAATTCTGCTGGTGATGCCGGATTTGCAGATGCCTGCGTTTACCCGTTTTATCGACGGAACCGGTCCCGTTTTCGCCGGCAATCTGTTCCCGTTTGTGTTTATCACCATCGCCTGTGGTTCCATCTCCGGATTCCATGCGCTGGTCTCTTCGGGAACAACGCCGAAAATGATCATGCGCGAATCGCATGCGCCGATGATCGGCTACGGGGGCATGCTGACCGAATCGTTTGTCGCGATCATGGCTTTGATCGCCGCCTGTGTCTTGACGCCGGGAACCTACTTTGCGCTGAACAGTCCCGCTTCGGTGATCGGCACGGATCTGGCAACCGCCGCCCATACGATTTCCCAATTTGGCGACATCTTTAAAGTCACGCCGCAAGATCTTCAGCAGTTGGCGCAATCGATCGGGGAAAAAACCATCCTGTCCCGCACAGGAGGCGCTCCGACGCTGGCGATTGGAATGGCCACCATATTCTCGAGCATCATCGGCGGCAAAACAATGATGGCTTTTTGGTATCATTTTGCCATTCTCTTTGAAGCCGTCTTCATCCTGACCACCATCGACGCCGGAACGCGGGTGGGGCGTTTCATCCTGCAGGACTTGCTAGGCCGCTTTGCCCCCAAACTGGGCAAAACCGACTGGTACCCGGCCAACGTCCTGTCCAGCGCGCTCATCGTCGCCGCCTGGGGATATTTCCTCTATCAGGGTGTAGTCGACCCGCTTGGCGGGATTAACACGTTATGGCCGCTGTTTGGAATCGCCAACCAGATGCTGGCGGTCGTCGCCCTGGTCGTCGGCTCAACCATATTGATCAAAATGGGCAAAACGGCTTACTCCTGGATCACCATCGTCCCGCTTGCCTGGCTGACGGCAGTAACCATGACAGCCGGCTGGCAAAAGCTTTTCCATGAAAAAGCGTCGATCAGTTTTCTGAAAGCGGCCGATGTCTACCAAAAAGCAATTTCCTCCGGACAGGTGCTGAACCCGGCCAAGTCGGTCGAAGAAATGCAAAGAATCGTGCTGAATAATCAGATCGATGCCATTCTTACTGCGATCTTCATGATTTTGGTGGCCGTGATCGTCATTGATGCAATCCGCGTCTGGTACAAAATCCTGGTCAAGCGTGAAAAGCTTCCATTAAAAGAATCTCCCTATATCGGCCGTCAATCCGGGGTGATCGGGGGATGATGCGCATGAATGGCGATCAGGCCTGCCCCAAATGGAAACGGGCTTTCCGAAAAATCGCCTATGTGCTGAATGAAATCGCGGGAGTGCCCAACTATGAACGCTATCTGGAACATTTCCGGAAAGCTCATCCGGATGAAACCCCGCTGACCGAAGCGGAATTTCACCGGCGGGCCATCGACGAAAAATACGGGGGAGGCTCCATCCGCCGCTGTTGTTAACCTTTCTCCAACCTCTTCTTGCATAAAAAGAATCCCGGTCTGAGATGATGTAAGTAGAGGAGGAGAAAGAATGGCCGGATTGTTGCTTAAATTGATCATCTGTCCGCTCGTCGTAATCTTCGCAGACCGGGTCCTGAGCGAAGTGTACTTCTTTAACATTTATCAGGCCATCGTGACCGGCGTTTTGCTCGCTCTGACGGGGCACTTGATGGAAATCATCTTTCTCAGGCGCGGGCGTCTTTGGGAAAATAACGTCCTCGATTTCATTTTCGCTTCGCTGATCGTCTATTTTGTCGGCCAACTGCTCCCAGGCGCATATGTCAATGTGTTTGGCGCTCTGGTGACAGGATGGCTGCTAGCCGTGACGGAACATTTTCAGCACCGCTGGTTGCTTCGGACTGGCAGGACGCAAAAAGAGCTTGCTTAAAAGCGCAGCAAAAAACCAGGCCCTGAACCGCCTGGTTTTTTGTCATTTCAGATGTGCCCCGTTTTCCGACTGTTGCTTCGTCTCTCCCGCCTTTTCATGATCTTGTGCCAGTTTCACCGGTTCCGGCTTTTTCTCCTCATCCTCGCTCAAAATCCCGTTGGTGGCTTTTTTAAACTCACGTATGGATTTGCCGACAGCCCGTCCCAGTTCGGGAAGTTTTTTCGGGCCGAACAAGATAAGAGCGACGACGAAGATCAGAATCCATTCAATTCCGCTGATACTCACTCTCTTCCCTCCTTTAAGGGACAAGTCACAACATTTCTATTTTATTATATACCGGAAACGGTTACACCCAAAGGAGGGAAATCTTATCTTGGAGAAAAACCATTTCGGGAACGCTGCTTTTTGCGATACCACTGGAACAGGAAATAGAGCAGAAGCAGCACACCGGCGACAATGGCCGCATCATCGGTGTAGGGAGCGGCGATCTCCTCGATCTCTTTCCAACTACTGCCCAGCTGCATTCCCAGATATAAAAACAGTACCGACCACGGAACAATCGCCAGCGTGGTCAACAGAGTAAAGCGGGACAGCGGCATTTTGGAAATTCCGGCCGGAATGGAAATGGCATGGCGAACGACCGGAATAAAGCGCGCGCCAAAGATCACACCCGTGCCGTAACGGTCAAACCAGGACTCTGCCACATCCAAATGCTTTTTCTTGATCAGGAGATATTTGCCGTACTTCTCCAAAAAAGGGCGGCCGCCGTAATAACCGATCCAGTACAGAAAAACCTGGGCCAGAACCCCGCCGATCGTGCCGGCAATCAGGGCTCCGACAAAATTGATTTGCCCGGAAGCGATGAGAAAACCGCCATAGGCAAGAACGATTTCGCTCGGAATTACCTCAACCATCAGTCCAAGAGCGATGCCGAAATAACCCAGACTGGAAAGCCACTCCAGCACCGAATAGATAAATTGGTCCATTTTCGTATCCCCTTACCTGCCTTTTTCATTGCGATTTTCTGTGAAGTGTCATAATGGTCGGCGGGGCCCCTTCGCTCCCATCTTGGCAATGGTCGCTCAAAGGGGTTTCACTCCCCTCCGAATGTTGTTAATTTTCATCCCGGATTGTTTTAGACAGGGCATAAATGTTTTCTATCATCTTTGATCATAATGGAAGGCAATGTTTGCCGTCCAGCCAATTACCAGAGATGTCACAAACTATTCTATGCAACAAAAAACCCGGGCTTGCCCTTTTCGGGAAGTCCGGGTTTTATCCGGCGCTTTTATTGACCCCTTTTTTCAACGTCTTTTCGCGCTCTCCTGAAGTCAGCGAAAGAGCCTGCATGATCTGCTTCTGCCAATCTTCTTCTTTCAGCAGTTGCTCGTCAAACCGTTTCTGCGTTTGTTTGAGAGAGATGATCTCCTTTTGAATTCCCTCAACCGTTTCGCTGGTTTCACTCCATTGCCGGCTCAATTCTTCCACACGGGTTTCGACACGGAGCAAACCCTCACTCAGCTTGGCAAGATCCGCTTTCATCTGTTCAATGTTGGCGCTTTGTACGTCCAGCCGTTCCATAATCGCATGCAATAAGGACTTTACTTCATCCATTACATCAGCCTCATTCGTTTCCTTTTTATTCCATTATAAAGAAAAAACACAGGCTGTACAGTATTTGTTCTGAATTTTTAATCATCCGTTTTGGATGCAATCGGGAAAGTTCGGGGGCAGCGATTCATAAAAAACCGCACCCGGATTTGGATGCGGTTTTTCGGAGATTGGTTTAAAGTTGCTCAGAGACCACTTGCGCTTGTGTGAACAGCAAGAGGTAGTCGCGTCCGCCTGCTTTGGAGCCGGTTCCGGACATGTTGAAACCGCCGAAAGGATGAACGCCGACCAATGCGCCTGTGCATTTGCGGTTGAAATACAGATTGCCGACGAAAAACTCTTCGCGGGCTTTTTCCAAATGCAGACGGTTGCGGCTGATCACGGAACCCGTCAGGCCAAACTCGGTGTTGTTGGCAATTTCCAACGCATGGTCAAAGTCTTTTGCTTTGATGAAAGCGACTACGGGACCAAAGATCTCTTCCTGAGCGATGCGGGCATCTGGTGCCACATCAGCGAATACCGTCGGTTGAATGAAATAGCCGTTTCCTTCCGCTTTCCCGCCGCCGGTCATCAAGCGCCCTTCTTTTTTCCCGATTTCAATATACTCGAGAATTTTATTGTACGCTTTTTCATCCACAACCGGACCGAGGTCGATGCCCGGCGTTTGCGCTTCGCCGACTTTCAATTGGCTGGTTTTAGCCACCACTTTTTCCAACAGTTCGTCATAAATATCCTGATGTGCAATGACGCGTGAGCAGGCCGAGCATTTTTGCCCGGAGAACCCGAATGCCGATTTGACAATCGTCTCTGCCGCAAAGTCCAGATCACAATCGGAATCGACAACAATGCCGTCCTTGCCGCCCATCTCCGCGATGACGCGCTTGATCCATTTTTGTCCCGGCGCCCGTTTTGCAGCCAATTCATTAATGCGCAAGCCGACTTCTTTGGAGCCGGTGAAGGAAATGAACCGGGTGAGCGGATGGGTTACAAAGTATTCGCCCACTTCGCCGCCGGGACCCGGAACGTAGTTGACCACGCCATCCGGCACCCCGGCTTCGTGCAAGACTTCCATGAATTTCGCGGCGATCACGTTGGTCGGAGTGGCCGGTTTCAGGACAACGGTGTTTCCGGTGACAATGGCCGACGTGGTCATTCCCACCAAGATGGCAAGCGGGAAGTTCCACGGCGGAATGATGGCGCCAACTCCGAGCGGCCGGTAATAAAGATGGTTGTCTTCACCTGGAATGCGCACCAACGGTTGCCGCTCGCTTAAACGGATCATTTCCCGACCGTAAAACTCCATGAAATCGATGGCCTCAGCGGTATCCGCATCTGCTTCCACCCAGCTTTTTCCCGCTTCGAGCACCATCCAGGCGGAAAACTCATGCTTTTTGCGGCGGAGAATGGCAGCCGCCTTAAACAGCAGAGACGCCCGTGCCTCCGGTTTTACTTTTTTCCAGCTTTTAAAAGTTTCATATGCCGTTTGCATCGCTTTTTCGGCCAATTCGGTATCTGCTTCGTTAACAATCCCGATCACTTCATCCACATTGGACGGGTTGATTGATTTTACCTTGCGGCCGGTTTTGATCCGTTCCCCGCCGATAATAATGTCATACTCTTTGCCCATCTCCGCCTTTACTTTCAATAAAGCGGTTTCAAAAGCTTTCCGGTTTTCCTCTTTGGAGAAATCTGTAAAGGGTTCGTTTTTAAATTCGATCATCAGAGGTACCTCCTTTTTAGGCAAAAACCTTTGCGCAACAGGATAAATCGATTGGACCATTCCCGGACGTTTCCATTTTACCTTATTGTCATTAGGTTCATCAATGAGGGAATTATATACCTATTGTTTAATTTCATTTATGAACATATAATGAAAATGGTCTTTTTCACCTAAATAATATGTAATCAATTAATTTTCTCGAAGTGGAGGAATGGGAAATGTCCCTTTCGCGCAAAGTGGTGCTAACGTTGGCTGGAAATAAAGCGGTTACATCGTTTGTCTCCAACTATGGCATGAAACTGGGAGCCGCCCGTTTTGTCGCCGGAGAAAGCTTGCGTGCTGCAATGGACAGGGTCAAGCATTTGAATGACGAAGGATTGATCGTCACTTTGGATCACCTCGGCGAAAGCGTTACCAGCCGTGAAGAAGCCCTCGAAGCAACCCAGGCCGCCATCGACATTTTCGATGCCATCAAAGAAAACGGTGTCAACTCCAACGTATCAGTCAAATTGACGCAACTCGGTTTGGATATCGATCATGCATTCTGTTTGGAGAACATGAACCGGATTGCCCAAAAAGCAAAAGAAACCCAAAATTTTGTCCGCATCGACATGGAAGATACCCCGCGTTTGGATGTGACCATCGACATCTTTAACACACTGGTGGACAAATACGGAAAAGACCATATCGGATTGGTGATTCAATCCTATCTCTACCGATCTGAGCAGGATGTTATCAATCTGGGTAAGAAAAATGTGAATTTGCGCATTGTGAAAGGGGCATACAAAGAGCCTGCCAGCGTCGCTTTTCCGAACAAAAAAGATGTGGATCGCAACTATGTAAAACTGGTTCAGCTTCACTTGCAAAACGGAAACTATACGGCAATCGCCACCCATGACGAAGCGATCATTCATGAACTGAAAGCATGGTTGAAAGAAAACCGGATTCCTGACAATCTCTATGAATTTCAAATGCTCTACGGAGTGCGTAACGGCTTGCAGCGACAACTTGTCAGCGAAGGCTATAAAGTTCGTGTCTACACTCCGTACGGCAAGGACTGGTATCCCTATTTCACACGCCGGATCGCCGAGCGCCCGGCCAACGCCTTTTTCGTGTTAAAGAGCTTCTTCCAAAATTGATCACTTTTTCTGCTTCTGTTCCTTTTGTCGCTATCCTGGGAACGGGGTCGAGTGACTTTTCCTCCTTCCTGTCACCCGAACCCCAAGGACAGAAGCATTTTTTCCATAAAAAAGCAACACAGATCGGCTGGTTTGCCGCAAACTCCTCCTTTTGCGCCCCTTTTCGATTCTAACCGATCGACTCCTTTCATAAAATTTAGCAACTTTTCCAAAAGGAGCGATCGTATGCACCACCCTGATTCACATGCGTTTGAACAGCGCTTTTGGCTTCCGGTCTTAAAAGACCACTGCCAGTTTATCCTTGATGCCCTTTCCCCCGGAGAACAAGAGGAAATTCAAAAGGCTTCTGCCCTGCTGCAAACCTTCTTGCAACTGGCGAAACGGGCGGAAACAGCTGATTTGGAAGTGTGCCAGAAAGCAGCCGAGGAGCTGAGAGAATTTAAATTGCATCTTTTATGCCGGTTGCTTACCGACCAGTTTTCCTTTCATCTTCCCCCTACGTTCATCAATCACATGGTAAATGAGCTGGAAGAATATATGCGCATCCTGTCCAGCCTTCGCCGCGGTCAAACCCCTCCGCCCCTGCACCCGCTGCATCATCACCTGTTGTGGCTGCCGGACGCGGCCGGACACGCCGAAGGACTGCAAATCAACACGGACGGAGTGGAAAAGAAAATCAAGGAAAAGCAGCACCACTTTATCAAAACCTTTGAATCTTTTTATATTAAGGCGGTTGAGTTAACCGGATATCTGCGCACCCGTCTCCATCATTTCCCGTCCCTGGCCCGTTTCAATAAAGAAGTTGAACTGGAAATCATCCTGTTTCAGTCTTTTTTAAAAGAGCTGGTGGAAATGGGACTGACCAAAGAAGTGCTGGGGACGATTGCTCCGCTGATGGCCGACCATATGTATCGGGAAGAATGCTATTATCTGCACAAACTGGCACAAGTTTCTGCCGCCAGGCAACCCAAATGCTCCCCTTTTCCCAAAGAATGAGACGCATCCAATCAAGAAAGGCCGACCGGACATATTTTATTGAAAACAAACAGGAGGAGTCTGCGATGGGCAGCGTCATCAGTAAATGGGAAAACGCTCTTCTCATGCGGCAAGACGAATATGTGGCTCCGCATATCCCGATCACCCACCGGCTGAGTTCGGATACCCTGAAGCACATGCTTCAGTTTTTTCCCTTTGTCTATCTGAAGCCCGACAATTCCTGCCAGGGAAAGGGGCTGATGCGCATCGACCGGCTGGAAAGCGGACATTTTGCACTCCGCGTACGGGATGACGGAACCCGGTCCGTTCACGCATCGCATGCTTCCCTTCTGCAGGCGATTCACCGCAAAAAAATGAACCGCCGACACTATATCGTCCAGCAGGGAATCAACAGCAAAACACTGGGCGGTCGGATGTTTGACATCCGCACTCATCTCATGCGCATCGACGGCCGCTGGGTTGTCGTCGGCATCGTGGCGCGGATTGCCCGCGAAAAGGGATTTGTCACCAACGCCTACAGCGGTGGCAAGTCATACCACGTGTTTCCGCTCCTGGTCGAAAAACTGGGCTATGGCGAAATGGAAGCCCGCTTTCTGATCGATCAAATGATGCATCTTTCCCGCCGGGCAACCAAGCGGATCAGTTCGGTCTATCCCAAATGGTCCGAATTCGGGCTGGATATCGGAATCGATCAGGAGGGGCATTTATGGATTTACGAAATCAATGTCCATCCCGGAACCCTCGTTTTCAAAAACTTAGGCGACGCAGAACACCAACATATTCTGGAAATGCGAAAGCGGGCAGGGTAAACCGGGATTTTCCGGCGAAAATGCGTTGCAGGCCGGGCCATGTCTCCCTGCTCGCCTCCTCATGTTCCGGATGATCGCCCGGTAACCCCCCACGCTCCCCCCATTTTGCTTCACTTTCTTTATGTGTTCTTCTCTTTCAGCGCTTCCAGGTTGACGCATAAGGCGACGAGGCAATGGCACACTAAGAAAAAACAGGGAGGCGATTGATTTGAATCATGTCATGCACCTCATCATCAAATTTCTGCTGACCAGTATGATTTTATATGCCATCCTCGGCTTTATCTATGGCATCGATTCTTCCACCGTGTTGTTGACCAGCGTAATTTTGACCCTGATCGGCTATTTTGGAGATCTCTTTCTGCTTCCGCGCATGGGAAACGTTTTTACGACCGTGTCCGACTTAATCCTTTCTTTTATCGTTGTCTGGGCGTTGGGAACCTGGCTGTTTGACAGGGACATCGGTACGCAGGATTACCAAACCAATCTCGTTCCGCTGTTCCAAATCTCTCTGGTGATCGCGATCGTATATACCGTTGTTGATTGGTTTTACCACCGGTGGTTGTTTAAATATATGGGGAGAAAAGAAGTTTTTTCGCGATAAAAAATCCCCCGGCCGTCGTGGGCAGGGGGAGTCGGTGATTAACAAACATACTTCTCGGCATCGATAATCCGGGCGGCGATGTTCCGTTTGACAGCCACTTCATTGATCGGCTGGATGCGGGTGAATTTTTTGAGGATGGAAAGTTGGGTTCTCAGTGTATCCCCTTCTTCCAAGGCAGCCAATGTGTGGCGGGCAAGGGCATCCACTTTTTGCATCGAATCATAGACAAAGGCACGGGTATAATCGATTTTGAGCTGCTCTTTTTCTTCGCCATTTTTGGCGACCGCTTTTTTGGTACGGAGAAGAACGCTTTCCATGGCAAAGGTCTCAATTGCGATGTCCGCGATATCCCGCAAGATCTCCTGCTCTTTTTGCAATTCTTGTTCATATTTTTGCACAGCCAGCCCGGCAACCATCAGGAAGATTTTCTTCGCATTTTCTACATAATTTTCTTCCGCTTCCAACACCGGTGCCTCTTCATCCGGGAGGTACGGCATCAGTGTGAGCAAATCTTCCTGCAACTCCTGCGCTTTTTGGAGGAAGGGCAATTCGCCTTTTAACGTTTTGCGCATCAGCGTGGCCGGAATGATCAGGCGGTTAATTTCATTGGTTCCTTCAAAGATCCGGTTAATGCGGGAGTCACGGTACATGTTTTCGATCTCGTACTCTTGCATGAAACCGTATCCGCCGTGGATTTGTACCCCTTCGTCCACCACATAATCGAGCACTTCCGATCCGAATACCTTGGCGATGGAACATTCAATCGCCAATTCCCCGATCGCTTTGGCCGCAACGGCACCTTCGGCGTCTTCCACCCCTTCCAGTCCCGCCTCAAACATGCCGGCAATGCGGTAGACCAAGCTTTCCAACGCGTAGGTTTTTATGGCCATGTTGGCCAATTTTTCACGGATCAGTCCGAATTTGGCGATCGGAATCTTAAACTGTTTGCGCTGTTTGGCGTAGTTTGCGGAGATTTCAAGCGCCCGTTTGGAAGAACCGCAAGTTCCCACCGCCAGTTTGTAACGGCCGATATTCAGGATATTGAAGGCGATTTTATGTCCTTTCCCCGCTTCGCCCAAAAGGTTTTCCACCGGAACTTTTGCATCCTGCAATATCAGTGTTCGGGTGGATGATCCTTTGATCCCCATCTTTTTCTCTTCCGGGCCGACGGAAACGCCGGGGAAGTCGCGTTCGACGATAAACGCGGTGAATTGATCCCCGTCAATTTTCGCGTAAACGATAAAGACGTCGGCAAAGCCGGAGTTGGTGATCCACTGCTTTTCTCCGTTCAAAATGTAATATTTTCCGTCATCGCTCAAAACAGCGGTGGTTTTCGCTCCCAAAGCGTCTGAACCGGATCCCGGCTCCGTCAGGGCGTATGCAGCAATCTTCGCACCCGTTGCCAGGTCAGGCAGATATTTTTTCTTTTGTTCTTCATTGCCAAAGAAGACAATCGGCAAGGAACCGATTCCCACATGAGCCCCGTGGGAGAGTGCAAAGGAACGTCCCAAGGATAATTTCTCCGTAATCAGGCTGGAGCTGATTTTATCCAATCCGAGCCCGTTGTACTTTTCAGGAACGTCGGCGCCGAGCAACCCCAGTTCGCCGGCTTCTTTCAACAAGCGGACCGTATGTTCAAAACGATGCTCTTCAATTTCCGGAAGCACGGGCAAAACCTGATCCCTGACAAAATCCTCCGTCATTTTCGCAATCATTTTCTGCTCTTCGGTAAATTCTTCAGGGGTAAATACCTCTTCCGGTTCGGTTTGGGAAAGCAGATAAGCGCCGCCTTTGACTTTCTTATTTTCTGCCATATCTATCCCTCCAAATTCGATTTGGTCACCTTCAGACGCGTTCGATGAGCCCGGCCGCTCCCATGCCGCCGCCAATGCACATCGTCACCAGACCATACCGTTTATTGCGCCGTTTTAACTCATTCAAAATCGAAACCGTCAATTTCGCCCCGGTGCAGCCGAGCGGATGACCGAGGGCAATCGCCCCGCCGTTCACGTTGACGATATCCGGATTCAATCCAAGTTCCCGGATCACGGCGATCGCCTGGGAAGCAAAAGCTTCGTTTAACTCAACCAAATCGATCTCATCCAGGCTGACTCCCGTTTTCTTTAACAATTTGGGCACGGCTGCCACGGGCCCGATCCCCATCACATCCGGGTCTACCCCGCCGAGAACAAAGCCGCGGAAGACGGCCAAAGGCTCTACTCCCAGTTCCTCCGCCTTCTCGCGGGACATCACCATCACAGCTGCCGCTCCGTCGCTCGTTTGCGAAGAGTTTCCGGCCGTTACGGTTCCGCCCGATTGAAAGGCAGGGCGCAATTTGCCCAGAACCTCCAGGGACGTATCAGGCCGAACGCCTTCATCTGTATCAAAAACCCGTTCTTCCACCCGCAACTTGCCTTTTTCATCAAAAACATGTGTCTTGACCGTAACCGGGACGATTTCATCCTTGAATTTGCCCTCTTGAATGGCCGCATAAGCTTTTTGATGGCTGGCGAGGGCAAACCGGTCCTGATCTTCACGGGAGACATTGTAGCGCTTCGCCACCTCTTCCGCGGTATGCCCCATGGACATGTAGGCTTCCGGCAGATGATCCATCAGCCAGGGATTGGGCGCCGGCTTATAGCCCCCCATCGGCACCATGCTCATGCTCTCCACGCCGCCGGCGATGATGATATCAGCAAAGTTGCACATAATTTTCTCCGCGGCGATGGCAATTGTCTGCAATCCGGACGAACAGAAACGGTTCACCGTCATTCCCGGAACATCCGTGGGCAGCCCGGCTCGCAGCGCTACCAGGCGGGCCATGTTCATCCCTTGCTCCCCTTCGGGAAAAGCACACCCCAAAATCACGTCTTCCACTTCTTTCGGGTCTACCTGAGGAACCCGCCGCATGAGGTCTTTGACCACTTGAGCGGCCAGATCATCGGGACGGGTCGTTTTCAGCGTCCCTTTGTGGGCCTTGCCGACTGCGGTCCGGGCGCCGGCCACAATCACTGCTTCGCGCATGTTCTCTCCTCCCTTTTCTGTGATAATGCGTTGCTGTTGCAGGCCAGGTTGTGGTACCCACCCTCCCTGCGTTCCCAATGGTCGGTCAGGGGTTTACAGGATATGGATTTTTCTCCGGTCAGTTGCGGAGCGGTTTTCCTTTGGCAAGCATGTATTGCATCCGCGCCTGTGTTTTTGGTTCACCGATCAGGCTCAAAAACGCTTCCCGTTCCAGATCCAACAGGTATTGCTCGCTGACGAGCGTTCCTTCCGGAACCGCACCCCCGGCCAAGACATAAGCCAGTTTGCCGGCGATTTTGTAATCGTGCTCCGTGATATAGCCGGATTTCAGGAAACCGTACGCACCGAGTCGCAACACATTGTAACCCGTTTCACCGACAACTGGGATTTTGCGCGGTTTCGGCGCTTTGTAGCCGGCTTTATACAGCCCCAGTGCCACCTGTTTGGCCTCGTAAAGCAAGTGGTCGCGATTGATGGTGATTCCGTCATAAGGTCGCAGGTATTTGTATTTTTGGGCATCAGGCCCGCTCGTGGACACTTTGGCTTGCGCGATCGTCTCAAAAACGTGGTTTACCAACGGCTGCAACGCGACGCGGTCACCGGGGTCAATCCCTTCGGTCCAGCGGAGCAGCATTTCCTTGTTGCCGCCTCCTCCGGGGATCAATCCTACCCCGACTTCCACCAGACCCATATAGGTCTCGGCAGCAGCCTGTATCCTGTCACAGGGCATGCACACCTCGACACCTCCGCCCAAGGTCATTCCATAGGGAGCGGCCACCACGGGGCGATCCAGATACCGGAGGGAACCCATCGCATCCTGGAACTGGCGCACCATCAGATCGATTTCCGGCCAGTTGTAATCTTGCGCCTCCATCAGCATCAGCATCAGGTTTGCACCTACGCAGAAGTTCGGAGCTTCAGCACTGATCACCAAACCGCGGTAATTGGCGCTCACTTCTTTAACCGCTTTCCTAATCATGCTGATGATATCAGCCCCGATCGCCTGTTTGGGCGAGTGGAATTCCAGGCAGGCGATATCATCGCCGATATCGATCAGACTCGCCCCCTTGTTGCCGGCAATCTTTTTGCCCTGCTCTTTGAGACGGGAGAGAGAGATCACCTTTTCGCTTTCATCGACATCACCAAACTTGCCGCCGATGTTGAAAGATTGGACGCGACCCTCTTCCGTCTGGTAGAAGGAAGTCGCTCCGGAGGCGAGCAATTTTTCTACCAGCGGCGGAATCGTCTCCTCTTCTTCCCGCATGCGCGCCACCGATTTTTCAACCCCGATGGCATCCCAGAGTTCAAACGGCCCCAAATCCCAGTTGAATCCCCAGCGCATCGCCCGATCCACGCTCACGATATCGTCGGCGATCTCCTCCAGGTGCTCAGCCGTATAAAGGAGCGCTTTTTTCGTAATAATCCAGGCCAATTTGCCGGCAGGATCATTGGCATAAACCAGCGCCCGTAACTTTTCGGCTTGCGTTTTTCCCCGCTTCGCCTGCTCTAGTGAACGCGCTTTCAATTTTTTGCGCGGGCGATAATCGAGCGTCGCCGGGTCCAGGACGAGAATCTCTTTCCCTTTTTCCGTCTTGACTCGCTTGTAGAATCCCTGTCCTGTCTTCTCGCCCAGCCATTTGTTTTCCACCATTTTCACCAGCAGCGGGGAGACTTGGAATGCTTCTTGTTCTTCCGGGTTCGTCACATTTTCACGCACGTTGTCAGCCACATGGACAAAGGTATCCAATCCGACCAAATCCAGTGTGCGGAAAGTTGCACTCTTGGGTCGACCCATGGCACGCCCTGTTACATCGTCCACTTCATCAGGTCCCAGTCCCAGCTCTTCCATCGCTTTTAGCGTAACCTGCAAACCATACGTGCCGATCCGGTTGGCGATAAAGTTCGGCGTGTCTTTGCAGATTACAACCCCTTTCCCGAGCACCTCTTCGGCAAATGCCTTCATCTCCCGCAGGATGTTGACGTCAGTCAGCTCGTTGGGGATGATCTCCAATAATTTCAGATAGCGCGGCGGGTTGAAGAAATGGGTGCCGAGAAAATGTTTTCGGAACGCTTCCGACCGGCCTTCCACCATCTTGTTGATAGAAATCCCGGATGTATTGGAGCTGACCACCGTACCCGGTTTCCAAACGCTTTCTATGCGGGCGAACAAATCTTGTTTGATTTTCAGATTTTCCACCACGACCTCAATAATCCAGTCCACATCCTTCAAGGAATCAAAGTCATCCTCCAGATTGCCCACCTGGATCAGGTCTGCCGCTTCCTTTGTATACAATGGTGAAGGCTTTTCCTTAAACAATCGCTCTTTTCCCTTTTGCGCCAACCGGTTGCGAACCACCCGGTCTCCCAGCGTCAGCCCTTTGGCCTTCTCCTCCTCGGTCAAATCGCGGGGAACGATATCGAGAAGCAATGTCGGAATCCCCACATTGGCCAGATGTCCGGCGATGGCTGCACCCATCACCCCGGCGCCCAGCACGGCAGCTTTTTTTATTCGTTTCAATCGAGCTCCTCCTCTCTGCGGTTTACACCCAGCCATTCCTGTTCATCTGAATGAATAGTCATTCATAAAAAGGTGAGAAAAAAACCTCTCCTGGGCGGATCGGCTTATTTTGGAGAAAAATGTTTACAACATCAGAAATTTTATTTTGTTTGAAATTAATTTCAATAATATTATTTCTCTGTTTTCTCTCTTCGTCAAGGGGTTGCTTCATACTTTTTTGTCTCTTTTACACAATTGCAAATTCAATCTCAACTCCGGAGTACCGGACGTTCATAATTTCTTGTATACCCACACCCAGACCACGACACCGACGACAATCGCCACTGCGAGAGCGATGAGAAGGCGCACTTGGGCATTGAAAAACGGGTCGGGAGACACTGGAGGAGCAGCAGGGGGAGTAACCGTATCATCGGGTTCTGTCATTCCGGGATCATCCGGCTCCGGGTTCGGCGATGGGCTTTGCCCGGCCTGGAAGCCAAGCGAGTCCTTTAAAATCCGTTTCTTTCCGTCAACCGTTCCTGCAAAACGAATCAAAGCCTTATACTGCCCCGGGGCGAGATCGTGAAAAACATAGGATACTTCCGGTGTACTCTGACGGGATACCAGCGCAGAAGCGGCCGGTTTCCCTTTGCTGTCAACCAGGGTAAACAACCAGTCTCCTTTGGCCGAATTCCCGTAGAGCAGTCTTCCGGTCACTCTGATTGCATCATTGTCAGGAGAAACAGCCGCCTTAATCCCTTCGCGGGTAAAAGGACATGAGGCCTGCAAGAGATAATGGCCCGGTCCGATGATCCCGTCAAATTGAACGGTCGATTTCACCCTGCCCGGCTGATTGCCGATTTTGGCAAATGCCACATCGCGATCGGCGGCATAACGAAAGGCCTCTTTGGTGACAAGATCAACATAAGTCCAACTTCCTTCCACATTTAACCCGTTTGGCACGTCCAGCCGGGCATAGAGGTAAAAGCGCTCTGCAGCCAAATCATACGCCACACTGCAGCGGATCGGATAACTTTGTCTTTGTCCATAGGGCGGAGGAGCGGCAAAAGGCTGTTCCGCTTCGGCATGTTTCGGCACGTCACCCGGGCCGGCAGCATCAAAGGTCACCTTTGCCACATATTTTTTGCCCACGGTAAATAAATGTTGGTTAAACACCGCTTCACAGCTGATCCCCTGGCAAGTCGACACTGTCTGTTTGCCAACACCGTCAATGACATACGTCCAAGTTCCGTTTATTTCAGCATCTTGCCCGACATTAGTCAGTTCGGAGCGAACCACGACCCCCGGGCCCGGCTTTGAACCGGCAATCGTCACTTTGATCCCGGCTGGCCGTGTCTCAGCCAGTACCGGAGGCCAACTGCCCAAAACCAAACAGCAAAGGAGCATCAACACAGCAAAGAACCATCCGGCCAGTTTCCATTTCATCGATCCGCCTCCTCGATTTTTATTCAGAATATTTTATATATTATATTTATTATACCATGTTATTCTACTTAATGATTAAATGAAACCTGTTTAAGGGAAATGATTCCAAAAAAAGAAGTGCCGGTGAGCACTTCCACAATTAATGAAAATCCGATTTTGCGTTGAGGTTATGCATGTGGCGTCCGGGTGGTCCGGGGACGCAACGCCGGCGTCTGCGGAATAAATCCCTTCACCAGATATGCCGCAAAAACAACCCACCAAAGATAATTAAGGAACAAAAAAACAAGCCATTTTTGCCAGATCTCCAAAAAAGACAGCAGATCAAACGCGACAAAATATGCCGGAAGAATTGCTAACTGGGCCCGATCTCCCAATGTTTCAGCTAATTCCCAATAATATACTTCCTCCACCTTCAGCAATTTGTCCCGAAAATAGATCCCTACTATCGGGCGAACGCTGGAATAATAGAAAAAGCCGGGAATCCCTAACAACCGACGGTTGATCGACATAAAGATATAGGTCGCAATCAGAAGTAAAAGATAGGCCATGTGATCCCCCCGTTGCTACACCACCGATAAGTAGGCAAATGAAAAAGCAGTACTCAATTTGCATGCGATTGAAGATTCCTCATTCCATTACCCGACCAGCTCCAAACGCGGTAGGGAAAGAGCCCTTCCCGGACAATGGGATTTCCCGCTTTCATCCTTGATTTCACGATTCATCAAAATGCCTTGTCCATGTTATTATTCTTTGTCCCGATCCCCCTTCCTTCAAAGGAACTGACAAAATTCGCTAAAAATACCCAAAATCCGCTTGTGTCTTCCGTGAAAATGTGTTCCAGGGCGGTCGCCGGGTACTGTTACCCTCCCGAATTGGTGATACATTTATTCCCTGGTTGTGTTTGACAAGATGATCGATTCCGGGCAAGGGAAACAGAAAAAATCCATTGTTCCTTTGAGGCAATGGATTTCCTTCCTATGTATTCATCTTCATTTGGTAACATTCAGATTTTAACACATGTTTTGATTGGGAGAAAGTTCGTTTATTCAGCAATAACGGTTAAATTCACCGCGACGCTTGCTTTTCGTCTTCCTGAATCACTCGATTGCAGGAATGTCAGGATTTTTTGCCACTCCATTCGTTTGCAGATCCTTCCCCTTCAGCCCGATATTTACACCAAACCCGATTGAGTCCTTCATCCTTCTTATTACTATTTATAAGTGAAAGAACATTTTCTTTGATCCCGTTTTTTTCCCCAAAGCGTGAGGATATGAAAAGTCGCATAAATTCCCGATTTCGAGCGATACGCCCGATTATACCGCCTCATCACTTCCGTCAGCACATTTCGCTGCAAAATAAAATTTTGTTTGCTTTCGCTGTAACTTTCCCCGGCAGCTTTGATCCGCTCCAGCAAGGTGCGGCAATCTTCGTATTCGATCCGCTGCCAGCACTCTTCCGGTGTCACATCCGACAAACCGGCCCCGTCAAGCAACTGCACCCATTCCTCCGCAGTGCGAAACGGGAGAAAATGCCTTTGCGGGGGCAACTCCCATTCAAGCTCCACTTGCCTGAACGTCGCCTGCAGCTCCTGACACGTTTCGGGGCCAAAAACGGTCATGCCGTACCAGCCTTCTCCGTTCAGCATCTCTCTCACTTTTGCCAGCACCCTTTCCGGAGCTTGCAGCCAGTGACCCATCAGATTGGTGATAACCAGGTCAAACATACCGAGACCGGAAAGATCATCTTCTTCCACATCAGCCGCAACAAACTGAACGCGTGCAGAAGCAACCCGTTCCCGAGCCATCTCGATTCGCCGGGGGGACAAATCGAGCGCAACCAGCTCTGCCCGTGGGAAATATTCAAGCAACAATTCGGTAAAATAGCCTGTCCCGCAACCGAGATCCAGGATGCGGCCCGGATCAAACACCCGATCTTTTAAACTGAACAGAAGGCGATGGGCCATCCTTTTGTAAACAACCAGGAATTCGTCATATGAAATAGTTCGGTTCATCTGGCGAATGAATTGTTTTTTATTGATTTTCAAGCCCTTTCGCCCTCCATATCACGTACTTATTTTATCACGGCCTTTTTTTCTCCAATCAGTAATCAAACTCCTGCCCTGGTTCAATAAAAATGATCATGATTTGCGGGTACAAGCTGAAAATGAAAGCGAAGTGAAATCAGAGGGTCGTGGCGCCCCGCTGACCGCCATTCAAAACGGGGAAGATCATGCGTGGGGCACCACGGCCTGACCAGCAATGCACCTTTTGCACAAAAAATCTTTTTTATCCCGAAAATGCTTTATAGTTTGCGCTGGAAAAACTGGCGCAACGTTTCGGCGGCGTGTTCCAGCGTGGCCAATTCCTCGGCGGAGAAATGAAATCTGCCTTCTTTGCCCTTTAATTCATATGTACCGCTGATCCAATGGTCAACAGCGGCCGGCTGGTACTTGATCCTCAGAGTTTCGATCTCACCGGAAAGCCAGGAAGTGGGCCGGAAGTGAATGATTTGGAAACCGTCCTTTTCCTTTCCCGTATAAGCCTCATTATGATGTTTAAATCCCAGACGGGCAAATCCATCAAGGAAATGGCCCTGAAGCCCCGAAGCATAGACATCGACTATATCGCGATCTTCAGCATCGACACCGCTTTTGATTTCCAGATCCGTTTGGAAGAAAAAGCGCGTATTCACGGAAGAAACGGGGAGGTGGCGGGGACAGACAAATTCAAAGGGGTATTCTCTTAATTCCTCCGGCTTGATCACCACATCTTCTTCAAATACGGTGATCTTTGCCACCACTTCATTGACATCAACCCGCTGTCCTCCGCTCGGATAGGCAGATGCAAGGCAAAAATGCACCCTCAGCCCTTCCATGACTTGTTTTACTTCACCCCCCTTGAGGACGATCTTTCCCGTCACCGGTTCTCCCATCGTCAAGTTCTCCCGGTCCAGCACCAAATCGACCTGGGCCGCTCCAAAGCCAAGGGAAGCCAGAAAATTTTTGATCACGAGGCTCATCCTTTCAGTCGCTGGAATAAATCAGTTGGAAAATTGATAGCCCATATATCGTATCACAGAATCCCGTTTCAAATAACTGATTTCATTCCAGATCCGCAAACATACTTCCCTCTCTCGCAAGCGTTTCGTTTTTTGTTTTCAGGGGATATTCCAAAATTCCGAATCTCACCGGACGATTGAGTTTGTCCGATCAGGCAAAACAACACAACTTGATTGCCTCGATCGCCTGTCTTAAATCTTCCTCCCGATGGTTGGCCATCAGGGAGAAACGCAGGCGGGCGGTTCCGGCAGGAACAGTGGGCGGGCGAATCGCGACAGACAGGACTCCCTGCTCCTGAAGCCGGTGACTGAAAAGAAGCGCCTGTTCATTTTCCCCGACCACAACGGGAATGATCTGCGTGGCCGAACCAGCCACATCGAGCCCCAAACCGGTCAGCTGCCGGCGAAACCAGCCGCTTTTTTGCCGCAATTCCCGGCGCAACCGGTCTGCATCACGCACCAATCTCAATGAAGCACGAATGCCCGCAATAATGACCGGTGGCAAGGCGGTGGTATAGATGAAGGGACGACATTTATTGATCAGATAGCGAATCCAGTCGCGTTTCCCCGCCACATACGCCCCGTATACGCCAAAAGCTTTGCTGAAGGTGCCCATGTAAAGATCAATTTCCCGGTCAACCCCCAATTCATGCGCCATCCCTTTTCCCTCGTCTCCGAACACGCCCCCGCCATGCGCATCATCCACCACCAGGGCGGCATCATAACGTTTTTTCAGCTCCACCAGATCTCTCAGCGGGGCGACATCGCCATCCATGCTGAAAACAGTATCCGTCACAATTAGTTTCCGTCCGGCTCCCTGCTGATCCGCCGTTTTCAGCAGACTCTCCAGATGATCCGGATCCAAATGCCGGTAAATGTATTTTCGTGCTTTGCTCATGCGGATGCCATCCACAATGCTGGCATGATTCCACTGATCGCTGAAAACGGCATCCGACGGCTTGAGAAAGGCGGAGAGCAATCCTGCATTGGCCATATAACCATTGGGAAACAGGACAGCGGACTCTGTTCCTTTAAAAGCAGCCAATTCCTGTTCCAGCGCCTCCGCCTCCTCGCTATGCCCGATAATCAGACGCGAGGAACCGGCACCGCTTCCTTTTTCCGCCGCTTCACGCATCGCCTGAATCATGCGGGGATGCCCGGCCAGACCGAGGTAGTTGTTGGAGGAAAAATTGACCAGCCTCTTCCCTTTTCTGTGCAAAACGGGGCGGTGCGCATCCGCTGTCGGAATCAAATGCCGGTTCAGGTGATCTGCGGAAAGGGCCTGCAATTCTTCCCGGATCGTACGGTTCCAGAGTGAACTCATGCCGTCTCCACTTCAATCTCAAAACCGAGATCGCGTATCATTTGATGATCCAATGAAGACGCCTGTCCTTCCGTCGTCAGATAATCCCCCACAAAAATGGAGTTGGCCGGGTATAAGGCCAGAGGCTGCAATTGGCGCAAATTCACTTCTCTCCCCCCTGAGACGCGAATCTCCTTCGTCGGACAGACAAACCGGAACAGGGCAAGCACTTTCAAACAGTAGCGCGGGTTCAATTCTTTCAAACCCTCCAGCGGGGTTCCGGGAATCGCATTGAGAAAATTGACGGGGATGGAATCAGCATCCAAATTGCGCAGCTCATAAGCCATCTCCACCACTTGTTCACGCGTCTCTCCCATACCGATGATACACCCTGAACAAGGGGACAGACCCGCTTTTTTGGCCGCTTCCACCGTTTGCACACGGTCATCGTATGTATGAGTGGTCGTGATCCGCCCGTAATGTTCCCTGCTCGTGTTCAAATTGTGATTGTAACGGTCAACCCCTGCTTCCTTTAACCGTTTGGCCTGGCTTTCCGTCAAAATTCCCAGGCAGGCGCAGATTTTCATGTTTAACTCCTCTTTAATCACCTTGACTGCTTCAACCACTTCATCCAGTTCCTTCTCCGTCGGTCCGCGACCGCTGGCCACGATACAATAGGTTCCGGCCTTGCGGCTCAGTGCCTCTCTGGCCCCGGCGACCAGGACATCTTTTTTGAGCAGCGTATATTTCTCGACCGGCGCCTGCGAAACAATTGATTGGGAGCAATAGCCGCAGTCCTCGGGACACAAACCGCTTTTCGCATTGATGATCATATTCAGCTTTACTTTCTTGCCAAAATAAGCTTTCCGCACCCGAAACGCCGCCTGCAAAAGCGGCAACAGCTCGTCATCGGGCGCATCCAGCACAGACAATCCCTCTTCCATTGACAACCGTTCTCCGGCGAGCGCCCGATCAGCCAGAGTTTCCCATCGCGATTTCCCCATACTGCTCAGCCTCCTGTTTTTAAGGTTGAAATCCATTTTTTTATGTCGACATGCTGAAGAAACACCTTTTTAATTTTCGTTGCAGTCAGTCCCCCTTCAATCCACGGAACGGTCCCCCAGACGGGAACACCGGCAAACCGTTCGATCAAACGCGGATTATGCGGAATGCTCGGGTCATCCACACCCGGCTTGAGACCATTTAAAACAACCCCTGCGATCCGCAATCCCCGCTGCCGGATGGCGCTCGCCGTCAACGCTGTATGATTGATGGTGCCGAGCTGCGGATGGGCGACAATCAACACCGGCCACCCGATTTGCACCGCGAGGTCAGCCATTGTCCATTCCTTTCCCAGAGGTACCACCCAGCCGCCGGCACCTTCGACAAGAATCACTTCATGCTTTTGCTGCAACATCTTCAAAGCGGCAAGAATCCTGTCAACTTCGATCTCCTCTCCGGCCAGTTCCGCTGCCAGTCCGGGAGCCACCGGCAAGGAAAAGTTGTAAACCACAATCTCCTGCAAGCGGTCAGTGACACCCGTCCATGCTTTCAGGCGCATGCCGTCGCTCCCGGGGTCGTCCGGCTCTCCTCCGCTCTGCACCGGTTTCATTACGCCGACATCAATCCCCTGATCTGCCAAGGCCAAAGCCAGGCCGGCAGTTACCATCGTCTTTCCGATTCCGGTTCCGGTCGCCGTGATAAAAAGCCCGTTTCCGCTCACTTGGCCGTCACCTCGCGAATCGCCTCATGCAGGATGGACACCATCGCTTGCAAGTCGGGAAGCGGAGTGGCCAGCGGCGGCATCAGTGTAACCACGTGATCCAGCGGCCGTGTCACCAGTCCCAGTTCCCGAGCCTTGCGGCATACCTTCGCTCCGATGGCTTCGGCAAACGGATAGGGCTCTTTGGTCTCTTTCTCTTTTACCAGTTCAATGCCCACCATCATTCCCAGCTGACGCACTTCGCCGACAGCCGGCAAATCTTTCAGCGCTTCCAGATGATCAGCAAGGCATCGGCTCGCTTCCTGCACATGATCCAACAGATGCTCCCACTCATACAAATCCAGGTTGGCAAGCGCTACCGCACAGCCAAGCTGATTTCCCGTATAGGAATGACCGTGGAAGAAGGTTTTCGCTTCACTGTGGTCCGCGAAAAAGGCATCATACACTTCATCTGAAGTAAGTGTTGCGGCAACCGGCAAATAACCCCCAGTCAATTTTTTCCCGACCATCATAATGTCCGGTTGTACGCCTTCATGCTCACAGGCAAACATTTTGCCGGTACGTCCAAATCCCGTCGCCACTTCATCGGCCAACAATAAAACATCATATTGGCGGCACATCTTTTCCACTTCTGACAAATAGCCCGGGGGCATCATGATCATCCCGCCGGCTCCCTGAACCATCGGCTCCACAATCAGGCCGGCAATACGTTCTCCCTGGCTCTTCAAGACCGACTCCAATTCATGCAAACAGGCTTGCTTGCATTCTTCAGCTGTCCCATCAAACCGGTAAGGATAGGGGTAAGGAAGCTTAATTGTGGAAAAGAGCAAGCGATCAAAGGTGGCATGGAACAGATCCATCCCCCCGACACTGACAGCGCCGACAGTATCCCCGTGATAACCGTTTTTCATGGAGAGAAACGTGTTTTTCTCCGGGAATCCGCGGTTTTTCCAGTACTGGAACGCCATTTTCAACCCGATTTCCACTGCCTCCGCCCCGCTGTCAGAATAAAATACTTTTTGCAGCCGGGTCGGAGTAATCTTCACCAATCGCTCCGCCAACAGGATGGCCGGAATGTTCCCCATTCCCAACAGCGTGCTGTGCGCCACTTTTTCCAACTGCACCTTAATCGCTTCATTCAGCGCCGGATGGTTGTGACCATGTACATTCAACCAGACGGAGGCATTGCCGTCATAATATTCCCGACCCTGCACATCGTACAGCTTCACCCCGTCCGCCCGCTCGATGATCAGCGGTTCATCCTGGAGATACTCTTTCATCTGGGTAAACGGATTCCACAAATAACGTCGATTCTTCTCCAATAACTCTTGATAGGAGAATCCGGCCAAGCAAAACCCCTCCCTCCTTATTTGTAAACCTATATTTTTTTAAGGTTTACAATCAAAGTATAACATACCGGCCATCCGGCAGAATACCCGGATTTACCCTGATGAAATGAAACAACCACAGCCCATCTTTGACCGGAAATAGGAGAATGCACATACCTTTTTATCCCTGAGTCAATAGGATATAGAGAACCTTGAGCGGGAGGTGAAAAAATGGGCTTCAGTTGTTTCGGTAGTTGTGGCGGTTTTGGTTTCGGCTGGAGAAGGCTGTTAATCTTCCTCCTTGTCATCGCAACCATCTTTGTCTTTGTTGGTGGAGGATTCGGCTTCTAAACTAAATCATCGAAACATCCCCCGGTAACCCGGGGAGAATGCAAACAAAATGGATTAAACGCAACTTGGAGATCCCTTTTATCACCTGCATCAGAATATTGCCTATTAAAAAATGGCCTTTTCCCTCAAATTGAGGAAAAAGGCCATGTACTTTTACCCGTTGACAGCCATGATCAGCTCGTTTCCCTCTTCCTTCCGATCCGGTTTTGCCTGAGGCATCTCCCCGTCTTCCACGCGATAACAGCTTTTGACGGTTCGAATCACGTCCATTTCTTTCAAACGGGCGAGCACCTGATCCAAATCCTGTTTGCTCACATGATGGGTAACTAGGACGATTTCCGCTTCTTTCTGATTGGTTCTCGGCTGTTGCAGCACCTGCTCCAGCGAGATGTTGTAATCGGACATCAGCCGGGTGATTTGCGCCAACACGCCGCATTCATCGGCCGCAATCAGGCGCAAAAAGGTTTTAAAGCGCTTCTGTGCATCCCCTTTCAGCTTTTTCTCCCGATAGGGTTTGACGACGCTTCGCCCGTTTACACCCAGATTCATATTTTTCACGACCGAGACCAGATCCGAGACGACGGAAGTGGCTGTGGGCAGCTCACCCGCCCCTGGTCCGTAAAACATGGTCTCCCCCACCGCTTCCCCGTATACATAGACAGCATTGAACACACCATGCACAGATGCGAGGGGATGGGAGCGGGCGACGAGAGCCGGCTGTACACAAATCTCGATTCCATCCTGATCATGGGCGGCCACACCCAAAAGCTTCATCTCATAGCCCATTTTTTTCGCATAGGCGATATCTTCCCGGCTGACCGACTCAATCCCTTGCACATCAACATCTTCCAGACTGACCGGGGAATGAAAACCCAGGGTCGACAAGATAACCATTTTACGCGCGGCATCAAGTCCCCCGACATCGGAGGAAGGGTCCGCCTCCGCATACCCCAAAGCTTGCGCTTCCTTCAAAACTTCTTCATAACCGGCTCCTTCGCGGCTCATCTTTGAAAGGATGTAATTGGTCGTTCCGTTTACAATTCCCATGATGCGGGTGACGCGATCTGAAGAGAAGCTGTCCATCAGCGCGCGCAAAATCGGGATGCCCCCGGCTACACTTGCTTCATAATAAACATCGCAATTCATTTCCCTCGCCTTGTGCAAGATCTCCGCCCCATGAAGCGCCATCAAATCCTTATTGGCAGTCACCACATGTTTCCCCTGCTCCAGGGCTTTGAGCAGGTATTGCTTGGTCGGATGGATTCCTCCCATCACCTCGACAATGACGTCGATTTCCGGATCCATCAACAAGTCATCCGCCCTGGTGGTGATCAGATTTCTATCCAATTCGATCTGTCGCTTTTTCTCCGGTTCCCGCACCAATACCTTCGCGATTTCGATTTGTGAGCTTGTCTGGTTGCGAAGTTCTTCCTGATGGCCGGCAATAATCCGCGCCACACCCGTTCCGACAGTGCCCAACCCCAACAAACCGACTTTTACTTTTCTCTCTTCTCTCTCATTCCTCATCTCTTATGTCCTTTCCACAAATACATTTGTTTCTTTGTTGGAGACAGTATAGCGAACCGGACAGAGGATTTCAACACTTTTTTCCACCAATTTTACCGGTTTCAAATAATTCAGACAGAGGAAACCGTCTCAAAACATGCCCAATCCCATTCCCCTGGCAATTCGGACGGCATCTGAACCGATCCCGCGTCCTGCCCCGGGAATGAGCGCCA
Source organism: Thermoactinomyces sp. CICC 10521 (assembly GCF_016055135.1). Taxonomy (NCBI): domain Bacteria; kingdom Bacillati; phylum Bacillota; class Bacilli; order Caryophanales; family Thermoactinomycetaceae; genus Thermoactinomyces; species Thermoactinomyces sp. CICC 10521. The sequence goes on along the minus strand of NZ_JAECVZ010000004.1, from coordinate 37,028 downwards.
TCTTTTTCACGACAGCTCCTCTTTCGTGTCATGGGTTTTCTTTCCCTTGGAACGGGCATGCCGCACAAAGAGGCGGGTCCAAACGATCAGCACCAGTGTGGTGAAGGCCAACAGCAACGGAGAAACCAATACCGACATACTTATGGACAGCGTGAACACAACTATGACTCGTACGATCGCTTCGATGAGGTACCCGATTCCCCACACCACTGTCATCACCCGCAGGTTATGGCGAAACCGCTCCAACTCATTCCACTTCTGCTCAAAGCTTTCACTGCCGGCAAATTGACGTCCCAAATAAAAAATCAACGGACGCCGGCCGACAAATGCAGATCCGATCATCACCAAGGCGAAAATCCCTGTAAAGAGAGAGTCCTTCGCAATCATGAACCGCGCATTGCCCGTAAAAAACGAAGTGGCAATTCCGACCAGGAAAAAGAGAAACATCAAGAAAGCCAGAGCATCTATTTTCCGGTTGCGCACAAATTCGAGAATAATCCGGATAACGGAAACCCCGCTGCCGAAGGCTAATGCCAGCACATCGGACATGCCAAATTGTCGCAGAATAAAATAAACCACGGAAGGCAAAGCGACATCAACAAACAGAGTCAAGACGATCATCTTTAACTTTTCATTTCTATTCATTTGAAAATCCTTTCTACTGTCCGGAAGATAATAAACGGTCTGGCTGTGTACGGTCAGCCTGATTATCATGCCAATCGAAAGGAAACTTTGTAACCACGGTGCCGGACATCTCCCATGAAAGCGGCAGTGACTTGGCATCGAATACTCCGTTCCAATCCGGTATCCGGTTCCCCGACTGATCTGGATTCGGACAGAAAATTTAGTTTCTATAATAAATAGTTTATCCTACAAATTGATTAACTACAAACAAAACAGTACAATTTTTCGCTTACGGAAGACTGGATAAAAAAATCAGCAAAGGTTATATGCTCATCCGTTCCCTTGCTGATCAGATTAAATGGAAAACGGGATCACGAGGTGTTGGGAATTGGTTCATCCGGACAGGGCGGACCATTCCGAAATCGAGGCAACATCCTTGCTTTCCAAGCACAACAAAATCGGGTGAGGTGCCTCCCCGCCTCCCAATGAGAACATCGAGAGATCAGGGAGACACCCCACCCGTTGAATCACTTTCGCCGAAAAAAATCACCTATGCATGGCGTTTGCGGAAAACGAGGATTCCCAGGCCGGTTGCCAACAATGCACCGCTCCAGGCAATAGCAAGCGGATAGCTAGTAGCCGTTTTTGGCAGTTGTCCGCCCTTGGCCGGTTGCTCTGGCTGAGCCGGTTGCCCTGGCTGAGCAGGCTGCTCCGGCTTAGTTGGTTGCTCCGGTTGAGCCGGTTGCTCTGGTTTATTGGGTTGCTCCGGTTGAGCAGGTTGCTCTGGCTTATTCGGTTGTTCTGGCTGAGCCGGTTGCTCCGGTTTATTCGGTTGTTCCGGCTGAGCCGGTTGCTCGGATTGGCTGCATCCGGTAACCTTAACCGGATTGCTCCAAATGGAACCATTTGGCTCTTTCAGGTAAAAAGCGTAGTTCCCTTCATGACCATTTTTGTTTTTATCAAGATCGTAAACAACTTGATGGGTTTCCCCTTTTTTCAAAGCGGGGATCTCACCATGTTCGATAATCTCCCCTTTTTTCGGGTTTCCCTCTTTCGACCAATACAAGTCATAGGTACCGGCTGCTTCCGATTTTCCCCGCTCAACTGCTACGCTCAAAGAAATCTGATTGCAATCACCTTCCGCCTTTGCGCCCCAGTTGCATGCCAAAGCCATGGCAGGAACTCCCAAAACCAAAAAACCAGCAGCTAAACCTGAAACATATTTTTTTAACATGAAAATCACCTCCGCAATAATAGATTCGTAAGAGAGATGAGAATTTAGCGTATAAAAAATATGTCTATTTTAAAAACATAAATCCATTTTATAAATTTTTTATGTTATCCATTTAACAGGAATCGCTGCAAAAATATAGCAAAGCACCATTGCCTGTCTTTCGGATCTTCGCAAATAAAAAAAGGCTTTCCCCTGCCGAAGAGGAAAACCTTTTTTTACTGCTAAAGTGTCGTATACTCTTTGATGGAAAAAACAGCGAATTTTCCCGCCGCTCAATTTAATGCCGTATATTTCTGAGTCAGGTAGTCCAGATACGGCTCAATCGTCAAATCAGTTCCCGTCGCTTTTTTCACAATTTCAGCTGCAGTATATTTGCTGCCGTATTGGTAAATGTTTTCAGTCAGCCACCCCCGCAACGTTGAAAACTCTCCCCTCTCCATCTCTTCCGGGATCGTGGGATGCGCTTTGAGGGCTGCCTGATAAAATTGGGCACTCAAAATATTGCCGAGCGTATACCCCTGAAACATGCCGCCGATAAAGTCGGCATACCAATGGATGTCCTGCAGCACGCCATTTTGATCGCTCTGTGGAGCCACCCCGAGATCGGACTGATAACGGCTCCGCCATGCTTCAGGGAGGTCCTTGACGCTCAAGCTGCCTTCCAGCAGGGCCAACTCCAGGTCAAACCGGATGATCACATGCAGGTTGTAGGTTAGCTCATCGGCCTCCGTCCGGATCAGGGAGCGCTTCACATGGTTAATTGCCCGGTAAAACTCATCCAGCGACACTCCGGCCAGCTGTTCCTTAAACTCCGCTTGCAGCCGGGGATAAAAATAAGTCCAGAAGGTACGGCTGCGACCGACGATATTTTCCCACAGGCGGGACTGACTTTCATGCACACCGGATGACGTTCCCGTATGCAGCGGGGTTCCTTCATAACATGAACTGATTCCCAGTTCATACAATGCATGGCCCGTTTCGTGAATGGTGCTGAACAGCGCCTCACTCAAATCATGTTCATTCACCCGGGTGGTGATCCGCACATCCCCATCGGCAAAACGGATCATGAAGGGATGAGGGGACAAATCCTGCCGACCGCGCTTGAAATCAAAACCGAGCTTTTCGATCACCTTTTTTCCAAAGGCGAGTTGCTGTTCCTTCGGATAAAACTTGGTCAAACAGGAACGGTCAGTGGGCGGGAGCGATGTGACCTGCTCGACCAACGGAACCAGGCGGCTGCGAAGTTCTGCAAACAGCCGGCGAATCTCTTCCGCTTTCATGCCATAATCAGATCGATCGATCAACGGATCAGCCGGGTGCTGGTGACCGGGGAAAAACGAGGCATACTCCCGGCTGAATTCCAGCGTTTTTTCCAGGTAAGGCTCAACTTTGGAAAAATCATCTTCTTTCCGCGCCTCCACCCAGGCGGCATAGGTCTGCGAAACATGCTGGTAGAAACGGGAAACGAAATCGGCCGGGACCTTGGATTCCGTCACAAAATGCCGTTTGGCCACACGGATTAAAGCCGCATCATCGGCATCATAAGGCAACTCCTGTTCGTAGGGAGTCAACTCTTCCAGCAACCTGCCCAGGCCCGGGTCAACCATCCTGTCATGCCGAATCCGGGCAATCACGGCCAGCTGGCTGCCCCGTGCATCTCCGGCCGCTTCCGGCATGTATGTATTTTGGTCCCAATTCAAAAGAGCGATTACCGAATCCAGATCATAGATTTCCCGCAAACGCTTCCTCAGCTCTTCCATTTTCTTTTCCATTACATCCACCCCAGAGTATCAATATCCTTCCTAAACCCATTGTAACGGATTTCCCAAAAGACTTTCATGTCTTTTTCAGTTCAACGCATCGTTGAGAGGGGCAATATTGAGATTTAACCACCTCTTGTGTGGTGCACTTCGGATCCGAAATATTTCGTTTCTGTGAACGATCTGTTTTTTCCATTCACGTTCGCTCCGAAATCCTTTCTTTTTTCAACGAAATCCCCCAAGGATAATCCGTATTTTTCCTTCTATCGACAACGAGTGTGCAAAGTGTGTATGATAAGGAATAGAAGAATCTTGGGCGAGGAACGGTTACAGATGAAAAAAATCGATTGGATTGAACAAACATTACAAACCCGTTATCAAGAAGAAGGAAACGGAGTGACTTCGCAGGAATTGGCCGAAGCGCTGCAATTGGATCGCTCTACCGTCAGCCGTTATCTGAACGAACTGGTGAAAACCGGACGGGCGCAGAAGAAGGCGGGACGGCCTGTTCGGTATTTTCCGCTCGAACCATATACCGATGCCGGCGGACCACAGCGCCGCAAATCCTGCACAGGGGAATCTGAACTTTTGCAGGAAGCGATGGCCGCACTTTTATATCCGCCACATGGTTTGCCGATCCTGTTTACCGGGGAGACCGGGGTGGGAAAGACGCATTTGGCGCAAAAATTGGTGGAAACGGCCATAGAAAAGGAATTTTTATCGAAAAAAACGCCATTTATCGCTTTTAACTGCGCGGAATATGCACAAAACCCCGAGCTTTTGCTGGCCCAACTCTTCGGAGTCAAAAAAGGGGCATTCACCGGCGCCGATGAGAACAAGTTTGGCCTTGTGGAACGGGCCAATGGCGGCATCTTGTTTTTGGATGAAATCCATCGTCTCCCTCCATCCGGACAAGAAATGCTTTTCCACTTGATCGATCAAGGGTTTTATCGCCGTCTGGGAGAAACGGGCGTTGAGCGCAAAGCCGATATCCGGCTGATCGGAGCAACAACGGAAGCTCCGGAAAAAGCCCTTCTTCCCACTCTGCTGCGCCGCTTCCCCGTCCGACTGGAAATTTTACCCTTGCGGAAAAGGCCGCGGGAGGTTCGTGAGCAACTGCTTGAGCACTTTCTGGAGGCCGAAGCCAAACAGATGGGGGTTCCCCTCAGCATCACCGCCCGGTGCCGTTCCTTCCTTTTGCAATATGACTGTCCCGGCAATATCGGACAGCTGAAAAGCGATATCCAAATCGCATGTGCGCGCGCATTTTTGCGCAACCTCGAAACGGACGGTAAAAAGAAGGTGACCATCGATTTTCATGATCTGCCCACCTATCTCCAGCCGCAAAGACCGGTTACTTCTGCCGTCAAAAACGCGATTGCCGGAGGAAATGACGGACAGGAGGGAATTTCCGGAAATATTTACCGGAAGCTCACCGTAACGAAAGAGTCCCTGCTTAAAAAAAAGGCTTCACCTGCCGAACTTGCGGAGCAACTGCAGGAAACGGTGAATCGCTATGTCCGCAGCCTGTCCTTTCAACAGGAAAGCCGGCCCGTCGACCCTGCGATCATCCGCGTTCTGACCCGGGCCCTGGAAGAGGGAGGCGCCAACGAAATCAGAGGAATTTCCGATGAACAGCTCTACGCGATCGCCCTGCACATCCAGGCTTGGCGGTCCAATCCAGGCAGTACCCGCATCGCGCGGAACGAACTCGAACAGGTTGAAACAGAATCCGTCTATGAGCATTTGGCCCAAAAAATCGCCATGCTTCTCGAGCGGGAGCACTCGCTCCGGCTGCCACCCGAAGAGATCAAGCTGATTTCTCTTTTTCTCTCATTAAATCAACGGCCAGAGGAGCAGGAGCAGCCGAAAAGACTGATCGCCACGGTCTGCCTGACCGGCGAGGGAGCAGCTGTCGCCTTGCAATCATGGCTGGAAGACCATCTTCCCGCAGAAGATCAGGATGTGGAGATCCGTTCAGTTCAGATCGATCCGCAAACGCGCACATCAGAGAAGCTGGATCTCCTGCAAAGAGAGTTTCGGCTGATTGCCGTCGCAGGAACCGTTCCACCGGAGTTGGACGGTGTTCCATATATTCCAGCCTGGGAACTTTATCAAAAACAAGGCTTTGAACGCTTGCGGGCCATTCTCGCCGCCAGCCGTTCCCGGATGACTGCCGAAAACGGCTTGACCCTGCGTCCGTCGGAGATTCCCGCACTCATCGAGCAAGGCTTGTCCGAAACGGTCATTCACTTCAATCCAAAACAATTCGTCCAATTGATCCAGACCAAAGCTGACACCTTCCGGCGTGTTTTCAGCTGGGAACCCGAACGGGAAATCGGTATCTGGATGCATCTGGGCATCTACACGGATCAGCTGCTGGCCGTACAGCTGGCGAACAGACGGATGGAGAAATCCGCGGGGGTGCTGCAAACCGATCTTCCACCGGACCGGATCAAGCTGTGGGAGCAATTTTTATCCGCCCTATCTACCGCTCTGCACGTGCGCTATCCACCATCGGCCGCAAGCGAAATGGCCCGCCTTTCCACCACTTCTTAGTCGCTGTTCACGTGCAAAGAGTGAATACCTTATTTGCACACTTAGGGTAACGGCAAACTCAAGCAGAAAGGAATTGGTTCTTTTCCGCAGCGGCTTTGCACGAAGGAACCGGAAGCAAAGAGAAGGCACCCATCCGCGACAGACTTCTGTTTCGGGATTTCATCAACAAACTGAAGTGTGCAAAATCCTGTTTACACACTTTTTTGTTTGCCGCTTATGATCGGCTTCTTTTCATTTGGCATAAATCTTGCATGATATTTTCTCGGATTTCTCTTGGCCTGCGAAGAATCTCGAAAGAGCCATTCGGGTTAAGATATGGATGTCAGAGAAGGCAGAGGAGCAAAATGAATCACGCCATTCGGTTAATGATCGTGTGCAGCCTGGGAGCGAGCTCCGGAGCGCTGTGCCGAAAAATAAATGAAGCCGCTCGAAAACGCGGATTGGAACTGATCGCGGAATCAACTTCCGCCCTCCGGTGGGCAGAACAATTGTCCAGGGCAGATGTCATCCTCTACGAGCCGCAGATCAGTCACCTCAAAACGGAAATGGCGAAGATCGCCGACGAAGAAGGCATACCGCTGGCAATGGTCGATCCTGTGGCATTTGCCACCATGAGCGGCGAAAAAGTTTTGGATCAAGTGTTAACACTAATCAAAAGGTAAGCGATTACCCAGACTCAACCGGATTCACTTTTTGCAGGCAGATCAAGAGAACCCTATTGGTGATCATTCTTCACACAATGGTATAGAAACCCAAAACAGAAAGGAAAATGCCCGATGTCAGAAAAAACGATTACCATTAACAACCCAAGCGGACTTCACGCTCGCCCCGCAGCCCTTCTCGTAAAAGAAGCCAGCAACTTTAAAAGTGCGATCAAGCTCGTGAAAAACGGAAAAGAAGTTGACGCAAAAAGCCTGCTCGGCGTAATGTCCCTTGCCGCGAAACAGAATGACCAGATTACCGTCCGCGCTGAAGGGGAAGACGCAGAAGCTGCCGTCAACCACATTGCCGCTTTCCTGGAACAACTTTCCGAAGCCTAAAAAGGGGGATTTGCGTTGAGCCAAACGTTACAAGGAGTTGGAGCGGCTCCAGGCCTTAAGTTGGGCCAAGCCGTCTGGTGGCGCAAGGAAAAGCCGGTCGCTCCTTCCCGAACCATCACTGATCCAAAATCTGAAATCGAGAAATTAGACCAAGCGATCGCGCAGGCAAAAGAACAAATTGAAAAACTGCGCGAAATCGCCGCGGAGCGGATGGGCGAAGAAGAGGCGGCCGTATTTGATGCTCATTTCGCTTTTTTGGATGACCCGGCCTTTACCGGCGAAATGAAAAACCGTATTGAAAATCAAAAGAAAAATGCCGAAGCCGTGTGCCAGGATGTTACCGAAGAAATGGGTGCACTCATGGCTTCTTTGGATGACGAATATATGAAAGCGCGCGCAGATGACATTCGCGACGTGGGTTCACGGTTGCTTTTGATCCTGCTCGGAAAACAGCCGTTTGATCCTTCTTTGCTGACCCCGGGAAGCGTGGTCATCGCTGAGGAGCTGACTCCTTCGGACACCGCCCAGTTCCCGGAAGGGGTCGCCGGCATGGTGACGGCCAAAGGAAGCAAAACGGCCCACGCCGCCATCATGGCCCGGACGCTGGGAATTCCGGCTGTACTCGGTCTGGGATCCAAGATCGAACAAATCAAAGACGGGGATACCATCGTCGTCGACGGGGACAAAGGCACGATTCAGATCAATCCCGACCAGGATGTGATCAACCGGGTGCGCACGCAGATTGAACAGCAGGAAAAAGCGCGCGCTCTGGCGTTAAAAGAGGCAAAAGCGGAAGCAAAAACGGCCGACGGAAAACGGATTCAGGTTTTCGCCAACATCGGCAGTCTCAGCGATATTGAGATTGCCCTGAAAAATCACGCCGAGGGCGTCGGCTTGTTCCGCACCGAATTTCTTTACCTGGAAAATGACCACTGGCCGACAGAGGAAGAGCAATACCAAGCCTATGCGAAAGTACTGTCTTCCTTCGGCGAGCGGCCTGTTGTGATTCGCACGTTGGATATCGGCGGAGACAAAGAGCTTCCCTACGCCAAATTGCCGAAAGAGGAAAATCCTTTCCTGGGCCACCGGGCCATCCGTTTCTGCCTGGCCAACCCGGATCTGTTCAAAACGCAATTGCGCGCTTTGCTGAGAGCCAGCGTTCACGGAAATCTCTGGATCATGTTCCCCATGATCGAAAACTGCTCGGAAATCCGTCAGGCCAAAGCTCTCCTCAATGAATGCCGCGAGGAACTGATCAGCGAAGGAGTGCAGGTGGCAGACAAGATTCCGGTGGGAATCATGGTGGAAATCCCTGCAGCTGCCATCGCCGCCGATCTCCTGGCCAAAGAGGTCGACTTCATGAGTATCGGAACCAACGATCTGACTCAGTATACCCTGGCGGCAGACCGCGGCAACGAACAGGTGGCCCATCTGTACGATGCGGCTCATCCGGCCGTTCTCCGTCTGGTGAAAATGACCTGCGATGCCGCAGCAAAAGCAAATATTCTTGTGGGAATGTGCGGCGAACTGGCCGGCGACCCGAGTATGACGGAACTTCTCATCGGACTGGGTCTGGCTGAATTGTCGATGAGCGCCAGCACGATCCCGGAAGTGAAACAGCAAGTTCGGAGCACCGACACTGCTGAAGCGAAAAAACTGGCTGAACAGGCCATTCTGCTGGAAGATGGCGATCAGGTGCGAAACCTGGCGAAAAAAGGTTAATAAAAAAGATCCCGGGCTTTCCGCTAAAACCCGGGATCTTTTTTTGACTGAAATAAAAAAGGAACCTTAGTACTCCCAGGTTCCTTTTTCACTAACAATCATAAATAAATCCGTACTCTTTCCATTTTCGTCGTTGTATCACTAAACGGTCACTTCTTCTTTTTTAAGCTCGATTCCCGGTTGGACGACCTCAATGGGTCCCGTACCTCTCCGCAGCATTTTGGTAAATGCCTGGGTCGGTTTAAGGACATCGAGCATGTACTCAATGGCAATCATGGGATCTACGGTATGTCCGCAGGTGTAACAATCAAGCGCGGCGAAGCCTTTTTCCGGATAGGTGTGAATGGTCAGGTGGCTCTCAGACAACATGACCAGCACCGTGGCCCCCTGTGGGTCGAATTGATGGGATTGAACAGATAAAATCGTCGCCCCGCAAGCACTTGCCGCCTCTTTTAAACGTTGTTCCAAAAACTTTACGTCATTGAGAAGATCGAACTCAACGCCCCATGCGTCCATGGCTACATGCCTTCCGAAAGTAGAAAATTCCATCTCTTTCGGCCCCCTTCCTAGCAAAAAGTTGGTGTGAGCCAAATTCCGCTAGGATCTGCTTGTTCACCACGGGGGAAGGTTAGTCCAGTGAGGTCCCAACCCTTTAAGTGAATCCTGGATCCTACTAGCTCAATGTCACAATGATTAACTTAACATAATCTTTTTATGTCTGCAATAGTTATTTTACCCCAATTTCCGAAAGAAACGTGAAGATTTTTAAAAATTCAGTTGAATGAACAAAAGTTGATTTTACGCCTTTTTCTCCGGTAAAGCGGAACACTTGGGAGGGTCAGTGTCACGAAATATTACAAAAAGCGAATGTTATTAGAAGGTTTTTCTTCTCTATATGTAGAATATTGCAAAATCTATGCTGCGAGAGGAGGCTTAACCCTGTGGCAACAAACCCGATTCGGCAGATGCTGCTGGAGGAACTGGATCTTCTCGTGCGCACTACCCATCGCCTCATCGACCAAATCGAAGAGGATGACTGGTCATTCCGTCCGCACGAATCGATGCGCACTCTGCAAGAGCTGGCCACCCACCTTGTCCAAATTCCTGCCACTGACCTGGCAATCTTACAGGAAAACGATGAAATAGCGATCCGCAAGCTGGAAAAAAATCTGACCCCAAAAACGCGTGAAGACTACCATCGCATTCTCACGAAAGGCTTTGCCGAGCTTACTGCCTATATGGACAGCCTTTCCGAGGACTTCTTTATCCATCGCAAAACAAGGGCATACTACAACCAACAACCTGTAACGCAAGCCAAATGGCTGATCGAAATCATCACCCATATGGCTCATCACCGCGCGCAATTGTTTAATTATCTGAAAGAATTAAAACGGGATGTGACGATGTACAGCCTTTACTAAAAAATAAGGTGGCGGAAAAAGAGAGAATTCCTCTCTCCAACCGCAACCTTACTCTTTTGTTTCAAATCTCTTTCACCCATATGTTCATGTCCTCAAACTCGCCGGCAATCTGGCTGTTTTGAATGAGCCTTCCCTTATAGGTAAACCCCAGCTTGGAAATCACCATATTCATCCCTGTGGAAACGGCCCGCGTCAGGGAAAACAGATTGGGCACCCCTTTTTCTTTCATTCGTTTTTCCAAATCAAAGATGAGAACGCTTAAAAGTCCTTTTCCGCGATAATCGGGATGCGTGGCGCAATCCGTGATCTCCGCAGAATTGTACTCGGCAAACACATCTGCAGATGCCGCACTCACGATTTTGCCCTGATGGGTGATAACGGAGAAATAAACTTCGTTATCCATGCATTCCAGGATAAATTCGGGGTCGTGAATCGGAGTTGGATAGGTTTTAAATACCAATCGATACAGCTCGGCCAATTGCTCCGCATCCCGGTGATCGGCGTGGCGTAATTCAAATCCCGGTTCCAGCTCCGGAGGCTCGTCGAGTTGCTCAACTTGCTCCGCCATCTCGACGATTTCGTCTTTCTTCTCCTCATCTTTGCTGTTCGCCCGCTCTTCTTGCAAAAAGCGTGACAGGATACAGGCCGGGTCGCCGTCAAAAAAACCGCTGATCTCACCTTCCTGGTGAAAACCGAGCTTTTCGAATAACGGAACATCCTCGGGAGCGGCATAAATCAGCACTTTCCCGATCCCCTCCATTTTCGCCAAATCCTCCAGATGCTGTACCAACGCCTCTGCATGTTCCTTCTTGTACTGCATGAGCTTAATACGGCTGTTGTACTCATCCACTTCATACGAAACACTTTGGGGGGCAGGTTGTTTTGCTGTCATTCATCCATCCTCCATTTTTTTGATCCGAACACCATGCCACACTATCTTGTTACCCTGGTTCACGCAGAAAAAACTTTTTTTCAAACTTAAAATGCGAAAAAGCCAGCTTTGTTATACGAACGAAATTATAAAAAAATCCAGAATTTATTTGTTCCTTATGTGTAATTTTTATTTTCACAGGGTAGAATAGAAGCGAGATGTTCTTTTTAAAGGTCCCGCATGGGGGGCATGATTCTTCCCGGAACAGCATTTATGCCATAACCGGGGCTTTTTCGCAGAAACCTCTTCCCAGGGGGGGGAATCTATGTATTTGACACCTCATGAGCGCAACCTTATTATCCGTGCTCTGACGAAAGTTTTGGAAACGGAACCCCCGTATGCACGGGCGGATGAATACAAAAAATTGTTGGATCGGCTGAAAAGTGCGCAAGAGCGGGATGAGGATACTTTGTTGGAATTTGATTTCAATCTGGATGACGGATAACACCGCGTGAGAACCAGTCACTCTTTCTCTCCATAAGATATGGCGAAGGAGTGATTTTTTCTATGGCTCACATCGTGATCAGGTTGTCCCGATTCCGCCTTTACCTGTACAGAGACTCTCAATTAATCAAGTCCTATCCGATCGGCATCGGCAAGGTGGCGACCCAAACCCCCCAAGGTGTTTACACGATTGTCAACAAAGTTCCTTATCCTTACTCCTACCCCGGCGGTCCCCTCAGTCCGTTCGGCACGCTGTGGATGGGTCTTTCCCGCCCTCACTACGGCATTCACGGCACCAACCGCCCTTCCTCCATCGGCAAACGCGTCTCCAAAGGCTGCATTCGCATGCACAACCGCGATGTGGAAGACTTGGCACGCTACGTCGGAATCGGCACAAAAGTGATGATCCTCCCTTGACCGCTCCCAATGCCTCCAGTCGGGAATCACAAAAGAAACAAGATTTTCCCCGATCCGTGATCTCAAATGCGGAAATTTCTGCCCGAGAACCCGCGGCCCTTTGAACTGCCATTTCGATTGCTTTAAACGTTTCCTGAACACTCATCGTCCATTGCCAGTTTTACAATGAAGATTAGATAGTGTGAAAAAAAGAGAGCGAAAATCGGTCAGGCTGACAGGAGGGAGAAGGCAACTCATTCCCTTGCCTGACACTCGCTCTCGTTCCAAGGCTGAAGCAGGAATTTTCTTGCCCCGAAGATATAATGGTGTTACCAGCCTGCTCGCGGATGGCGCTTCAGCGAAATCCCGCGAAATAAAAAACAGGGTTTCAGATCCTCCGTCTCTTTCAGGTGCTGCGCAGTCACGAGGAGTGAAAATTTGCCACGGGCCCGATCATCGTTCAATAAGATTCCGGCATGTTCCCTGGCAAAGGCAATCGCATATTCCCTGCCTTCCTCCAAACGAAAACAAAAAAGATACGCATCGTTGGCACGATCGTACATCCACGTATGTTCGTACCCGGAAACGGACTGCTTCAGTTCATCCGACCATTCCGGCACCGACAACACCAGCACCGGCGCTCCCTCTTCCTGCAATTTCATCCATCCTCCGTCCTCCGGGATCGCGGCTTCTCTTATTCTCGGAATATATCGTTTGCTCATCATCATCCTCCATCTGTGAAAGTTTTCTGTGAGACCGGCATCCTGAAATCATCCCTTAAAGAGTTAAATGCCTTCCCTGTTCTTCTGCCTCTCCACCAATCGGTGCAGCAGCGGGACAATGCAAGTCAGATCCCAGCCGGGTACCTGCTCCTCATCGACTGCTCCCACATCGCCGATGATCAGGGTGGGAACCGGATTCTCGGTATGGACGGAAATGCGCAAATCTTCGCTGTTCCCGTGATCACTGACCAAGACGATGGTATCACCTTCGGGGCGCAAGCGAACCAGCTCCCCCAAAAAACGGTCATAGGTTTCCACCACATAGGAAACAAGGTCAGCGTCATGTTTGTGCCCGGCCCGATCGCTCAAAAAATATTCGTGAATGACCAGATCATAATCCCTCGCGATTCCCCACAGATGCCTTGCCGCTTGTTCCGGGGCAATCTCTTCAATTTCCGGTATGAACGATTTCAGCGTGCGGCGGGTGAGATCATGATAAACCGCCCGTCCTGATTTCAGATCCTCCAAATAGCGAAACGGCTCTCCCAGTGAACGGATGGCCGCGGTGGTCACGGAAACCCATCCCCTTTTCGTGGCCGGACGCTCAAAATATTCTTTGGTATACGAATTGGCAAAGGTCGCTTTCCAGCCTTTTCGTTGAAATTGGAGGTAAATATTGTCCGCTTCGACCCATTCCCGCAAACGCTTAAACGGATAACCGCTCATATGTTTTCCCATTGCCGCCGGTGCGTTTCTCCCGGTAAAAATCGCCGCCTGACCGGTGGCGCTCTGCGGCAATCCGTCAACCCCCAGCTTCGCATCGGTCTTCAGGAGCCTGACCTCTCTCCCGTGCTTACCAACCGCCTCCCCGGTCAATGGCTTTCCGCCTAACAGGGAACGCATGTGCAAAGCGTGCTGTGCCCAGGGATTATGATCCGCATCGTCTCCCAAGCCAACCCCATCAATAAACAGCATAATGACTGCGATTTGTCTCCACCTCCGATTCAAAAAAGCATGTACTGTCATTGTAACAAAAGCTGCAACCATTTTGGCTGAACCCCGGTGGCTGAGGTGACATCTTCATCCAAACCGTTTTTTTGTTAAAACATGGGTTAAATTTTATTTTTTTGAACATACTACAACTAGGAGGTGTGTTCCAAGATGTATTACGTCATCAAGGATTCTGACAAATTGCCACCATCCATAATCCATGAGGATAACTACTTCGCATGGTATAACCCGATGAAAAAGGACCATCGGGTCGAATTTCGCGGCACGATGAATCAGTGCTATGATTTTATGGCTTCCCGCTATCCCAAGCGGTGAATTTCTCCCACTCACAAAATTGACAGAATAATGGAACATGAGTTTTTAAAAAAAACCGGAGACCTCTGTCCCGGTTTATTTTTTGTTCCCATGTTTTTTCTCCCGGACCGGAGGAAGAATCCGGCGAAGATCCACTTTTCGTTCCGGTTCCCAAGTCATGGGATCATTTTCATCAAACTGCTCGAGAAATTGGATCACTTCACGTGTGATTGGGGTCGGCGTCGAAGCACCGGCGGTTACGCCAACAATTTTTTTTCCTTTTAACCAATTGATATCGATTTCGGAAACATCGGAGATGCGGTGCGCTTCCACCCCGGCGATTTTCTCGGCGACCTGGGCGAGACGGTTGGAGTTGTTGCTGCGCGGGTCACCGACAACCAGCACCAAATCCGTCCCTTTGGCCTGCTGTGCCACCGCTTCCTGCCGCAGCTGCGTTGCCAGGCAGATCTCATTGTGAATCTCAACGGTCGGGAATCGTTCCCGCACCTTATTCATAAGGTTGGCCGTATCCCACTGGCTCATCGTCGTCTGATTCGTCACCAGCAGTTTATCCGTATCAAAATGAAGCTTTTCGATATCTTCTTCCCGCTCGATCAAATGGACATGGCCGGGTGCCACCCCCATTGCCCCTTCCGGCTCCGGGTGTCCGTGCTTGCCGATATAGATCACTTCATAGCCTTCAGCAACCTTCTCACGAATCAGGTCATGGGTGCGAGTGACATCGGGACAAGTGGCATCGACAATTGTGAGGCCTTTTTCCCTCGCTCTGCGGCGAACTTCCGGAGAAACTCCGTGAGCAGTAAAGATAACCGTTCCTTTATCCACTTTCTCCAAGATTTCCAACCGGTTTTCCCCGTCTAAAGTGATGATTCCTTCTTCTTCAAACGCCTCAACGACATGCTTGTTATGCACAATCATTCCCAAAATATAAATCGGACGCGGAAGATCAAGGTTCTTTGCCGCTTGCCGTGCCAGAACCATCGCATCGACCACTCCGTAACAATAGCCGCGCGGTGTGATTTTTACTACTTCCATTGCTGATTCCTCCTGACCCCGTATCACCTTCTGGCCCGAGGTTTAGTCTCTCCTATTATAGCTTATTATCAAAATTCGACCAAGGGACGCACATCTCTGCTCAAAGATAGGCTGGTACACCAGGTACATCTATACCAGACCATTCATAATATACACTGTCATCATGAAGAGAGGATGTGAGTGTATGACGGAGAGAAGACCAGTCAAACCGATGCAGCCCGTTACTCCGGCACCGGCGGAATCATCCGCTCGCCCGGCTCCACCCACCGAACCGGCCAAACCATACAAACCGATGCCGAAGCCACCGATGCCGCCGGTCATGCCGTTGCCGCAACCACCTGTGACCTTGCCAACCCATATGTACTGCGATCCTCAGATGCTGCGCCAACTCTATCACCAAATGAAAATTTGCCACCGATATGAACGGGAAATGCTCAAATGGTATATGCGCTATTGCGCGGGAACTCGCCGCCGTCCGTTTTTCGGCGCCCCCTGTGACTCCTGCCGGGAATCTTCAGCTTTCGGTTCATCCTACCACCGACCCCACTCTCCCTTTCACCACCATCCCGGCTACTATGAATCCTCTTCATCCAGCCGGTATTGGGAAAGCTCAAGCTAGATTTTACTCCTGTTCTCCCTCCCCATACCCGTCAGGGGAGGTTTTGCTTATTGAACAAAACCCACAAAATGCGGGGAAAGCGATTATTTTGCCGAATTCTTAATCCGTTCGCGAATATACAATGCAGCGAGAATAAAAGAAATAATCATGAAAAATATTAACAGTCCGGGTGATTCCAAGCTGTTACTATACATTGGTTGAACTCCCTCCTGCGCCACATGTGTTTTCACTTTAATCTTACTGGAAATCGGCACCGGGTTGCTCCCATATTCGCACAATTACATGAAAAAAGCAGGATGCTTTCACTCGTTGCGGCACCCGAGGTTCCTCGATGTCAAAAATCCCTCCGTTCCGTCCTGATCCGGGAATAATTTTGTCTAATGAACAGGTAATTTGACTGATTATGTCGACCGGGAGGAAATCAGGGTCATGATTGTCAAATAACCTGTTTAAAGGAGGGACGGATGGTGACTAACCGAGTTGGGCAAGCAAAAACAATCGCTGAAAGGCGTCTGAGTTACAAATACCGTGTCTTGCAACGGCGGGTTCGTCCCGCGGTGAAACGAGCTTTTCTCAAGATCGCAAGAGAGATGTTTCTCGACCAGCTCTCCCGCGGTGTCTCCATCAAAAAGAAGGATTAAGCGTTTAACCAATGCTCTTTATTGTTTTCCATCATTCCATGAAAACAGGGGACACAAAATTTGCGCCCCCTTTGCATAGATGAAGCATCTGCTTTTCAGCATCGCTTCATTGCCTTTCTCTCTCCGTTTTGATTTTGGTTTTGGAAATCTGAACTGCCTCCCCTTCCGGGCGGCAGTTTTTTTTGAAGCTGTAGCGGCAAGACATGGCCATTTTTATCTGCTGGCGAGTTTCCTCCGGGCCTGATGATCTCTCAAGCGGATAAACCGGGTTAATTCTTCCGTCATCCTCCAGTATGAAAAGGGAGTGATAAGATATATTCCGGAAAACTTATCCAAAATCACTTCCAGCAGCTCTTTCGCCACCTGAATCCCTTCTTCTCTCCCCGCCTCTTTGTTGTCTTTCGTCGCTTCCATCCGTTTCAACACCGATTCCGGGATCTTGATTCCCGGCACCTCATGATGGAGGAAAAGCGCATTGCGGTAGCCGATTAAAGGCATCACCCCGATGAATACCGGGATGCCGATCCCCTTGGTCGCTTCATAAAGATTAAGGGCCCCCTGCTCGTCATAAACCGGCTGGGTCATGATAAAATCCGCACCCGCCTCCACCTTTTTCATCAGCCGCTTCACTGCCGCATCCAGATTGCGCACATGGGGATTAAAGGCTGCTCCCACCACAAAGCGCGCTTTCTGCTTCAGCTTTCTCCCCGAAAAAGAAATACCTTCATTCAGCTGCTTCACCATGCGGATCAGTTCGATCGAAGACAAGTCATAAATGGAGCTGGCCCCCGGCAAATCGCCGATCCGTGTCGGGTCCCCCGTAATCACCAGAATCTGATCGATCCCCAATGCATGAATGCCCATCAAATGTGACTGCTGGCCCAACAGATTCCGATCGCGACAGGCGACATGCAGAAGCGGATCAATGCCAAGGCGATCCCGTAAAATTGCGCCCAAAGCCAAATTGCTCATCCTTGCCGTCGCCAGGGAATTGTCGGCCATCGTGATCGCATCCACGCCGGCGCGGTGGAGCCGTTCAGCCCCAAGCAAAAACTGAGAAATGTCCAGATCTTTCGGCGGATCAAATTCGCAAATAATGGCCCGGCCGCTTTTCACCTTATCGACGACATGGGGATTGGACCGTGCGCGAACGGCAATCGATTCAACCGCCCCGTCATAAATGGCATCGGAAGAAGGGTTTGTCCGTTTTACCTTTTCTCTCCCCTCCAAAGCCGCCGCCAGTTTGCGGATGTGATCCGGAGTCGTCCCGCAACATCCCCCGAGAAGACTGACACCCTGATCCACCAGAAGATGGGCAGTTTCCTCAAAATAATCCGGCGAAGACTTGTAATGCAGCTTTCCTTCGCTCATGCCCAGCCGTCCGGCGTTGGGAAAGGAAGTGAGGATCATCCCCTCAGGCACGATCGTTTTTTCCAGCGCGCGCAAAATCTCCATCGGTCCGAGCCGGCAATTGAGCCCGACTCCATCGGCCCCCCGTTCCGCCAGAAGCCCGAAAGCCTCTGTAAGCGTATAGGCATCCCTGGTTCTGCCTACTTCCAGCATGGAGAGTTGAGCGATGATCGGCAATGAGGTGAGCGGACGGATCACCTCGACCGCCAGCAAGATTTCCTTCAAATCCAAAAAGGTTTCCAGCAAAATGCCGTCCACTCCGGCCAGCAGCAGCGCTGTCGCCTGCTCTTCATACATCGCGCGATATTCCTCTTCATCAAACACCGGAACCCGCCCGGCGCAAATCGAACCGATCGCCCCGATCACATAAGCATCATCCCCGACGGAATCGCGCGCGATCTTGACAGCTTCCCGATTCATCCGAATCACTTTGTTGTCCAGCCCATAGCGGGTTAACCGCTCACGGTTTGCCCCGTAGGTGTGCGTTTCAATCACCCGCGCTCCCGCTTCGTAATAAGCCTGATGCACTTCGCTGATCAGGGAGGGGTTACTGAGCACCAGCTCTTCAGAGCAATGGCCGATCGAAACTCCCAGCTGGTACAGGTAAGTGGTAAGGGCTCCATCCCCCACGATCAAAGAAGACTTCAGCTGTTCCAGCAGCCCCGGTTTGCGCATTTCTCTTTTCCTCCTTACCTCGCATTAAAATATCTGGCTTCCGGATGGGCAAATACCATGGCAGAGACGGAAGCTTCCGGTTCCATCATAAAACCGTCCGTTAAAGCGACACCGATTTGTTCCGGTTTCAGCAAGCGGAACAGCTTAGCCTGATCCTCCAGATCCGGGCAGGCCGGATAACCGAACGATACGCGAATCCCTTGATATTTTGCGGCGAATCTCTCTTTCATTGTCATCGAAGCAGGATCGGGAAAGCCCCAGACCTTGCGCATCACCTGATGCAAATGCTCGGCAAACGCCTCTGCCATCTCCAGGGCGAGCACCTGCAAAAGATGGGAATCGAGATAATTGCCTTGATCTTTCCATCTTTCGGCCAATTCACGCACATTGCCGCCGGCTGTCACTGCCAAAAACCCGACATAATCCATCTCTCCCGATTCAACAGGGCGAACGTAATCAGCCAGACAAAGATAGGGCGATGCTGTCTGCCGTGGGAAAGAAAAGCGTTCAAGCACACGGGAGGGATCGGCCGGGTCATAGATGAGAATATCATTGCCAACCGATTGCGCCGGGAAAAACCGGTACATCCCCTGCGGTTTCAAAAGCCCTTCCCGTGCAGAGCGATCAATCAGGTGATCCACATATTGTTTTAATTCAACCGCCTTCTCATTTCCCGACCGGAGCAATTGTTCGACGTTGCCGCTGAGGCCAAGGTGTTTGCCCAGAAGCATTTGTTCATTGATATACGGACGCAAATGGGAAAGCGGGTAATCACGGTAAATGTGCTGCTCCAAATCCGGCGGGACAAAAATCGGCGCCTTGCGGTCAACACTGCTTTTCACCAGCGTCATGGTAACCGCTCCCGCTCCAGATTCGCCTGCTTTTGCCTGTGCTGCCCGCTGCTTCTCGTTTAACTCCGACCGGAGGCGAATCCGCTCTTCCGGATTCATCAAACGATTGGCCAGTTCCAGACCGTTCATGGCATCTTTGGCGTAAACAACTGCCCCATCGTATTCAGGGGCAATCCTCGTTTCCGTAAACTTGCGGGTG
This sequence comes from Thermoactinomyces sp. CICC 10521, assembly GCF_016055135.1. Classification (NCBI taxonomy): domain Bacteria; kingdom Bacillati; phylum Bacillota; class Bacilli; order Caryophanales; family Thermoactinomycetaceae; genus Thermoactinomyces; species Thermoactinomyces sp. CICC 10521. Next base: position 17,419 of record NZ_JAECVZ010000004.1, on the reverse strand, counting down.
AGCGCGGCCCCCCCCACCAAAATGGGCACATTGATATTGGCCTTTTTCAAATCCTGTGCTGTGACCACCATCTGCTGAGCCGATTTTACCAGCAGCCCGGACAGCCCGATCAAATCGGGTTTCTCTTTCCAATAGGTCTCAATCAATTGCTGTGGCGGCACTTTGATCCCCAGATTGATCACTTTGTAACCATTGTTGGCCAGAATGATCTCCACCAGGTTTTTCCCGATATCGTGCACGTCGCCTTTGACAGTGGCCAGCATGATCGTCCCCCGGGTGTGCGTTTCCACCTGATCCATATGCGGCTCAAGATAGGCGACCGACGCTTTCATCACTTCCGCGCTTTGCAGCACTTCGGCGACGATCAACTGATTGTCGTTAAAAAGGCGTCCCACTTCATCCATGCCGGCCATCAATGGGCCGTTGATAATATCGAGCGGGGAGTATTTGGCCAAGGCCTGATCCAAATCCTCAAACAACCCGTCTTTGCTCCCTTCGACGACATATCGGGCCAGCCGCTCTTCCAGGGTGAAGTGTTCCAGGGGTTGTTTTGCTTCCACTTTCTTCGAGCGGTAAAAAGAGGTGAACTCAGCCAAAACGGCATCATAGTTTTCATGATTGGTCTCAAAGAGCAACCGCTCCGCCAGACGCTTCTCTTCATCCGGGATCGAAGCGTAGCGTTCCAACTTTTCCGTATTGACGATCGCATAGTCAAGTCCGGCTTTGGTACACTCATAAAGAAAGACGGCATTCAGCACTTCGCGCCCGGCTGCCGGCAACCCGAACGACACATTGGAGATCCCGAGAATGGTCGAACACGACGGCATCGCTTCCTTAATCCGCCTGATTCCTTCCACCGTCTCCCTGGCCGATCCGATGTATTGTTCATCGCCCGTCCCCACCGGAAATACGAGAGGGTCAAAGATGAGATCCTCAGGCCGCAGTCCATGCCGCTTGACCAGCAAATCAAAGGAACGTCGGGCCACCTCCAATTTTCGCTCTGCCGTGACCGCCATCCCCTCTTCATCAATCGTGCCGACGACAACCGCGGCGCCATAACGATGAATCAGCGGAACCACTTCGTTAAACCGCTTTTCCCCTTCCTCCAGATTGATCGAGTTGATGATCGCTTTTCCCTGAGAATATTGAAGCGCCCGTTCAATCACTTGTCCATCGGTCGAATCGATCATGAGCGGGGCTTTGATCTTCTTCGTCACAAAAGAGAGAAAGCGCTCCATATCCTGAAGTTCATCCCGGTCGGGATCGGCCAGACAAACGTCGATCACCTGTGCTCCGCCCTTCACTTGCTTGCGGGCGATTTCCGATGCCTCTTCATACTTGCCCTCAATGATCAACTGCTTAAATTTGCGCGAACCGATCACATTGGTTCTTTCCCCGACGAGTATCGGCCGGTTGTCCTCTTCCAGATAAACGGGTTCAATTCCCGAGACTGCCGGAAGATAGGAAGGAACAGGCCGGCGCGGTTTCTTGTCCCGCAGCGCCCCGGCAATCGCCCGGATATGATCGGGGGTGGTCCCGCAACAACCACCTGCCAAATTGAGCCAGCCCGCCTCGGCAAACTCCGCCAGCTTCCGGGCCAGCTGTTCCGGCGCTTCCAGATAGTTGCCGTTCTCATCCGGCAGCCCGGCATTGGGATAACAGCTGACCGCAGCCTGCGACAACCCGGACAGCGTACGGATGTGATCCGTCATAAATTCGGGACCGGTCGCACAATTCAACCCGACAGCCAATGGATTCAAATGTTGGATCGAAAGGTAAAACGCTTCGATGTTCTGCCCGGCCAGCATCGTGCCCATCGGTTCGATCGTGCCGGAAATGATCAGCGGAACCTGTTTTCCCGTCTCGGCAAAAGCCCGCTGAATGCCGATTCCGCCAGCCTTTACATTAAGCGTGTCCTGCGAGGTTTCCAGGAGAAGCAGATCAACACCGCCCTCGATCAACGCCTTGGCCTGAAGATAATACCCTTCCGTCAGCTGCTCAAAGGTTGTTCCCCCGGTAACCGACAATGTTTTGGTCGTTGGCCCCATCGCTCCGGCCACATAGCGCGGCCAATCCGGGGTAGACCATTGATCCCGCGCTTCCACGGCGAGACGGGCCGCAGCCAGATTGATCTCTTCCGTGCGCTGCTCCAATCCGTATTCGGACAAAACCGTTGGTGTCGCTCCGAATGTATTGGTTTCGACGATATCGGCTCCGGCTTCATAGTAAGCTTCATGAATCGAGCGGATCACATCGGGGCGCGTCAGGTTCAACATCTCATTGCAACCGTCCCATTCCTCTCCGCCGAAGTCTTGCGCTGTCAGGTTCGCCCGCTGCAACATGGTCCCCATCGCACCGTCAAGAATCAAAATCTTCTCTTGCAATCGTTTGTGAATCGCTGTTTTTTCCACAATGTCCACATCCCTGTAAAAAATAAAAACACCTTCATCTCCGAAAGATGAAGGCGTGTGTTTGCCAGGTTATTGCTCTCATCTTTCAGAGAAGGTCCTCTCTGCTGGAATTGGCACCACATTGGATTAACCAACAGGTTGCCGGGCTTCTTCGGGCCAGTCCCTCCGCCACTCTGGATAAGAGATCTTTTTAATTATTTAAATAATATATAAATGATTTCGTTTTATGTCAACTCATTTAAAAGAATAATTCTTCTTTCTCCATCTCTTTTTTGGCGCGATACATTTTCTCGGTCGCATCTTTGAATCCCTCAAGATCCCCCATTTCTTCACAGCAATCGGCCAATTCATAATAAATCAGATAGATTCGCTTTTTAAATTTATATTTCACTGCCACTTGAACTGCCCGTTTAAAATACTCAACGGCATCCGTATAGTGCTTCATCTTCTTCATCAGTTGCCCCAGCATCAGCAAGGCGGTACTCTTCTCAAAGGGATCATGCGACTTTTCGGTCCAGCCGAGCGCCTTCTCCAGCACTTCGCGAGCCTCGTTAAATTTGCCCTGCAACATGTATATATGGCCCAGGGAACAATGAACGCGGACAACCTCATCTTTATTGGAAACATGATCACTTAATTCAAGGAGAAACAAAAAGCAGGATTCAGCATCCTCCAGCTGGGAAATCTCCTTGTACGACGTACCCAAAATGTTCCACAGACGGAACATCTCATCATAATCTTTGCTGGACATCGCCATCATCGCCCCTTCACGGGCATAACGGATGGCATCATGGTACATCTTCATCCGTCTTAACAGCCCGGCTTTCAGCGAATACATCTGGATGACCATCTCTTTGTTCTGGATCTCGGATTGATACTGCCAAAGCTCGTCGAGATTCTTAAGCGCTTCATCAATCCGGCCTAGTTTCTCCAGATAGATCACGCGGTTCAGGGACAGCTGAAACTGAATTTGCTCCGGGCTTTCGTTTTGCTCCCGGCATGCTTCCAGACCGCGTTCCACATATTTCAGCGCCTGTTCATAATCCTTGTGGGTTGCGCGGCACTGTGCCAGACCGCAATAGCTCACCGCTTCCAGATTGCTTTTGGGAGAGTAGGGGTCCTGATAGGCAAGGCGAATCGCTTCGCTCAGTTCCCTTTCGGCTTTGCGCCAATCCTTTTTGGCTGCGTAAATTCTGCCCTTTAAATAATGAATGGTCGCCTGGTGCCGGGAAAACGTTTCCTCCGAAATATTGGATAACAGTACTTGCGCCCGTCCGGGATTGCCCAGTCCGATCATCGTCTCGATCGCCGTAAACTTTACCTGCATACTTTCCAAGCTTTCGCTGTCTTTTTCGATCATTTCAGGAATTTCACTTAAATCAAGACCTAATTTACTCATTAAATACAAAACTTTATCTTTATTTACATGGGGAACCCCGCGTTCGATATTGCTGATCGTCGCCGTGGAAATATGCTCATCAGCCAGGTCCTCGAGCCGCAAGCCACGTTCTTTGCGCACTTTACGGATGAATTTGCCAATTTCACTCATTTCAATCACATTCATCGGCGATCTCCCTTTCGGAATACTTGTTATTTCTATATTACTTCATCTATTTTATTTTATAAAGAAATGAATAAATAAAAATTACCATATATAGGAGTGTAATTTTTTCCAGTCGAAAACCTGAAAGAAAAAGCCGGGTGCATCTGGACATCCCGGTCAATCTTTCACAATTTCAACATGATTCGTTCTTTGGATTACCATCGCCCAGGTGCTCCCGTTTCAAGTACTGAACAAACCCGAAAACAAAGATTTGGTGCGTTTTTTCCACTTTTAAGATTGGAGCTGAACGGTAAAATTTGCCGAACAGTAAATCAGGATATTGATATGCATGATCCGCTCAAAATACCCGTTCTGCGGCAGTGACCACAAATCGCTCTCCCGCCACCGCCAGCAGCGACAACCCTCCCCCGCTGATAAGTCCCGTGATCACGCGGAGAAGATTGTTGCTTTCGCGCCAGCCCCATTTTTGCGTAAAACCGTCAACCAGCATCGGAATCTGGCTGATGATTCCCAGATACCATGGCAACCGCAGCGGCATAAAGAAGAACACCGGGATCAGCCCATACCCGAGCAGGATACTGAAACAGCGGGCACAAATCGGCATCGGTTTTCCCCTGATGCGCAAACAGCGCTCCGGACGCCGGTGACAAGGAACGCATTCCGCCCACTTCATCCACCATCCCATCCTTTTCCCTCCCCGCTAATGACAGCTGCAATTGGGCATATCGCAGTCGCAATCCGGCCCATCACAATTAAAATGATGGCAATTGCATTCCGGCACATTTTTATGAAAATGATGGCAATTGCAATCAGGGCAATCCATCGGTAAACAATCACAGGAATCACAGACAGTGCAGTCATTTTTTCCTTTTTTCCGCTTCCTCCTCCGACAATAACAGTAACCCCAAAACAACGAAAACAAGACGGCAGCCGCCAGCAAAATCCCCCCTGCCATCCATTGCTGTTTATAAAAAAGCACGCCGGCCGACAAATATAAAATGAGATTTAAAGTAAGCTGCACAAAAAACACACGATTTTCCCCTTTACAGCCATTTGCTGTTGGTGTTTATAATCTTTCTCAAAATCCCCTTTAACTCGCTTTAATGCAGGAATTCTCCACTTCCTAGAATAAAGCAAGTTGCCCATTTCAGAAATAGTGCAAGCAAGGCGGAAAGAGCCCGGAACTCAAAAAATCCCCTCCAAAGTCATGCAATTTAACAAGCCTGCTGTGATGCAAGCCCGGCAATTACAGCGAATGTTTTTGAATGAAATTGAATGATTTTGATAGATAATGATTGTTTTTTGAAAGGGTTTTCGTTATTATAAAGGTGAACTCATGAGGTGATCAAAATTGTTGACTCCACAGCGGCATCAATTGATTCTGACAATGTTAAAACAACAGGGCGTTGTCAAAGTGCAGGAGTTGGTAGACGCTACCCAGGCTTCTGAATCGACGGTTCGCCGCGACCTGATTGAATTGGAAAAACTCAAGCTGTTAAAACGCGTCCACGGCGGCGCTGCCCTGCTTCAGGGCAAAGGTTCCGAGCCCAGCATCGCGGAAAAGTTCGCGAAAAACCTGGAAGAAAAGAAAGCGATCGCACGGCATGCCGCCACCTTGGTGGAAGATGGAGACTGCATCTATCTTGACGCCGGAAGCACGGTCGGGGAGCTCATCCCTTATCTGTCCGGCAAACAAATCGTTGTGGTCACCAACGGTCTTTCCCATCTTGACCGGATGGATGCCACCAACATCAAATGCCATATTCTGGGCGGAATGGTAAAAGCGTCTACCAAGGCAGTGATCGGAAGCATGGCACTCGATCAACTCCGCCACTTTCGCTTTGACCGTTGTTTTTTGGGGGTAAACGGAATTCACCCGGAAATGGGGTATACCACTCCCGATCCCGAGGAAGCCCGGTTGAAAAGATTGGCCCGCACCCTGTCCGGCCAAACCTATGTCCTGGCTGATCAGAGCAAATTTGCCGAAATCTCCTTTGCCCAATTCGCCGAGATCGAAGAGGCTGTTCTTGTAACAAGCCGGATTCCTGAAGAAAGCCGGGCAGCCTATGAAAACAAAACTTATGTAATCGAGGTTGGAACGCCATGATTTATACCGTAACCCTCAATCCATCAATCGATCTTGTGGTCAACGTACCATCTTTTCAGCTGAACGGACTCAACCGGATGCAGAAAGAGCAGAAATTTCCCGGAGGAAAAGGGATTAACGTCTCCCGCGTCCTCAGCCGGCTGGGAGCGGAGACAACGGCCCTCGGCTTTATCGGCGGATTTACGGGCGCTTTCATCCGCGACACTTTGCACGAGGAAGGAATCGGAACCGATTTTATCCGGGTAGACGGTGACTCGCGCATCAACATCAAACTGAAGACGGAAGACGGCGAAACTGAAATCAACGGGCAAGGGCCTTCCATCAGCGAAGAACAGATTGCCCTGCTTCGGGAAAAACTGAACGCACTCGCTGAAGGAGATGTGCTCGTTCTTGCCGGCAGCATTCCGCGCTCCCTGCCCGCCGGTCTGTATGAAGATCTGACCGGGATCCTCAGCCCGCGGGGAGTCAAAGTGGTTGTCGATGCCTCCGGTGAAGCACTCGGCAAGGTGATCGTCCATCGCCCTTTTTTGATCAAACCGAATCATCATGAACTGGGGGAACTGTTCGGCGTTACCCTGACCAATGCCATGGAGATTCTTCCCTATGGACACCAACTGCTTGAGCAGGGGGCCCGACACGTGATCGTCTCCATGGCCGGGGCGGGTGCGCTCCTCTTTGCGGAAGAGGGAACCTTTCAAGCCACTGTCCCACAAGGAAAAGTGATCAATTCTGTCGGGGCCGGCGATTCGCTGGTTGCCGGTTTTCTGTCCACCTACGTCCGGACGGGGGATCTTCTGGAATCGTTCCGATGCGGCATCGCTGCCGGAAGCGCAACTGCTTTCTCTTCCGATTTGTGCACCAAAAACCAAGTGGAACAGCTACTTCCGCAAGTGAAAATCAAGCCGGTCGTCCATCCCATTGATTTGGGAGCAATTTAGCAACTGACCAATCACCCGGTTTTATCCCCTTCAGTGGCTGATAAAACCGGGAACCGATACTTTCAGGGAGGTGCCCTACGATGAAGATTACGGATCTGCTAAAAGAGGATACGATCATCATGGAACTCCGGGCCGGCGATAAAAGCGCTGTCATTGATGAACTGGTCGAAAAGCTGGACGGAGCCGGCCGCTTGCATGACCGTGAAGAATACAAGCAGGCCATTTTGAAACGGGAAGCTCAAGGATCGACGGGGATCGGCGAGGGAATTGCCATCCCGCACGCCAAAACCAAGGCGGTAAAAACTCCCGCCATCTGTTTCGGACGGAGCCTGAAAGGGATTGACTATGAATCCCTGGACGGACAGCCTGCCCGTCTCTTCTTTATGATCGCCGCTCCGGAAGGGGCTGATGAAACTCATCTGGAAACATTATCCCGCCTGTCGGTATTGCTGATGGATCATGACTTCCGCGAAAAACTGAATCAGGCCGGGACAGCAAAGGAAGTGATCGCTTTAATCAATAACAAAGAAGCGGATCAGGAGGAGGAAGACAGCATAGAAGAACAAACAGAACCGGAAAAACTGATCCTTGCCGTCACCGCTTGCCCGACCGGAATCGCCCATACCTACATGGCGGCTGATGCCCTCAAGGCCAAAGCAGCGGAGATGGGCATCAGGATCAAAGTGGAAACCAACGGATCCACCGGGATCAAAAATCGCCTGACCCCGGCGGAAATTGAACAGGCCACCGCCATTATCGTCGCAGCGGACAAGCAGGTGGAAATGGACCGGTTCGCCGGAAAACACGTGCTTCAGGTACCCGTCGCTGATGGAATTCACAAAGCAAAAGCGCTCCTTGAACGAGCTTTGAAACAGGATGCACCCATTTATCAGGGGCGGGGAAACGTCGAAAAGGAAACAACGGGAAAACAGCGGCTCGGCTTTTACCGCCACCTGATGAACGGGGTCAGCAACATGCTTCCCTTTGTTGTCGGCGGAGGAATTTTGATTGCGCTTTCATTCGCATTTGGCGGAATTCACGCGAATGGGCCGATCGCCCAAATCTTGAATCAAATCGGCGGGGCGGATGGAGCTTTTCATTTCATCGTGCCGATTCTGGCTGGTTTTATCGCCTCCAGCATAGCCGACCGTCCCGGTTTTGCTCCTGGTGCTGTCGGCGGTTTTCTGGCGGCAAACGCGGGTGCGGGCTTTCTCGGCGGCCTGATTGCCGGATTTTTGGCCGGTTATGTCGTCGTGGGCCTGAAAAAGGTGTTTTCGATCCTGCCTCAGCAACTGGAAGGGATCAAACCGGTTCTCTTATATCCCTTATTTGGAATCATGATTACAGGTATCCTGATGATCACTGTCATTAACGGACCGGCGGTTCTGCTCAACAAAACGCTCACTTCCTGGCTGGGCAGCCTCAGCGGAACCAACGCGGCCATCCTCGGCTTGATTCTGGGCGGCATGATGGCCGTGGACATGGGCGGCCCGATCAATAAAGCGGCTTTCACCTTCGGACTGGCCGCACTGCAGACCGGAAACCAGCTTCCGCATGCAGCCGTCATGGCCGGCGGAATGGTACCGCCGCTGGGCATTGCGCTGGCAACCACTTTCTTTAAACACAAATTTACCGATGCCGAGCGTAAATCCGGCCTGACCAACTATTTGCTGGGTGCTTCCTTTATTACAGAAGGAGCAATCCCGTTTGCCGCAGCCGATCCGGTACGCGTCATCGCCAGCTGTATCATCGGCTCTTCCATCGCCGGCGCGCTCAGCATGTTGTTCGGCATTCATCTGCCTGCCCCCCACGGCGGACTGTTCGTGATTCCGCTCGTCAACAAACCACTGCTCTATATTCTCGCGATTCTCATCGGCTCTGCCGTTACGGCGGCAATGCTCGGAATCTGGAAGAAAAAAGTGCAATAAACCAAGAATCCGGCCCTCGTTCGCGGGGGTATTTTTTCTCCTTTGAAATTGACAAAAGATTGTAAATAAAAGGAAAATGGGATATTATTGGGTTGTAATGCATCATTTTCAAATGAATGGAGATGTTCTGTGATGCCCTTTAAAAGAAAGGTTTTCTCCCTGGCGGTGATCAGTTTTCTCCTTATCACCGGCTGCACCGGGCATGAAAAAGCCCCGACCCCGGAACCGAAGCCCGCTCCCCCTGCCTCATCCGTCCCACCCTCCCACCAGCAGACCCCCTCTCCTCAACAATCCACTCCGGGCGACAAACCCGCACCGATCAATGCCAAAAACAAAGCTCTCGTTCTGGAGATCAAACAGCGCGCCCAGCAGGGGAAGATTTTGCATTACCGCTTTATTTGCGGCAAATCCCTCATCGATTCCGATGTTCATCAAGCCTTGGGAAATCCGGACACGACCGAGTCGGCGGGAAAAGGGATTTATGATACTTATAAAAAACAAGGCCTTGCTTTTGGCTTCAATCACGGGTTGCAGATTTTTGACATTCGCTCCTACTCTGCGGAAATCCAAAAGCTCACGTACCGGGACATCACCGAAACATTGGGCCGGCCTTCATCCGTCAACAGCATCAGCCACCAAAAAATCCTCGTTTACAAGGTGAATTCCAAATATCAATTAAAATTTATTTTTAATGAACCAATCTCCGGTTCGACGCATCTGGATCATTATTCCGTCTTCTATCCCCCGGCCGCAGTCAATAATATGGCCGGCTGACAAAAATGCGGGGCGTGGTGTTTCCTTCCCGCCTTCAGGTTTCACCGGAAGAAAACCCACGCCCTGCTCTTGGTTGAAATCTTTATCTTTAATAAAATTATAATCCATCATTCATGAATCTGTCATATTTAGGCATATAAAATTCTATATATCTCATTGGTTTCCCGCTAAAATATTTGATAGGGATTTACCCGACCAATGTCTAAATCTATCTTTTGGCACGACAATGCAATGAATGGGTTTCTACAAGGAAAGGCCGGTTTTTTTAGATAGACATTTCACTTAAGTGTGGTGATCAGATGAAAAAATGGCTTTTCATTTTATCGATCCCCCTGGTGGCAGCAGGACTGGTCGTCGCCGTGATGTCAATGCACAAATACAAAACCTACGGGGAACAAGCAGCCGCAACGCGGGCGATGGAAGCAGTAAAACCTGCTGCGCCAAAACCGGTGCCTTCCAAGAATGTTGTGATCTACTTCTCTCCCCATGCTGATGATGAAGTTTTGACCATGGGGGTTCCGCTCATTAACGACATTCGGGCGGGAAAAGAAGTATATCTGGTGCTGATGTCGCCGGGAAGCCATTCGTTTGCACGTGAACGGATCAACGGAGCCTACGACATTGAATCCAATCGTGCAGAATTGGCCGGAAAAAAATTAAAAGACAATCTGTACAAATCCTATCACGATCCCTATAAGGAACATTACAAAGACGGATGGCTCACCCGCAAAGAATTCGGGGATGCGCGCCTTCGTGAATTTTACCTGGCTGCTGCCGCTTTTGGCATTCCCAAGGACAGAATTCGGGTATACAATGTGGTAAACGATAATTTTCTGTACAGTCAGGTAAGAGCCATTATGGCGTCATATGCCAAAAAGTTCCCCGATGCAACCTTTAAAACGATGTCCCGCTATGATGTTCATCCTGACCATGCCATGTGCGGCCGGGTTATGGATGATCTGTTCCGGGAACACATCGTCAAGCACTGGGTCGCCTATCTCTCGATCACAACTGACCGGATCATGAAAGTGAAGGTTCCCGGAAGCCAGATGGTTGTTCTCCGCAATCCGGCCGATAAAGCCATCCTTCTTCGGGCGTGCAAAGCCTATAACATCTGGAAGCCGACAGAAGGGCTTTATGCGATCGGTTACCACAGTGTTCCGATTGAATTTGATATGCTGATGAAAAAACCTTATACAAAAAAAGTTCCATTATAGTTGCAAAGCCACCTCCTCATCTCGCGGGTGGCTTTTCCCGAAAAAAGGCGATCCGCCCTGATCAGGAGCAGATCGCCTTTTTTTCAACAGTGCTTTATCCATTTTGAATCGGTTCCAACCGGGCGAACTCTTCCTCCGTAAACAGCCTCGAACGGATGACAAACCGAACCCCCAGCGGAATCTCCAATGAAAAGGAAGCCCCTCTCCCTTTGACAACATCAACGGTTAACTGGGTATGTTTCCAGTATTCAAACTGGGAACGGGACATATAAAAAGGACATCCGGCAATCTCGCCCAGTCGGACATCGCTGCTTCCGATCCGAAAAGTTCCTTCTTTAAAACACATGGGAGAGGAGCCGTCACAACAACCGCCGCTCTGGTGAAACATCAGCTTTCCATGCTGCTTGCTCAGCTGATCAATAACCTTTTTCGCCTCGGGCGTAACCAGAACGCGTTTGACTGTTTCCATGTCCTCCACTGTCCTTAAAAGAAGCCCATCGGCTTTTTATCATAGGAAATCAGGAGATTTTTCGTTTGGCGATAATGTTCCAGCATCATTTTATGCGTTTCCCGTCCGATTCCCGATTGTTTGTATCCGCCAAAGGCCGCGTGTGCCGGGTAGAGATGGTAGCAGTTCACCCAGACGCGCCCGGCCTGAATCCGTCTGGCAATCTGATAAGCCTGATGCGCATCCCGTGTCCAGACACCGGCACCCAAGCCGTAGAGCGTGTCATTGGCGATTTCGAGCAATTGCTTTTCATCCTTAAACGTCGTCACCGAAACGACGGGGCCAAAGATTTCCTCCTGGAAAATCCGCATTTTGTTGTGGCCGACAAACACGGTTGGCTCAATGTAATAGCCGTCGGGGTACTTGTCGTTCTTGTACGGCTTTCCACCCGTCAGGCATTTGGCTCCCTCTTCGCGGCCGAGCTGGATATAGTTCAGGATCTTTTCATACTGGTCGTTGGAAGCTTGTGCTCCCATCATCGTTTCGGGGTCGAGCGGGTCCCCCATTTTAATTTTCTTCACGCGTTCCATAGCCCGTTCGATAAATTCTTCGTAAATCGACTCCTGAATCAGGGCCCGGGACGGACAGGTGCAGACTTCCCCCTGGTTCAAGGCGAACATCGTAAATCCTTCCAGGGCTTTATCGAGGAAGTCATCATCTTGTGCCAGCACGCTTTCCGTGAAGATGTTGGGCGATTTCCCCCCGAGTTCCAGCGTGACCGGAACAATATTTTCCGAAGCGTACTGCATAATCAGGCGTCCGGTGGTCGTCTCACCCGTAAAGGCCACTTTCCCCACTTTCGGCGAGGTGGCGAGCGGCTGGCCGGCTTCGGGACCAAATCCGTTGACCACATTAAGCACGCCGGGCGGCAGCAGATCAGCGATCAGTTCCACAAACAGAAGGACGGTAGCCGGAGTCTGTTCGGCCGGCTTTAACACCACGCAATTGCCGGCAGCCAGAGCGGGAGCCAGTTTCCATGCCGCCATGAGCAGCGGAAAATTCCAAGGGATGATCTGGCCCACAACGCCGACCGGTTCTTTGATATGAAGGGAGAGCGTATTGGCATCGATTTCGGAAACGCCGCCCTCTTCCCCGCGAATCACGCCGGCAAAATAGCGAAAATGATCAATTGCCAGTGGAAGGTCCGCATTCAGTGTTTCACGGATCGGTTTTCCGTTATCCCACGTTTCTGAAAGCGCTAACTTTTCCAGGTTTTCTTCGAGACGATCAGCAATTTTCAAAAGGATATTGCTTCGTTCCGCGACGGAAGTGTTTCCCCATTTTTCTTTTGCCTGGTGCGCTTTTTCCAATGCCAGATCGATGTCTTCCTTTTGAGAGCGCGGCACTTTGGTGAACACCTTGCCATTGATCGGAGACGGATTGTCAAAATACTCCCCGCCGAGCGGCGGAACCCACTCTCCCCCGATAAAGTTCTCGTATCGCGGCTTGTAATGAAGCAGGCTTCCTTCGGTATTTGGCGCTTTAAAACCGGATAACTTCACACTCATCAGCGGCTTCCTCCCTCAGCTTTTTTTGCAAACCAACCATGAACTGCTGAACAACAATATAATTATTATTTAGCAATAGATTCAAAAATTCCTGCCCAATAAGGAAATTTATTTAAAAAATTCATTCATTTTAAAATATGGATTTGTCCCACATACAAACAGGGGCCAAAGAGAGCAAAAGATATAAAAACCACCCGCCAAAATGCGGCGGGCCTGCCTGTGTCAGTTGTTGATATAGCGTTCAAACACAAAGCCAAAGTCTTTCACATGGTATTTCTCCCGGGTCTCGACGAGCCAGTTAAATGCCGCCTGGTTCAGTCCTTTAAACTGTTCGACCAAATTGTTATCATCATTCTTGAACGAACTTAAGGTGGTGGAGGCCAATTCCAGACTCTGTTTGGCAAATGCCAGAAGAATCTCGTTTTCACGCGAGAGTTCCGCAATCTTCACCAGCGCTTTGTATAAATCCTTAAGTTCCTCAAGATGCTTTTTGTGCACATCGATTGTATATTGTTTGGAACCCATGGTAAACTTGATCTCAATATCCAGATCAATCGAACCGGCTGTTTCCAGCATCACATTGGCGATTTTGTGAGCATGGTAATCATAGCGATGAAGCATCCGCTTTTTGCTCGTGGCACTGGTACCATCCAAATGAATCAGGGCTTTGTTCGTAAAACAGTACTCATCCGATTTTGACTTGATGAGAAAGAAAATTTTCTCGCCATCTTCATGAAGCACATAATCGTCTGTGTCCACCTTATCGTAATTTTCCGGCTTGATCACACTTCCGACATCACTGATTCCCAACACATCGGCGGCAACTTTTCCAAACATCGGATCAACCTTTCCCATTTGAAATCAAAACATTGTCATTCTATTCCAAAATCATTATAACACAATTTGTCAGTATCACCTGCCATGCTGATCCGTTCTGACTCCGTCTTGTAAGTTGAGGATCATGGCAAAAAGCGGAACCAAGCAGGAGAGAGGAGGCATTCACCGTGAACGATCCGTTGCCACCCGTGCATTTGGACAAACGGTATTGGGCACAGCTGACCGATTTGCCGGACAGGGTCCAATGGGTGATCGAAAAACTTGAACAATCATTGCAAATCATGAGGGAAAATCAATCGGAGACTGGGCAGGTGTTAAAAACGGCGCAACAATTGAGCCACATGCTCGGGGAAATGGATCTGGAGATCAACAGTTTTGAATTGGATGAAGTGACGAGGGAAGTGATCAACGCGCTGCTGGACCGGACTTATGTGGACGAAGCATATGAGGAAGTACTGGAGTTGGATGCCATGCTCGATCAGTTATGGGAGAATGGTTTCCTCGATGACTCCGACCCGATGGCAGAAGAGGTGGCAACTGCCATCAGCCATTTATCCGACTGTTTTGTCAGTTGCGGCGACCGGCTGAAAAAAACGCGCGCTTCCGAAGACATTCATACGATCATCGAAGCCATCGAAATCGTCATCTCCGGCTTTAAAGAACTGCTTCGATAACGGATGCGGTCATTTTCTCCATTTTAAACCGGGAATAAGTCGGGGAACACGTTTTTTGTATTCCAGATACTGTTCACCAAACGTTTGAACCATCAACCTCTCTTCAATACGAATACGGATCAGGAAAAGGATCAGAATCCCGAGAAAGCCCAGGAATAAGACACCAGCCCCGGTCGAGAGCGCAGAGCCAAGCACCATCCCGATAATTCCGGTATAAATCGGATGCCTCGTGATTCGGTACGGCCCTTCCGTGCATAATCGGTGAGCCTCTTTAACCACTGCGACCGATGCCCACATTTTCCCCAGTTTCCATCTGGCCCATAAAGTGAACAACGTCGACCCAGCCAGCAGAACCGCGCCGACAACCTGCAACCAGAGAAGGTGAAAAGCCAAAGCTCCCGGATACCGGACAGCAATGTACTGGATCACACCCCAGAAAAGCAGAAGGATCATCCAGTCAAACTGGAGGCGCCTTTGCTGCACGGCCGGAGCATGATAATGATTGTAAATCGCTCCGCCGATCCAGGCCAGGATAAAGATTCCCCAACAGATCAGGTTCAAATGAACAAAATTCATATTCTTCTCCCCAAATCCAATGGATATCCTCAACCGCCGCTGGCTTAATTCAATCATACGACAAACCGGCAGAAAATTGCCCCAAGGTTTTCAAAACCATTTAACCACACTTGCAACGCCGGCGCCGTCTTTCCATCCCACACACTGATCCCCTTCATTTCCCCTCCTCGCCGGACTTCTCCAATTGCTTTTAAGCTTGTGAACAGCCTCCCTCTTCCCCTGCCAGGACATTTTTTACAAAAAATAGGAGAATGCACAGTCGTTTTTTGTCATGGTCAAATATGATATACCGAAATTACCGTTAGGGGGTGAAACGAATGGGTGCTTCATGCGGTTCGTGTTACAGTTCCTGTTACGGGTCGTGCTACGGTTACGGATTTGGCTGGAGAAGCCTGCTGATCTTCCTGCTCGTCATCGCCACGATCTTTGTCTTTATCTGCGGAGGATTTGGATGTTAATTAGAAAAACAGCTACACAAATGAACTTCGCACCGGATTCCCTCCCGTATCATGCAATAGCCACGCCAAATCCGAATTAAGCCGATCTTTGTCACAATTTGCAAAGTCGCGACCCATTTTTCCTCCTTCAAAAACATTTCCCGCATCAGTCGGGACTTGTGACTCAAAAACAACCTCCTGCCGAGTTCTCAACCATCGGTCAGACATTTCCTCAAGGGATGTTGGGGCCAGGATATTTCCGGCCATCCAACATCCTTTCGTCTGTTTGATGACATTCCTGCCGGCCATGAATTTTTCAACACAAACATGCCGACTTGCGGCGAAAACGCTGCCAGCATGAATTTTGAACATTTTTCATCAACTGAACAACATGTATTTATCAGAATTAAAAAATATATTATACTTTTATCATTCATAAATAAATGAAAGGAGATTCGGATGAAAAAATTCATTTTGCCTCTTCTTTCTTCATTGGCCGTCTTCTGGCCATCAGTCCCGCAAGCCCTGGCTGCAACCGATATCTATGCCAATTATGCGGAACTGTCATCGCACTATAAACAGGGCACGGATTATACGATTGAAACCCAGTCGAAACCAAACGATGTGCTGATTCTGGCCATTCATGGCGGAAGGATCGAGAAGGGAACCGATCAACTGGCAAAAGCAATCGCGCAGGACGATTACAGTTACTACATATTTAAGGCCAACATTTATAAAGACACCAATAACGATGACCGGAACGATTTACATTTAACCGCTTCCCACTACGATGAACCAACCGCCCTGCAAATGACGGCACAAAAAAACCGCATCGTTTCTCTCCATGGAGCCAAGGGCACGGAAAAAATCGTTTACATGGGAGGACTCAACCAAAATTTAATGAGCAATCTCTCAGAGCGGTTGACTGCCGCCGGTTTCCGTGTCGAGAATGCCCCTGACAATCTCAACGGGAACCACCCGGAAAACATCGCCAATAAGAATCGGATTCTCCAAGGAGCGCAGATGGAACTCACCACAGCCCAGCGCGATGAGCTCCTGAACGATTCTGCCAAGATGCAAAAATTTGCTGATGCCGTCCGTGCAGCCATCTCTGCCTCCTCTTCCCATCCGGATGGCAGAACCTATGAATTTGGGAGCGACAACTTTTCCAACTCCATTTGGCTCAACGGTGGCAATCCGTTTTATCTGACCGGCGACGATTACCTGAAAGGCGTCCAAAGCCCCATTGATCCGAGCCAAAAAGAAAAAATTCGCTTTGATTTTTATGACCAAAACGGAAAACTCGTGTTATCCCACTCGGCCGAAGCTGTTGGCCACAAACGGTTCAGCTATTCCACCGGCCTCCCAACCGGCTACTATAAAATAAAAATCGTGAACGTTTCTGGACACCCCTCCTGGATCTACGGAGGCCTTGTCTATTAAAACCAAAACATGCATGGGACTTTCTCATCCATGCGTGTTTTTCTGTAAGGAGATCTTCATGCTATCAATCAAACGGCAAACCTCGCCCGCTTCATCTGTTTGCTCCTCAGTCCCTAGGCTCGCCGGCCTGAGACTCCCTCCGTTATCCGTTCTTTTCCCCTGCTGTGAGACTGTAGCTGATTAACCACTCTCTTGCTTTTTCATCTTCGAAGTATCGGATTTTCGGGAGTACCAATATTAATACTTTTTCACGGAAATCCGCATGATCAAAAAGGCTGGCATTCGTCAAATCCGTTTTGGCGAACACGGTTTCAATACACTCACATTTAGCAAACCTTGCATTTTGAGCATCGGCATTTGTAAAATCTACATAAGACACATCCGCTTTATAGAAATCATGTTACCGCCGGTCTATAATTGACCCAGGATCGCCGAAAAAGAATTGACCCACTCCCCGTCGAATAAATCCCCTTCGAATAATACCGCCAAATTTCTTC
>NZ_JAECVZ010000049.1:0-8609 GCF_016055135.1 Thermoactinomyces sp. CICC 10521 | reverse complement strand
CTGCCAAGCTATCCAGGGGGAGGTAGCCCACTTCATCAATCACCAGAACTTTGGGCCGTATATACACTCTGAGCCGTTTGTCCAAGCGGTTTTCCTGTTCCAGTTCCGTCATGGGCTCACCCCTGTCAATTGCTCGGCGGGAACTGGCCACCATGACCTTCGCGGACGTATTCAAGAAGGTATGCACCCATTCCCACAATTCATAGGAAGAGAGCATGGGATTGGGACGTTGGATGAGTTTTACCAGCCAATGATCGGGAACCTCTTCCAAACCATGATCCGTCGGGCGATAGACTCTCAACAGTGCTTCAGGGGCACTCGTGGCAATCATGGTGACACAAGCCGAAGCGATGCTATTTTTGCGATAGCCTTCATCGGTCAGCGTGGTTAAATCATACTCCGGGTCGGTGCGGACCGTAGTCCAGGTAGTGAGGAACGTCGGAGCCGCTTTCTTTTCAAACTGCTTGAGTCGTTCCGTTAAGTTGAACATGGTTTCACCTCTTTCTTTGCTTAAACAAAGATCTGCATCGGTGCATGTTCCTTCAATGCCCAACAAGCCAAGGCCAAGCTCATCACACAGTCGTCATGGGCGCCCGGTGGGGCACTGAAGGTCATGTTGCCGCTTTTCGTCATCTCGTAGCCGAAAATCTCCAGTTCATGAATCAAGTCCGGAATATCAGGGAAATGGATTTCTTCCTGCTCCAGAAGCAGTTGCAGATTCTCAATTAACTGCTGTTTGCTGCGTTGGGTAAAATGAAAACCTTCCACGTACAGTCCCCGTTGTTCCAAGGCTTCCATCACCACATCGCCCAATCCGGTAGAGTCGACAATGACTTGGGCGTCATTGTATTGCTGAGCCATCTGGACAATCCGCTCGATTTGGAATTGCCAGCTGACCTGATTAAACCGGTCGAAGGCCACCACCTTTTTCTCCTTCACATCCATGCAGGTCAAGACGGTATAGTCCGTTTTCCGTGCCAAGTCCACGCCAAGGATGTATTCTCTTCCGAATTGGGGCGGTTCGCATACCCCTTGGATACAGGCGTGAATGTTGCGAAAGACGCCCGCGCTTTCGTCCAAGAACACGGCTTCATACTCTTGCTGATAGACTGAATCAGGCAAGGTGCTTTTCACTTCTTCCAGTTCCGAGGCGGGAATCAGGGGATTGGAAGAGGTCGGGAAGGTGAAACTTTGGTACTCCGGATACTTGGGGTCTTGCCCGCGCAGAAACAGTTCATAAAACCAGTTCCGGCCCTTGGGCGTGGATATAAAAATCGCCCTTCCCCCGGTATCCGTCAGGGTCGGACGCAGCGCTTCTTCCCAGGCTTCTCTTCGAACCAGAGCGGCTTCATCGACGACCACGAGATCCACCCCTTCCCCCCGGAGCGTATCCGGGATGGCGGCGGAACGAAACTCCAGCACCGATTCATTGGTTAATTCCAAGCGCAACGAACCGTTAAAGGCCTTCTGGATAAAGGGAGACAAGGCACGTCTTGCTAACCGGTACGCAATCAGGGATTGACGGTTAAAGGGAGCCACCCACCAGCAAAGAGAGCGTGGATGTTCCAGGGCTTGCTTCATCATCTCAGCCACACAGGCAAAGGTTTTGCCCCAACGCCTTCCGCACGTCAAGATGCGAAAACGGGCAGAGGAATCGTGAAGATGCCATTGGGCAGAATGCGGGTGATACCCTTGGACGATCAGTGGCTGGGAAGAGAAAGCGGCTTGTTCCCATTCGTAAAGGTAACCATCGGGAGCGTACAGGGTCATTCTTTTTCTTCCTTTCGTTTCCCAAAGTCCAAGATGATACGCTGAGGTTGTCCCTGTTGCGTAAGCGAATCCAAGGCGGTTTCTTTGCCCCATCGGTTGGGGAACCGTCGAGACAGAATCCATGCCGCGGCTTGCCAGCTTCCCTTCTTCGCCGCTTGGTCAATGTAAGCCAATTCGCGAATCTCGGCTTCCGCCAAGGCTTTGGTCACAGCATCATGAAAGTTCCGATACTTTCCTTTTTCTTCCCTTGCCCCTTGTCGTATCCAGTTATAAATCGTTTGTTTGGAGATGCCCGCATAAGCCGCAGCCGTTTCAATGTAATGCCCCAATCGGATGATGGAGACTATCTTTTTTTGGATGTCCGGTGTCAGTTTGGTTGGTCGGGCCATATCGTTCCACGCTCCTTCACCTCCTGATCGCTGTGTGTTCTCATAAGGGAACTTCAGGCTTCACGGAAAAGCTCGGCTTTGCTGTATTCCCGCTCCCGTGCCATCAGTTCCAGGAATTCTTCCCGGCTGAAATCCGATAAACGGAAGATTTCCTCTTTCTTCATGCCCAATTGTTTTCCGATCTCCTCGATGGACTTGCCTGAATCCATCAGGCGCTTCACGATCGCTTTCATCGGGGCCAGCAGGTGGGTTCCTCTTGCGCGGTTGTGCGTGACGGTTCCGTAGATGTTCGCGCTCTCGTCCTGGTGATCGACGATGACCACCGGAACCTTTCCGCCCAACAAGCTCCGAAGCGGCTCTTGGCCAGCGACTGTCCATCGGTGAAATCCGTCGATAATCGTATAGTCCGGTCGGACGACGATGGGAAGCGTCCATCCGTTGGTCAGAATGGATTGCACCAACAATTTCAGGTTCTCTTTCGGAACCACGTTCGGGTTGTAGTCGTTTGGCTTCAGCTGATCCCGGTCGACGAATTGCAGCGAGTGAAGAGGAGCAAACAAATCGTGCTTCATTGCGATTTCCTCCAATAGTCGTTGACGATCGCGTAATAGAATGCTCGCAGCGTCCGGAGTTTCGGGTCTCCAGCGATTAACGCCTCGTACATCTCCTTGTAGTGCTTTTCCGTCATCATGGAATGGAAGCGGAGGAGGACATTTCGATAACGCAGCGCGACCGTTCGCTTATGCTCAGTGTTGAAGTTCTTGTCGATGTCGGATAGCAAGCGAATCAATTCTTTCTTATAGTCGACGTTTGGCTTTTGCGATTGTTCCAGTTTCCGCCTGTGCGAGGATTTTCGCCGGAACATTTCACTGTCTCAATAGAGCGCCACCAGATAAGCGTTCGGTTCCCGACGGGTCACCCGTTCCATGAGATCCGGGTAATACTCATTCATCTTTACCAGCACTTTGACTGTGTCGATGGAGAAGAACTGAGACACCCGCATTTCATTCCGGGTGGCGCCGGATTGCCAAAGATACCGATAGATGTCGGGTATCTCGATATGGTTCTCAAGGAGATACAGCCAGACATCCGAGTCCTTCCAGTCGTAGATCGGGAAGAGTCGTTTGTGTTTCTTTTGCTTCGAGATGTTCTTCAGCCGTTGGAGTGATTCGTACACCCGAATCCCGATCATCACGATCCCATCCACACAGGACCGATCCAGAAACGCCTGATAGGTCATTTTTCGCGGTTTCAGGAGAGGGTGGTGGGTGATCGCAAACGGGGGCATGGGACGTACCCATACGTCTCGTTTGTACCGGTCCCAACAGATGAAGGATTCGTCGTTTTCCAGTTCGTTCAGGCAGTTGAAGTGTTTCACTTCGAGGCAGTACCAATGGAACTTGGCGCCCACCAGCAAGAATTTCTTCCGCCACTCCATCACCGTCCGCTCAATGCAAGGGAAAACGGCTTCTTCATCGATGAAGTGAACCGTCAGAAGGGAGGGGTCAATCCGTTCTTCCTGAATGAGCGTATAGACCAGATGAGCCAGACAAAGGGAGTCCTTGCCTCCGGAAAATGACAGGTACACCGGCACGTTGTTGGAAAAGATGTTCTCGATTCGCTTTCGGGCGGCTTCGACGACATTCATCCGCCCCTGCTTTTTGATAATCATAGTTCAATCCGTCCTCCGCAATGCGGACAGTGAATGGTTCGCTTGGATTCGGTTGGAGGGGAAGAGGGGGGCTCTTGCTTTTCTTCAACCGCTTGTTGCTTGGCCTTTTCCATCATCGCTTCTTTTCGTTCAGCCGCTTCTTGGAACTCTTCAATTTCCGCTTCGTCCAGTTTTCCGTAATCAGCCAGTTGCTGTTCGGTATCCTCGAGATCACCAAGCAAGTCTTTCAGCAGATCATCATCAAACCCCGGGATATCCAGCTCATCTTTCAGTTCTCCCAGGATTTCCAGCATGGCTTTGTTATCGTCGATACCTAAGCTGTACACCCGGTTATCCGCCAGCATCAGCTTTTTCTTCTGCTTATCCGTCAGGTGCGTAACGCGCAGAACATCGGCCTCGGTCACTCCCATCTCTTTCAAGGCTTCATACAGACCGTTTCCGGCAAGGATGACATTGTTCTCATCCACGATCAGAGGCCGGATTTGGCCGAACATCTTGACGCTGCGAATCATCTCTTGAATCTGCTTTTTCGGGTGAATGCGTACGTTTTTCTCGGGGTTCCTCAGTTCCGTCAGCTTAATTTTCTCTGTTTTCATGCGACTCGCTCCTTCTTTCCTCTCTTCTGGACTAAACCCATCAAGTCTCCTCCTTCAGGAATTCCCGGGCAGAGGGGATGAGCGTGGCAACTTCTTGGACGATGGAGGGGTCGATGGAGTACACCTCTCGCCATCCTTGTCGGATGGAACCGGTATATTGTCGGGCCGGCCAACACCCTGTTCCCACTTTGAACCCGTTTGGCCATTGGTAGATGGGAGGCAACGGGATATGGTAGTAGTGAATGAGTCCCAGAACATGCTCATGCTTCCAGTCACGAAGGGGACTGTAACGAGTGATGCCTTTTTTGTTGGTGTAGAGGTTGGCCCCGGCTTTTCCGGTGTAATTTCCATCCGCTTTCCTCCGACCCAGAATGATCATGTCCAGTTGATGCCGCTGAACATAGAGTTCTTGCGCCCGATGCTGGATGATCTTGAACCACTTGGCTGCCGTCTGTGCATCCTGCGGAAACAGCATGTGAAGGTTCTTCGCCAGCCATTTCAAGTCTTGTCCGGTGTTGATGATTTCCAGTTGGGGTGGCCTGTGATCGTTCACCCACTGTATAAACGCCGGATACTCCAGATTGGACATGGCAAAGACACATGCTTCGATGCCCGCTTGCTCCATGACAAACTGAAGAGCGAGGGAATCTTTCCCCCCGCTCCAACCAAACGCGACATTCTGACCCTTCGTGTTTTTGTGAACATCCTCCACGGTTCGGTCGATCAACGAATCGATCTCCGCCTTGCTGACCCGCTCCTCGATCTGCTGCATGGCCCGGAGCCAGTCATCATTGGAGATCGCTTGTTTCTTTCCGAGCAAAGCGATTCCCCCCTAC
This sequence comes from Thermoactinomyces sp. CICC 10521, assembly GCF_016055135.1. Taxonomy (NCBI): domain Bacteria; kingdom Bacillati; phylum Bacillota; class Bacilli; order Caryophanales; family Thermoactinomycetaceae; genus Thermoactinomyces; species Thermoactinomyces sp. CICC 10521. The sequence goes on along the minus strand of NZ_JAECVZ010000049.1, from coordinate 3,346 downwards.
GTTGGATAGCAAGAAAGCCACGATTCCGGACAAGAGCAGCGTGGTCAGGCTTCCGATCACCTTGAGCGTACTGTTATCCACCAGATTGCCATAGGCGAAGATCGGCCAGCCGACCAGAAGCGAGGACAAGACGCCGAAAAAGACTCCTTTCTCCGACAACCGGACTCCGAGCAGGGTCAGTACCGTGGTGGCAAACGTCGAAGCCCGAAGCGTCCCATAGAACAGAAACAGACGGTCAATGGTCAGACCGGGAAGGTTGGCCAGCCCAATGGAAACCAGTGTCAGGAGGAGCATACTCAGCCGGTAATCTTTGAGCCCGGCTTTCTCCCTCAGGTCGCCGACCAGCGATGAGATGGAGCAGAGGTTACTACTGACCGTAGACAGGAGACCGGACAACAGCATGAACAGGAAAATCCACAGTGCCCAACGCGGGAAAAGGGAGGACACCAGTTCAAGATTGACGACTTGGGGGTTTTGTGCCTTCATGCCGATGCCCGCTGCCACAAAGCCCAGAATGCCCATCATGAGCGGTACAATGGCGAACAGGACAGCGCCCAGTGCAAAGGAAGCACCGATTTTCTCCTTCTTCACCGAGAAGGCCCGTTGCCAGAAGCTTTGATCTCCGAACGGACCGGAAAGAAGACTGATCGCAGCCGGAATACCGAACGACAACAGCACCTCAAGCCCCTTGGCATCGAAGAGACTCCCGTATTGGTGGCTCACTCCGCTAAGACCGGAGATCAGTGAAGAGAAGCCCTTCAGATGAATGGCCCACGGAGCCAACAAGAAGCAAGCACCGATCATCATCACCATTTGAACCGCGTCGGTGATGACGGAAGCGCGAATACCATGGGTGAAGGAGTAACTGTAGGTGAACAGCCCCAACAGGATGGTCATCAACCAGAACGGCAGCCCCGTCAGCAAGCTCAGGATTTTCCCGCCTGCCAGCAGTTGAACCACGGTGGAGAACAGGGACAATGCCGACAACTGAAACAGATACACCGTTTTCACGCGAGGGGAATAGCGATGCTCCATATATTCCGACAGCGTAAAGCCATTTGACATTTGCTCCCGAATCCGCTTGGCAATCGGGATGAAGATCAGCAGGCAAAGGACATTCGGCACCAGGAACCAGAACAGTCCCGGAATTCCGTTGGAATACGCCTTTTCGGCAGAAACAAAAAGAGCCGGCGCCCAAATCCATGTCGAAGCAACGGACAGCGCCATGCTCCATGTGCCGAACTTCCGATTCCCTGCCAGATAATCTTCTTTCGTGTTTTCTCTTCTCAGGAAGAAGGGAATGCCTGCAATGAATCCCAGGTAAACCGCCAGTACGATCAATGAGTCCATGCGTTTCTCCTCTTTCTCTTTTGCGTCGAATTGGGCCAAGAAAAAAACGCACCCGAAGGTGCGAAAGGGGAGAGCGGAAATGCGTTCCTATGCCATTGTCTTCATTATAAGAAAGGATGGATTCCGGTGCGCGCCAGATTTTGCGTCAACTTTGCGCCATCTTTTTTCTGTGAGAAAACTTCACAACTTGCGTCCAAAAACGCTATACTATAAGAAGTTGATCATGAACCTGAACTCCTTGAATCAAATGCTCTCCCTGAAACGGGAGATTTTTTATTTCTTTGGGAAGTACTTCTCGATTCGTTTCCGTGCCTCTTCCTGAATCTTTTGATACCCCGGGTCTTCTCTCCATTTTTTCTGAATCCGATCCCGTTCCAGTTGATGCTTGGCGCAAACGATATCCGGGTAATCAAAGCGTTCTCCACAAACTTGGCAGAAGTAGGCTTTGGGCTTCATTCATCTACTTCTCCCTCTTGGATTTGTTTCGCCAGTCGATAGGCTTGTTTCCGGCGTTTGGCTTCCTCTTCTTTCTCTTTCAATCGTTTCTCGATTTCTTCCCGTTCTTGCTGCAATTCTTCCTCGGTTTCTTCCAAGGTATAGAGATCATCCACTTTGACACCCAAAATCTTCGCCAGTTTGAACATCGTTTCCGGTCGGGGATAAGCGGCTCCGGTACACCACATGGTGATTTGTTGTTTGACAACGCCTAAGGCAATGGCCAGATTCGTTTTGGTCAGCTTCACTTTTTGGTCGTTCAGGTTCAGCATCAACCCTTCCTGTTTCTTTTGACTTAAAATCAACTCCAGATTTGGCTTTAACATCCCTTTCACTCCTATCCAACGCTTCTACTCCCCCCATTATATCACGGGAATATCCGATGTAAAACAAAAGGTGAAACAATTCCTTTTTCGATGAACAAATCGTTTAAATCGTTACCTTAATTTCAACAGAATGGCAAAGATATGGTATAATGATAATCAACTTGATCATAAATAGGGATCTCTTCAGAATCAGGAGGCATCCATGGTTTGGAAGGAAACCGTCAAAGATGTCATGAGAGAAACGGAATTGACCTTGTATCAATACCCGGTATGGAAGATGTCCATTGAGAATCAGAAAATCGCAGCCAATATCCCCCTATACAAGGAAAGAACAAGTCCCGCTTATACCGGATACCCATCCACAACCGAACGGATGGCCATCGAGAAAGTGACCAAGGAAATCAAGATTCAACAGATCGAAAAATCACTGGAGATTTTAACGGAATGGGAACGACAATATATCGAGGAAAAATACTTTAATCCCCGGCATCCATCGGATTATGAAGTATGCGAAGAGTTGGGGATTTCCAGAAGAACGATCACTCGTCTGAAAACGCCGGCGATTTTGAAAGTAGCCACCGCCCTGAATATCCCGAAAGCCGAGGAATGCCTGACGGAGATCATGATGAAGAAATGGGCGATACAAGGAGGACACCATGACCAAACAAGAGAGAATCCATCGGATTTGCGAACTGTATGAAGAAGCGATTGGAGAACTTCTCGCGTTGCGTGAAGAGATGCCCGTTTTTGATTATGTCATGGACAAGGCCATCATCCGAATCCAAGAAGCGAGGAGAAGCGTTTGGTGGCTACTGGGGCGTTCGCATCTTCAAGGCACACCCAAACCAAAGGTGGAACCCTTACGGAGTCCGTAAGATTTCAAGCGATTAGAGGCTCCTGCCTTCATGCGAAGATGAAAAACTGCTTATTTGGACACCATTTTGAGACACCTTTTTATCCATCTACTATAACACTCAAAAGGACACAAATTCGCTACTCCTTACGAATAAATGAATGATGACGCCAGAACCAAATCTGTTTCCCGGAAACAAACAAGCTACCTGCGATAGGTAGCTCGAGATTGATGACAAACCCCACCCTTTTCTTCGGAAAAGGAATGGGGTTTTGTATATTTCTAGGATATATACAGATAAAGTAAACCTGATGTGACCTAT
>NZ_JAECVZ010000048.1:0-8669 GCF_016055135.1 Thermoactinomyces sp. CICC 10521 | reverse complement strand
GGGAGAGAAACCGTAGCAGGTTAAGCTACTAAGGGCACACGGTGGATGCCTTGGCGCCAGGAGCCGATGAAGGACGGGGCGAACACCGATATGCCTCGGGGAGCCGTAAGCAGGCGTTGATCCGGGGATTTCCGAATGGGGCAACCCACCAGCTTGAAGAGCTGGTACCGCCATCTGAATCCATAGGATGGACGGGGGCAGACCAGGGGAACTGAAACATCTTAGTACCCTGAGGAGAAGAAAGCAAACGCGATTCCCTGAGTAGCGGCGAGCGAAAGGGGAACAGCCCAAACCGACAGACTTTGTCTGTCGGGGTTGTAGGACGTCTCACACGGAGTGAGAAAGGCGAGGGATAGGTGAAGTGGTTCTGGAAAGACCCGCGATAAAAGGTAACAGCCCTGTAACCGAAATCCTTCGCCCTCCGAGACGGATCCTGAGTACCGCGGGACACGTGAAACCCCGTGGGAAGCTGGGAGGACCACCTCCCAAGGCTAAATACTCCCTGGCGACCGATAGTGAACCAGTACCGTGAGGGAAAGGTGAAAAGCACCCCGGGAGGGGAGTGAAAGAGAACCTGAAACCGTGTGCTTACAATCAGTCGGAGCTCCTTTGAGGAGTGACGGCGTGCCTTTTGTAGAATGAACCGGCGAGTGACGGTTGCGTGCGAGGTTAAGGTGAGAAGCCGGAGCCGCAGCGAAAGCGAGTCTGAACAGGGCGCATGAGTACGTAGTCGTCGACCCGAAACCGGGTGATCTACCCATGTCCAGGGTGAAGTTCCGGTAACACGGAATGGAGGCCCGAACCTTTTGGTGTTGAAAAACCATAGGATGAGGTGTGGGTAGGGGTGAAATGCCAATCGAACTCGGAGATAGCTGGTTCTCCCCGAAATAGCTTTAGGGCTAGCCTCGGAGCAGGAGTGATGGAGGTAGAGCACTGATTGGGCTAGGGGCCCTCACCGGGTTACCGAACTCAGTTAAACTCCGAATGCCATCCACTTTTCCTCCGGGAGTCAGACTGCGAGTGCTAAGATCCGTAGTCAAAAGGGAAACAGCCCAGACCACCAGCTAAGGTCCCCAAGTAACCGCTAAGTGGGAAAGGATGTGGAGTTGCCTAGACAACCAGGATGTTGGCTTAGAAGCAGCCATCATTCAAAGAGTGCGTAATAGCTCACTGGTCAAGTGACTCTGCGCCGAAAATGTAACGGGGCTAAGCGGTTCACCGAAGCTGTGGATGTTGCCGAAGGCAACATGGTAGGGGAGCGTTCCAAGCGGCGTCGAAGCCGCATCGTGAGATGCGGTGGAGTGCTTGGAAGTGAGAATGCCGGTATGAGTAGCGAAAAGAGGGGTGAGAATCCCCTCCGCCGTAAGCCTAAGGGTTCCTGAGGAAGGTTCGTCCGCTCAGGGTAAGTCGGGACCTAAGCCGAGGCCGAAAGGCGTAGGCGATGGACAACAGGTTGAAATTCCTGTACCACCTGATTCCGTTTGTACGATGGGGGGACGCAGGAGGGTAGAGAATCGCGCGACTGGATGTGCGCGTCCAAGCGGTGAGGCTGAAAGGACAGGCAAATCCGTCCTTTCTTTAAGGCCAGGCCGTGATGGCGAGGGAAATTTAAAGTACCGAAGTTCTTGATCTCACACTGCCAAGAAAAGCCTCTAGGAGGAAGCAGGTGCCCGTACCGCAAACCGACACAGGTAGGCGAGGAGAGAATCCTAAGGCGCTCGGGAAAACTCTCGTTAAGGAACTCGGCAAAATGACCCCGTAACTTCGGGAGAAGGGGTGCCCCGGTAGGGTGAATAGCCCGAGGGGGCCGCAGTGAAGAGGTCCAGGCGACTGTTTAGCAAAAACACAGGTCTCTGCGAAGCCGCAAGGCGAAGTATAGGGGCTGACGCCTGCCCGGTGCTGGAAGGTTAAGGGGAAGGGTTAGCGCAAGCGAAGCTCTGAACCGAAGCCCCAGTAAACGGCGGCCGTAACTATAACGGTCCTAAGGTAGCGAAATTCCTTGTCGGGTAAGTTCCGACCCGCACGAAAGGCGTAACGATCTGGACGCTGTCTCAACGAGAGACCCGGTGAAATTGTACTGCCTGTGAAGATGCAGGCTACCCGCGACAAGACGGAAAGACCCCGTGGAGCTTTACTGCAGCCTGATATTGAATCTAGGTACGGCTTGTACAGGATAGGTGGGAGTCGCTGAAACCGGAGCGCCAGCTTCGGTGGAGACGCCGGTGGGATACCACTCTGGCCGTATCGGGGTTCTAACTCGCCGCCGTCAGCCGGCGGGAGGACCGTGTCAGGTGGGCAGTTTGACTGGGGCGGTCGCCTCCTAAAAGGTAACGGAGGCGCTCCAAGGTTCCCTCAGCGCGGTCGGAAATCGCGCCTACAGAGTGCAAAGGCAGAAGGGAGCTTGACTGCGAGACCGACAAGTCGAGCAGGGACGAAAGTCGGACTTAGTGATCCGGTGGTTCCGTGTGGAAGGGCCATCGCTCAACGGATAAAAGCTACCCCGGGGATAACAGGCTTATCTCCCCCAAGAGTCCACATCGACGGGGAGGTTTGGCACCTCGATGTCGGCTCATCGCATCCTGGGGCTGAAGTAGGTCCCAAGGGTTGGGCTGTTCGCCCATTAAAGCGGTACGCGAGCTGGGTTCAGAACGTCGTGAGACAGTTCGGTCCCTATCTGTCGCGGGCGCAGGAAATTTGAGAGGAGCTGTCCTTAGTACGAGAGGACCGGGATGGACGCACCGCTGGTGTACCAGTTGTTCCGCCAGGAGCACCGCTGGGTAGCCAAGTGCGGACGGGATAAGCGCTGAAAGCATCTAAGCGCGAAGCCCACCTCAAGATGAGATTTCCCATTCCTTCGTGGAAGTAAGACCCCTTGAAGATGACAAGGTAGATCGGTCCGAGGTGTAAGCACAGCAATGTGTTCAGCTGACGGATACGAATCGGTCGAGGGCTTATCCTACTACTTCTCTTCCACTTGCAACCCTTATTCCAATCTTATTTTCAGGGTGTGTTTTCAAACCTGAATATCTTGTGTGCCCTTAGCTCAGCTGGACAGAGCGTCTGACTACGGATCAGAAGGTCGGGAGTTCGAATCTTCCAGGGCACGCCACCTGTCTGGTGATGATAGCGGAGGGGATCCACCCGTTCCCATCCCGAACACGGAAGTTAAGCCCTCCAGCGCCGATGGTACTTGGGGTTCACCCCTGGGAGAGTAGGTCGTTGCCAGGCACAAAAAAACCCATCTCGATTGAGATGGGTTTTTTTGTGATCAATTAAATGGTTCTTTGTGAATGCCGGAAGGTTTGCTTCGCAGGATCAGAATGCCGGTTTTCATCGAGTATCGAAAAAAATACTTGCTTTTTTTTATCCAATATGTTAACATTAAGATCTGTGAAAGAGATAATTGAGCGTTTTGGAGGGATACCAAAGTGGCCAACTGGGGCGGACTGTAAATCCGCTGGCATTGCCTTCGTAGGTTCGAATCCTACTCCCTCCACCAGTTCAAATTTTGAGCCATTAGCTCAGTTGGTAGAGCGCCTGACTTTTAATCAGGGTGTCGAAGGTTCGTGATGGTTTGCGGTCGTGGTGGAATTGGCAGACACGCTATCTTGAGGGGGTAGTGGCCCCTGGCCGTGCGAGTTCGAGTCTCGCCGACCGCACCAATAAGCGGGTGTAGTTCAGTGGTAGAACATCGGCCTTCCAAGCCGAATGCGAGGGTTCGATTCCCTTCACCCGCTCCATGTTCCTCAGTAGCTCAATGGTAGAGCACCCGGCTGTTAACCGGTAGGTTGCAGGTTCGAGTCCTGCCTGAGGAGCCAGAAAATGCTTCCTTAGCTCAGTTGGCAGAGCGCTTCCATGGTAAGGAAGAGGTCACCAGTTCGAGCCTGGTAGGAAGCTCCACTGTTCTTAAAAAATTTTTGTTGATGGCGGTCGTGGCGAAGTGGTTAACGCACCGGATTGTGGCTCCGGCATTCGTGGGTTCGATTCCCACCGATCGCCCCATTAGTGCGGAAGTGGCTCAGGGGTAGAGCATCGCCTTGCCAAGGCGAGGGTCGCAGGTTCGAATCCCGTCTTCCGCTCCAATCAATCGTTAAGAGGAGAATGCCGATTGGTGTTTTCTCCTCTTTTTTCGTGCGCCCGGCATGGGCACAGTCTGTGGGGTGAAAGATGTACCCGGAAGGCGATATTCTCCCTGCTGGAATGGAATGACATAATTCAAGTTAGAAATGAAATTATAAAAGAGGGGTATCTGTCGGAATAGCCTGAGGCCATTGACAAACCCAGCGGTTTATTTCTTCTGGGTTTGTCAATGGATTTTAAAAAAAGGAGAAAATAGAAGTTGTATAAAATTTGATCAAACTATCTACAGGACAAGAGCCACCTATCGGATGAATCGGGTAGATCCTATTATTTCACAGCAATCAAGTGCAGTTCTGCAAAATCATTGATGATGCTGGCTTCGGAATCGCGGTTTAACTCCGTTTCCAATCTTTCCACCCCTGCCTGATAGTCTTTTTCATCAATTAACGTCAATACAGAAATATCCCGATTGCGAGCATGTTGCATACATTCGGTCAACGGCATAGAAGTCATTCTATAACGGATGTCCAGTTCAACTTGAAAACCTCTTACGGATAATTCACGATAAATCAGATCTTTTGGCCAAAATCTCTTCAAATCCTCAAAATACGCTGAAGGGAAGTATTGATACACCCACCATTGCCGCATTTCATGGATGGAGATGTTGTGCATCTTGTACATGCCGTTTTTCTTCAATATACGAGTGACCTCATCCAGTACCCTCGATTTTTCAGCGAAATGATGAAAAGCATAATGGTTCACTATTACATCAAAGCTCTCCGGTTCGTATGGCATTTCTTCAGCCAATCCTTGAATCAGCCGGACGTTTGGAACCCTCCTTTTCGCTTGATTCAACATGGCTTGCGATGCATCTAACCCGTACCATTCAACCGACACCGATGCAAAGGCATGTAATTGTTTTTGCAAATATAATCCCGTACCGCATGCTAAGTCCAAAACGCGAAATTCTCGATCAGGATGCTGAGCAAAATATCGCTTCAAGTTCTCATCAGGTCCGATTTGTCGTCGGTATGGATTTTGGTCATATCGGTCTGCAATCCGAGAATAATCTGTCACTTTCATCTGGTTTCACCTCGCTTTTTTAACCAATTCAATAGTGCCTTCTCGATTGGAGTGGGATTTTGACTCTGTTCTAAACTAATTTTTTTGACACACAAGATTGTCATCCTGCTTTCTTTGTCAGCAGTCTCGGGACTAACCATCAAAATAGCCCCTTCGCTCTTTCTTCTTCCGCCTCACAGAAATAAGCACTTCTTTTTCCTACACTCACTCGCCGAATCATACCGCATTTTCGAGCATCTATTTGGCCATAGTACAAGGTATCAACTAAATGTATTTTTGATGGGATGATATTGCCTGAAAATCCGAAACTTCATCAAACAACGGACTTTGCCTGTTTGGCGAAGTCAAGGTTTAAGGAGTATGAAGACGCGATATGACCTGCTCGTCAGACTTAAGTGAACCACCGTATGTTGGGTGTATTTAGTGAAACAAAATTTGTACAAATTATGAATTGTATTTTTTTGGGGCTTATATAATAAATCTCAGAGAAGGAAAATTGAAACAGTTGTGGAAAGATATTATCACAAAAGGAGGGATACATAATGGTAAAAAAATCGAAACCATTGTTGTCTGTGTTGTTTGCTGTCTTCTTGTTGGCATTTAGTGTGTTTCCGGCCGTTTCGTCTGCTGCGGCAGTCAATGTGAACTTGGATGCGCAGTTGAAACTCTTTGCCAAAGCAAACCTTTTAAATGTGGTTAAAGTTAAGGCGGATTGCGATTCAATCGTGCTGAAAGTCACTGTGAAAAGCTTGGCAAAATTATTGGCCGTTGTGGGGGCTGATCTGAAAGCGACGGTTCCTTACGAGATTTACGAGCTTCCAAACAAGGAAGCCGACATCAGCCAGGGAAAACTGGTGAAATCCGGAGTCTTCGAGCCTGGTCAAGGAGATAAAGAGTTTAAAATCGAATATCATCCCAAAGCAAGTGCTTATTATGTAGTCAAAGTGAAACTGTTGGTTGGTGCGCATCTCGTCGGTCAGGTTGTTCTTGTTAATGTCGACCTGGGAGTGAAATGCCAAAATCCCGGTCAGCCTGGCCAACCTGGTGGCGGTGATCAACCAGGAGGGAACAATCCTGGTGGAAACAATCCAGGAGGAAACAATCCGGGAGGGAACAATCCGGGAGGGAACAATCCTGGTGGAAACCAACCGGGTACGAACAATCCGGGAGGTGGCAGCCATCAACCCCCGCAAGGAGGACAACTGCCCAAAACAGCGACTGAGTATCCGATCAATATGGTATTTGCACTTGTTGCCATTTTGTTAGGGGTCGCTCTCTATATTCTGTCTGTTCGCAATAAAGGGAAAAGCATCCCTGTTTAGATTCTAAACTTCGAATCGTTCCCGTTAATTGGAACCCGGGTCTCCGGTTACTCCATTGCCGGGAACCATAAAGCAACACGATAATACGAAAAACACCTCCTGATGGTAATTCCATTCGGAGGTGTTTTCATTTATTATTCGCCTTTTTTCATTTTGGTGATAATGGAGCGGGCAATCCAGACGCCACATGCACTTGCCTGAGCAAGTCCTCTGGTGATTCCGGCTCCGTCTCCCCCTAAATAGAGTCCGGAAATTTCCGATTCAAAGTGTTCATTCAGTTTTGGACGGGCAGAGTAGAATTTTGCTTCTACTCCGTAAAACAGTGTGTGTTCCGATGCGATCCCTGGCGTTACCTTATCCAATGCCTCAACCATTTCAATCAGGCTTTTCATCGTGTTGTAGGGGAGGACCAGACCAAGGTCTCCCGGAACGGCTTCTTTCAAAGTGGGAGTGATAAATCCTTCTTTTATTCTCTTTGGAGTTGAACGTCTTCCTTTCAGGATATCGCCGTATTTTTGGACAATGACGCTGCCGTTGGAGAGCTGATTGGCCAAACGTGACACTTCATGGGCGTATTCGGTCGGCTGATCAAAGGGATCATCGAATTTATGGGAAACGAGTAGTGCGAAATTTGTATTTTCGCTGCCGAGTTTGGGATCTTTGTACGCATGACCGTTTGCCAGCATGATGCCAGAATGGTTTTCGACGACAACATGACCGGATGGGTTGCTGCAAAAAGTGCGAACCCGGGTTCCGACTGAGGTATTAAAAATAAATTTGCCTTCATACAAATGCTGGTTAATCTCTTCCATGACAATGTTGCTTGTTTCTACCCGGACACCGATATCCACCTGGTTGGCAGACATTTTCACACGACGCTTCCGCAAAAGTTTTGCCAGCCAGGCTGAACCATCGCGCCCGGGCACTATCACGATCTGTTTGGAAAAAATTTGTGTTCCGTCCTTTAACTCGACTCCCACCGCATGATGTCTGCCTTCGATTCGCTCCGTGATGAGATCGAGAACTTCCGTCTTATACATCATGTCGATTTTGCCATTCAGATATTCGTAAATGCTGGCCAGGATCTTAAGGTTTTGTTCTGTTCCGAGATGGCGGACTTGTGCCCGGAGGAGTTTGAGGCCGGCGGAATAAGCGCGTTTTTCGATTTCCTTGACTTTTTCGGTCAAGGGGTCGGTAATCGTGTCAGTGGCGCCGTGTTGCAAATTGATTTGATCTACATAGTGGATTAAGTCGAGTACAGTATCCGTTGAGAGGTAATCGGTCATCCATCCGCCAAATTCGCTGGTGATATTAAATTTCCCATCAGAATAAGCTCCTGCTCCTCCAAACCCGTTGGTGATGGAACAAGCGGGTACACATCCGGCGAAGTCTTTTTTGCCCGCTGGAGGAGGGCATTTTTGAATTTTTTTCTGTAAAATGGGACAATTTCGCGAATAGATGTCGTGCCCCTTATCGATCAACAGGACTTTGGCCTCCGGCATTTTTAAACTAAGCTCGTAACAGGTGAAAATTCCTGCAGGTCCGGCACCGACGACGATGACGTCATATTTCGTTTTCATTCGGATCCCTCCATAGTGGCATGGATGTTCTATCCTTAACTTTGGCTTTTTTCGAAAGAAAAACTTGACTTCTCATCTCCTGCAAAACCCTAGATACTATATCAAACCAAAAAACAGAAATCAATGGGTATCTGTAAAAAACACGAATAATATTTTGGAATACGTGTAGGATCGTTCGTTTATTTTGACTGGAGACAGGAATACAGAGAGCATTTCGATGGGGAGAACCGTCTTTGTAACATTTCTTGAAAGTAAGATGTGGAAAAGAGATTGGTTTTATTAAAAAAAGTGTTGACACCTTTATTTTATCTTGTTATTATCTATTTTGTCGCTGCGAAACGCGGTTGAGAAAAAAGAATTTCGATGTGTTCCTTGAAAACTAAAGAGTGAAGCATGACCTGTTGATTCTTTTTGAGCTAGTTCTTTATCGGAGAGTTTGATCCTGGCTCAGGATGAACGCTGGCGGCGTGCCTAATACATGCAAGTCGTGCGGGGGAAGATCCTCCGGGATCGGACCCAGCGGCGAACGGGTGAGTAACACGTGGGCAACCTGCCCGCAAGACGGGGATAACTCCGGGAAACCGGTGCTAATACCCGATAATCC
>NZ_JAECVZ010000047.1:0-8679 GCF_016055135.1 Thermoactinomyces sp. CICC 10521 | reverse complement strand
GGCAGATGATTGGGGTGAAGTCGTAACAAGGTATCCCTACCGGAAGGTGGGGATGGATCACCTCCTTTCTAAGGAGCTCTTCACAGAGCAAATGAACCGGTTACTTCTCGGGTCATGCCTTACTCACTCTTTAGTTTTCAGGGAATACGGCTAAATGGAAAACACCTGTTTATTCGTTTAATACGATTAAACAGGTGTTTTTTTGTTTCCGCCCGAAAGTGCCGTCAAAGGGCAACACCAGCAAAGTTGCATATCTTTTCACAGGGAAATACATAAGGTTTTGACATGATTGCAATTCTAAAAAGGAGGGAGGAAATGAGATGAAAGAAGGAAAACAGCCGTTATCAGTGCAAAAACCGCAGGTATTTCACCAAAAAAAGATTGCGGAACAAAAGCAGAAAAAAGGAATGTCCGAAGGGCAACTGGTCTTTATCGGGGTTGCTTCCATCTTGGGAGCGGGATTTTTTTTGACGACAGCCACGACGATCCGTGAAACAGGGATCTCCATTTTATTGTCTTATTTGGTTGGAGTTTTTGCTGTTTGGGCCATTTTTGACTCTTTGGGTGCCATGATTGTGACGGAATCCGGCTCTCAGGGCTCATTTATTTATTACGTTGAAAAGTATCTTGGAACTTTATTTGGTTTTACTGGCGGTTGGATTTATTGGGCGGCAGGAGTTTTGGCAATGTCCAGCGAGATTACGGGGATCAGTATCTTTACACAAAAATGGCTGCCTTCTGTTCCGATCTGGATGCTCTCAACGATATACACTCTGTTGGCGCTGGGGATTAATTTGATTGGCATGAATAATTACGGGCGGATCGAATCGTTTTTTGCTGTGGTAAAAACGGCAGCTTTGGTCATCTTTATCGGTGTTGTCTTTTATTTCATCCTTGGTGGACGGGTTGCCGCGCATGCGCATTTTACCCGGACGGATCAATGGTTTGCCCATGGCCTGCCCGGATTTTTAACAAGCTTGAGCATGATGTTTTTTACCTTTGGAGGGATTGTGGCCACGGGAATGGCTTCGGCCGAGGTTGAAAATCCGAGGGTGATTCCGTCAGCTTTTCGTAAAATTGTCCTTCTTCTGGCTGTTTTATATCTGTTGTCTCTTTTTGCCATCCTCTATGCCATCCCGCTGACCAAAATCGTGGAAAACCAAAGTCCGATGATAACGATTTTAACCTTGTTACGCATCCCGTATGCTGATGCTGTCCTGAATCTCATCATGATCTTGGCAGCCTTTTCAACGGCTATTGCCGCCATGTTTGGCGTCTCTCATATTTTGGTCAGCCTCAGCAAACGGGAAGAAGCTCCTTCCTTATTGGCTAAAATAAATAAGCGAGGCGTTCCTTTTCCCTCGCTGATCGTGACGACGATCTTTGTATTTCTGTTCATTGTCGCTTCTTACTTTTTGCCTGGTTCCATTTATGAAATTCTGACGACCTCTGCAGGTGTGGTCTATTTGTTTTTGTGGGGCATGATTCTGTACACATACCTGCGTTTTCGCCGTTTTCAACAAGAGTCAGCCAATGAACAGGGCAAAGTCTGGGGAATTCCCTGGCGTTTTTGGCTTGCCATCCTGATTTTGACAATTGCGCTGGTCGGGAGTGTTTTTGATTACAAGCATTTGATGAGTATGCTGATCAGTGTCGGATTTGTGCTTATCGCCGGCTTTTCTTACTTCATCCTCATCAGGCGCAAAGGGACGAGGGCAGCCGAAAAACTGCGGTAAATGGATGCGGTGCGCCTCGGCATTTTATCCAGGGATTGTTTTGGTTTGGTTTCCGGATTTCCATCCTCAATGAATTTTGAACAGCTCCCGTTCCACCTCCTGAACATCCCGGGCACGTGTTGATTCAATCCGGCAAAATCAATGCGCACCCGGTTTTGTTTCGGTTGCAGCAGTTTTGATGCCCTCAGAGCCGGATCAGCGGGCATTTTATGAAGCTGACTGGGCAAGCTCCCCTTTTTCTTCTTTGAGCATTCTTTTTTCGAATACCTTAAAAAAGGGATAGTAGATGAGAACGGAAAGGCAGATATTAACCAGGCACAAAACGATCGCCCGCCAATCTCCGCCGGTTGCCAGATACGCTCCGATTGGGGCAGGTAATGTCCAGGGTGGAATGGTGGCCACGCGGTTAATCAGATCGAGAGAAAAAGCGATATATGTGGTTGTCGTGCAAAAGATGGGAACCAAGACAAAAGGGATGAACATCAGCGGGTTCATCACCATCGGCACACCGAAAACGATCGGTTCATTAATATTGAAAATGCCGGGTACAATCGAAAAACGGCCGACTTTCTTTAAGTATGAAGATTTGGAAAAACACATGAGGATTGCAAGGCCGATGCTCGTTCCCGATCCTCCGATCCAGACGAACCATTGAAAAAACGGTTCGACAATCAGATTGGGCAGCGCTTTGCCGGCAGCGGCAGCAGCGGCATTTTGATCCAGCAGGGCAAACCAGATCGGTTGAAAAACGGTTCCGACCACCGCATCGCCGTGAATACCGGCCGACCAGAGCAGCATGATGAAAATGACCGGAACCAAGGCGCCGAGATAGCTGTTTCCGGCAAAGGCGGCCAGCGGTTTGAAGATTGCGTGCAATACCTCATTTAAATCAATTCCAAGCCAGACGCGGATCACCCACATGACAACGATAATAAATGCAGCGGGAATCAGTGCCTCAAACGAGCGTGAAACCGAACTGGGCACGGAATCGGGCATTTTGAGCGTGATGCGATGTTTCTTGAAAAATCGCAGGCTTTCAACTGCGATCAGCATTGCCAAGATTGACATAAACAGTCCCGAACCGCCTAGGTTTTCCATGGGCAACAGCCAACCGAGCGGCTGGTCTTTCGGCAATTTGTCATCCAGATTGACCGGAATTGTTGCCATGATAAAGGTCGCCATCGTCAGCATGCCGCCGGAAATGCCGTCCAGTTTGTAGGAGCGGGCCAAGCTGTATCCCATGCCGAAGGAAGCATAGAGGGCCATTAATCCGAGTGTAAGACGGAACGGGATTAAAATGTCATTGGTGTACGGCTCCACCATCTTCGCCAGACCGGGAATGGGAGGATTGGCGATAATCAAGAAAAAAGCACCGACGAGAATAAGGGGAAGAGCAGAGATGATTCCGTCCCGAATGGCCCGCAAATGCCGCACTTCCGAAAGGCGTGCAAGAGGAGGCATCAACTTAGAATCAATCCATTGCAAAAATGTTTCCATAAAAAACCTCCTGGTGTTATAAATGTGACACTAGTCTGAAATATAACCGTTTACAATTTGAATATAACTTATCGGGCAGTAGTTGTCTATACCAATTTTTTTGTTATAATAAAAATTGTTCAGATATTTTTTGCAAGGAAAAAAATGCCCCTTAAATGACGTCAGATGGGAGAGAAAACAGGCGATGTCGGAATTGGACAGACTGGAGACGGAAAAACGAAATCCACGTACAATGGATATTGATGAGTTGGACAGTTTTGAAGTTGTCAAACGGATCAACGAAGAAGATGCGCTGGTCCCCGGGGCGGTTGCCGCTGCGTTGCCGCAGATTGCACGGGCGGTGGATCAGATTGTGGAGGCGATTAAAAAAGGGGGGCGTCTGATCTATATCGGTGCCGGAACGAGCGGGAGAATCGGGATTCTCGATGCTTTGGAATGTCCGCCCACGTTTGGTACGCCGCCGCAATTGGTTCAGGGGATTATCGCCGGGGGAGCGGGTGCCGTTGATACATCCTGGGAAACTGCAGAAGACCAGTATGATCTTGGAAAAAACGATCTGCAGGAAATACGTCTGACGGACAGGGATATCGTGGTCGGAATCGCTGCAAGCGGGCGCACACCGTATGTGATCGGTGCCCTTCAATATGCAAATGAGGTGGGAGCAACCAGTGTCGCCCTTGTTTGCAACCCCGGCACAAAAATGGAACAGGTGGCTAAGCATACGATTTGCGTTGTGACCGGCCCGGAGGTGGTGACCGGTTCTACACGCATGAAAGCGGGTACTGCGCAAAAAATGGTCCTTAATATGCTGAGCACGGCAACCATGATTCGCCTGGGTAAAGTTTATCAGAATTTGATGGTGGATGTGGAACCGCTCAACCATAAGCTGATTGAGCGATCGAAAAACATTGTGATTGAGGCGACCGGTTGTACCAGAGCGGAAGCGGAGAAAGCGCTATCAGAGCAGAACGGGAATACCAAAGCGGCCATTTTGCAACTTTTAACGGATCTCTCCCCCGATGAGGCGGTCCGGCTTTTGGAATTACATGACGGAGTCTTAAAAAAAGCACTGGCAGCGGTGAATAAAAACTGAAAATAAAGATCAGCAATCCATACGGCGGACAGCCGATTTCTTTTATCATGATGGAGGGATGCTTGTGCGAGTGCTGATGGTTTGTGCAGGCGGAATGTCGAGCGCCATCGTGGTCAAAGCCATTAAACAGGAGGCGGATAAACAAGGATTTGCTCTGGAGATCAAAGCGGTCGGCACCCACGAATTTGAAAATGAATTGCCCGGGTATGATCTGGGGCTGGTGGCTCCGCAAGTAAAGCATCGTTTTTCCACTTTTGCCGAGATCGGCAAGCAGTTGAATGTACCGGTTGTTTTGATTCCACCTACAGGTTATACGCCGATCGGCGCCCCGAAAGTACTTGAACTGATCAAGAGTTATGCCGAAAGTAAATAAATGTCCTGATCTCTTAGTTGAAGGAGAAAGATGATGAATCTGGAACAAGAAATCTTCAATATTATTCTGCATGCCGGAAATGCGCGCGGGCTTGCTTATGAAGCGCTGGAGGCAACAGAAACGTTTGATTTTGACAGAGCTGATCAGTTGCTGAAACAGGCCGAAGAAGAATTGGAGAAAGCCCATGAGACGCAGACGAAATTGATTCAGGCGGAGATGAACGGGACCACGTTTGAAAAATCATTGCTGTTGATACACGCACAAGACCATTTGATGACGGCGGTAAGCGAGCAAAAGCTGATTGAGCGGATGATCCGGGTAATCAAAAAATTGAAGGAGAGCCGGTAACTTGGCAACCATTCAAAGCGGTTTTGCAGAAAGAGGGGAAAAACAATGAAACGGTTGGGTGTGTCGATTTATCCGGAACATTCCACCCCTGACCGGGATCAGGCGTATTTGAAGCTGGCGCAAGAGTACGGATTCAGCAGGGTGTTTTCCTGCCTGCTGTCCGTTCAGGGAAGCCGGGAAAAAATTCTCGCCGATTTTAAAGAAACCGTTGCGTATGCGAATCGGTTGGGAATGCAAGTGGTTGTCGATATTGCTCCCCGCGTGTTTCAGGCCTTGAAAATCTCTTACGAAGATCTGTCATTTTTTAACGAGCTCGGCGCGAGCGGAATCCGGTTGGATCTCGGCTTCACCGGCCGGGAAGAGGCGGCTATGACGTACAATCCCTACGGTTTAAAAATTGAACTCAATATGAGCAACGGCACCCGTTATCTTGAGCAGATTCTCAGTTATCAGCCGAAACGGGAAAATTTGCTCGGCTGTCATAATTTTTATCCTCACCGTTATACCGGCCTGGCGTATGATCACTTTCTCCATTGCAGCTGGCAGTTTAAAGAGAAGGGGATTCGCACCGCTGCCTTTGTGTCCTCGCAAGCGGCTTCGTTCGGTCCCTGGCCGGTAACCGAGGGCCTGTGCACGCTGGAAATGCATCGAACCCTGCCGGTCGACGTGCAGGCCAAACATCTTTTTGCCACCGGAGTCATTGACGATGTCATCGTCGGAAATGCTTATGCGTCTGAGGAAGAACTGCGAGCGCTCAGTCAAATTGATCCGGACCGGCTGACGTTTACTGTTCAGCTGAACGAAGGGATCACGGAGTTGGAGCGGAAAATCGTCCTGGAAGAGCCTCATTTTTATCGCGGGGATGTTTCCGACTACCTCATCCGCTCAACCCAAAGCCGGGTAAAATACAAAGATGTCCCCATTCCCCCGCATCTCACTGTCGAAATCAAGCGCGGCGATGTGCTGATTGACAACGATCTGTACGGACAGTATAAAGGCGAATTGCAGATTGCCCTGAAGCCGATGAAAAATGAAGGAAAAACCAACGTTGTCGGGCGAATAGCCGAGGAAGAGCTGATTTTGCTGGATATGTTGAAACCGTGGAGTCCCTTTCGGTTTGAACATAAAAAGTAGGTGATCCGGATGCCGTTTGTGATTGGGGTCGACGGAGGCGGAACGAAAACCGAAGCGGTGGCTTTTGATTTGAGCGGGAGGGAACTGGCACGGTCACGCAGCGGATTTGCCAATGTTCTGGTTGATCCGGAACGGGCGATCAAGCATATACGCGAGGCGATTGAGGGGTGCATCCATCAAGTAAAGGATCGGTGCCTTTATCTTTATCTCGGGCTGGCGGGAATTGAGAGCGGCACTTGCCGTGCGGAACTGGAAAAGATGCTTCGCGAGCGTTTTGCCATCCCTTTTTCCATCGTCAATGATGCGCAGATCGCCCATGCAGGAGCCTTGAGGGGAGGGGACGGCATTTTAACCGTTGCCGGCACGGGTTCCATCTGCTTTGGGGTGAAGGAAGGCGTTCAGGCGGTGACAGGAGGATGGGGAAATTTGCTGGGAGATGAGGGAAGCGGTTACTGGATTGCGATTCAGGCGTTGCGCCGCATTATCGCTGAAGCGGAACGGAACCTGCCGCACAGCCCGCTCAGCCGATGTTTGTTGGATGAAATCGGGGTGAAAGAGGCGGAGGGGTTAAAATCATTTGTTTATGGAGTGACGAAGGCGGAGATTGCCGGTCTGGCACCAATCGTCGCGAGACAGGCCGATTCGGGTGATGAGGCTTCTGCCGCGATTTTGCGCCGCGCCGGGAGGGAGTTGGTGCAGATGACGCTGCGCTTGCGGGAAAAGCTGGGGTTTGGTGACGATGTTTCCATTGCCGTCGCCGGCAGCATTCTTTGCCGGATTTCCCATGTCAGGGAAACGTTTCTGCGCGAAATCAGGCAATCCATTGTGAATGCCCGCGTCGCAATCGCAGGGGAATCAGCTGCCAAAGGGGGATATTATCTGGCCATGAGAAGACTTGGGGAGAGAGGATGATCAGGTGGCGCTGGCAGTTGGTTTGATGTCGGGAACCTCACTGGACGGGGTCGATGTCGCATTGGTGGAAATTGAGGGAAGCGGACTTGCAACGAAAGTAAAACTGATCCATTTTCTCACCCTGCCCATTCCCGATGGGCTGAAACGGGAAATTCGCGCCTGCTGTGAAGTGGACCGCTCTTCTGTTAAGCTGGTTTGTAGTTTGAATTTTAAGTTGGGGGCTCTGTTTGCGGAGGCAGTGAAACAGGTTTGCCGTGAAGCCGGGGTGGACTTGGAGGAACTTGCATTTATTGGTTCGCATGGACAGACTGTTTATCACATCCCCAAATCCGATGGTTCTTTTGTCCGCTCCACCTTGCAAATCGGGGAACCCGCTGTGATCGCCTATGAGACAAAAAACAAGGTTGTAGCCAATTTCCGGGTAATGGATATGGCGGCAGGCGGGGAAGGGGCGCCGCTTGTACCCTATACCGAATTTCTGTTGTACCGGTCCGGGCGTGACCGAATTTTGCAGAATATCGGCGGGATCGGAAATGCCACCGTCATTCCCAAAGAGGCCACGCTGGATGAGGTGTTTGCTTTTGACACCGGGCCGGGCAACATGATCATTGATGAGATTTGCCAACGGTTGACCGGTTTGCCCTGTGACCGTAACGGAGAGTGGGCGGCCAGGGGAAAGATCCACAAGCCTTTGCTGGAAAGGCTCATGAATCATCCCTTCATCTCTGCTCCCCCGCCCAAATTGACAGGGAGGGAGGTGTTTGGCGCCCCTTATGCAGAGGAGCTGCTCAAAGAGTGGAAAGGGTTGCAGGCAGAAGATTGGCTGGCGACGGTTACCCTGTTTACCGCCCGCTCCATCGCAGAAAATTATAAGCGATTTATTTTTCCGATGTATCCGGAAGCTGAAATCATTATCAGCGGCGGGGGAAGTTATAATCCTACCCTTTTGCGAATGTTGAAGGAATGCCTGCCCCATCATCGCGTGTTAACCCAGGAAGATTTGGGGTTTTCCTCCGCGGCCAAGGAAGCGGTTGCTTTCACCGTTTTGGCCAATGAAATGCTGCACGGTTTGCCGGGAAATGTGACCGGCGCAACCGGGGCGGAAAGAAGGGTCGTGCTCGGATCCGTCACTCCGGTTCCATATTGAACCGGGAGAAAAAATAAGAATGAAACGGGCGGAGCGAAAAGAGGAAAACAGCTGACAAAACGTTTGCGCGCCTGTATTTTATTTCGCTGAGTTTGAATTTCGGCTGAGCTTGACTCAACAAGGAGGCGGTTAGAGCCGGCCTGGACATTACTTTCCTGAAAGCCGAAGGGATTTGGGCCTGTTGGTTCCATCAAGAAGCCTTGTCCAGGCCGCTCGCTTATTTGCAGAAAAAAAGCGTATTCTGTTCTTGATGGTTTTACTTATAAATTTTATTAAAACCATTGACATCTAAAATTAAATTTGATAAAATGATTTTCGTCGCTGCGAAACGCGGTTGAGAAAAAAGAATTTCGATGTGTTCCTTGAAAACTAAAGAGTGAAGCATGACCTGTTGATTCTTTTTGAGCTAGATCTTTATCGGAGAGTTTGATCCTGGCTC
>NZ_JAECVZ010000046.1:0-9556 GCF_016055135.1 Thermoactinomyces sp. CICC 10521 | reverse complement strand
GGTCACATCAGGTTTACTTTATCTGTATATATCCTAGAAATATACAAAACCCCATTCCTTTTCCGAAGAAAAGGGGGGGGTTTGTCATCAATCTCGGAGAAGGATTTTGATCCTCTCCTTTTCTTATTGGTCAACGGCTCAGCTTGATCAAGATAAAATACTCGCTAAAGTTCGCTTTTGACGGAGAAACGCTTTGCCATCTCGTTCAATCGGTGAAGATCCCTGTTGGTTAAGGTGATTTTCACCGCCTCGATATTTTCCCTCAGATACTTTCTTCGTTTGGTCCCTGGGATGGGCACAATATCATCCCCTTGAGACAATACCCAGGCCAAGGCAATTTGCGAAGCAGTTGCTTCCTTTTCTCTTGCGATTTTTTCAAGCTCCGTCACTAAGTTCAGGTTCTTTTTGAAGTTTTCCTCTTTAAATCGTGTGAAACGACGTCTGATATCATTCTGCGCAAAGTCATCGTATTCCTTGATTTTACCTGTTAAAAAACCATTTCCAAGCGGGCTGTAAGCGACAAGGCCAATTCCTGAATCACGGGCGACCGGCAGGATTTCCTCGACGTCTCTGTTCCATATGGAGTATTCCGTCTGTAAAGCTGTGATCGGATGCACGCTGACGGCACGGACTAAAAGATCAGCATCCACATTGGAAAGCCCGAGGAAGCGGACCTTTCCTTCTTTCACCAGATCTGCCATGGCTCCCACTGTTTCTTCGATCGGCACATTTGGATCCGGCATGTGCAGATAATAAAGGTCAATGTAATCCATCCCGAGCCTGCGCAAACTGCCTTCAATCGCTCTTCTTACATATCGGGGATGTCCGTTCAGCCCTGTTATATCCCCTTGTGCGTTGCGGACCACTCCAAATTTGGTTGAAACAATCGCTTCTGATCGGCGTCCCTTTAATGCTTTGCCAACAAGGATTTCATTTGCTCCCCCAACACCATACAGATCAGCTGTATCGAAAAAGTTGACGCCAAAATCAAACGCTTGATGAATGGTGGCAATCGCTTCCTTTTCATTTGTCTCTCCATAAAATTCGGACATGCCCATACAGCCGAGTCCGATAGCGGATACTTCCAAACTCCCTAATTTCCTTCTTTCCATCACCATTCACCTCCCTTGTCTCCAAACATGCTTTAAAAATATAGTTTATATCTCAAAAAAAGAATAGACTTTTTCTTCTCGTTGAGTTATCCTTATACTCAGAGTATGCCCTGAAACAGTCGCGTTTCGGGGCATTTGTTGTATAACGGTAAAGATCGGATCAGCCAATGCCTCCTTATACTATTCGAAATTTTCGTGTGTATGTATTGTAAACTGATTTGCATTTTGAATTAGTTTAGGTGAATATTAGGAATTGGCATTAAATAAATAAGGATCCATTGATGGGAGTCCGTTCATGTATCCTGACTGTGAAATCGTCCAAGCAGACGGAACTCAATGAGCGATTGAACTGTGGCTAGATCAATATGATGAATAATAGGTTCGCTTAAGGAATCCCCTATTCATGTATAATAAAATCGGGTGATACCGCATGGAGAATTTAAGAAACAAAAAAATATTAATTGTAGATGATGAAACGGAAATCAGAATTATGATTGAAAGATTTTTAAGAAAAGAGGGTTTTTTTCGCATTTATACAGCTGCCGACTGCGCTACAGCCCTATCGATCTGCAGCACAGGCAATCCGGATATTGCCATTCTCGATGTCATGCTGCCTGATGGAGATGGTTTCTTTCTTTTGTCTTCCATCAGACGTTTTTCGGATATGCCAGTCCTTTTTCTCTCCGCCCGGGGTGAGGATGAAGATCGGTTGCTCGGACTCGGTTTGGGTGCGGATGATTACATTGTGAAGCCGTTTCTGCCGCGCGAACTGGTATTGCGTCTGATGGCGATTTTAAAGCGAGTCTACTCTTCTCCCGTGGCGGAGCGTCTGCCTGTCTTCCAATTAGGGGAACAGATCATTGATTTGAATAGCGCGGTAGTGCACAGGAATCAAAATGAGATTCCATTGACGGCAAAGGAGCATGCTATTCTTGTAAAATTGTATGAAAACCAAGGTCGAATTGTCACAAGCGATGCCTTGTGCAAGGCTGTCTGGGGAGATGACAGCTACGGCTACGAAAATACATTAATGGTCCATATCAGACGGGTACGCGAAAAAATCGAGCCTGATCCCTCCAAACCGCTCTATCTTCTCACCGTCAGAGGGCTGGGATATAAACTGCTGGTTAAGGAGACAAGTTGAGTGGAAGGAATTATTCGCATATTACGCCGGTTTGTCACCACGACCATCTTTGTTTCGATATTTCTACTTATTTTTAACTTCGTACTGCTGGGCACACTGGTGTTCAAGAAATTTACCCAGCGCCCGTCTCCGGAAGGCGTGCTTAAGCAAGTGTCCCAAGGCTTGGTCAGACAGGACGACAGCTATCACCTCGATGAGCATGCCGCCAGGCTTTTGCAGCACAATCAGGCTTGGGCCATGTTACTCAATGAAGATGGACACGTGCAATGGAGCTACCATCTTCCTGATGATGTTCCTCGATCCTACAATCTAGTCGAGGTAGCCAAGTTCTCGCGTTATTATCTTATGGACTATCCAGTTTATATTTTTCAATATGGTGATGACCTGGTTGTGGTGGGGTATCTCAAGAAAAGCTACTGGAAGTATCAATTTAATTTTCTTTCCGATTGGTTAAGGTCGGTACCCCAACGGCTTATACTGCTGTCATTCATAAATGTGGGGCTGGCTCTCCTGATCTCTGTTGCGATTGGCACGCGTCTCATAAGAGGGATACGTCCACTTGTTACTGGAATCCACAATCTTGCCAAGGAGCAAATGGTCCAGTTAGATTCCAAGGGTATATTCGGTGATTTGGCCCGGAGTATTAATTCCGCCTCAGCTAAGCTACAAAACAAGACGGCTGCATTGAAGGCACGGGATGAAGCACGCTCCAATTGGATTGCCGGGATTTCTCATGATATCCGGACTCCACTCTCAATCATTCTCGGCTACGCAAGTGAAATGGAGGATAATTCAGATTTGCCGAAGGATCAGAGGCATCTAGCTGGTATCATACGGCGTCAGGGCGAGAAATTGCGCTCGCTTGTAAGCGACCTGAATCTGGTCTCCATGCTTGAGTATGAAATGCAACCTTTGCATTTAAAGCCCATTCGACTATCGGTTTTAGCGCGACAGGTTGCCACGGATTTTTTGAATAACGGATTGGATGACCGGTACAACATTGATTTGAAACTTACTGTTGAAGCAGTTCAGATCATCGGGGACGAGAAATTGCTGCTTCGGGCAATTCATAATCTTGTCCAAAACAGTATATGTCATAACCCTCAGGGTTGCAAAATCGTACTGGAAACCTCTCTATCCA
The DNA here is from genome assembly GCF_016055135.1 of Thermoactinomyces sp. CICC 10521. Taxonomy (NCBI): domain Bacteria; kingdom Bacillati; phylum Bacillota; class Bacilli; order Caryophanales; family Thermoactinomycetaceae; genus Thermoactinomyces; species Thermoactinomyces sp. CICC 10521. The sequence continues at coordinate 6,159 of NZ_JAECVZ010000046.1, read as the reverse complement.
GGGACAAATCCCAATATTACTTTATCGTAAGAGATAATGGACGGGGAATTCCACGGGAACAATTGATGGAAATTACCGAATTGCCCTATTCATCAAAGAGAAAGCGGGCTACCCGGGAAGGTCACGGTCTGGGGCTTCCCATGGTGTCAAGAATTATGCGGGCGCATCACGGTCGCCTTATTCTTTCAAGCGGCGTGGAACAAAGAGGTCTAAAAGCAGTTATGCAATTCCCTGTACAATCGAAGATATAAAGTGATCGTGGTAACCATTTATCATTAAAAAGTCGGTGGCATGGAATTTTGCACAACCAGTCAGATTGTCTCATCATGCATATTGTTTCGCATGCGCAATATTATTGTTACATTGGAAGGAGCATGTCGCGGACGGACAAGCTCCTTTTCTATCGAGTTGATAATTAAATTATTATTTCTATACATGAGATTACCCAGCCATATTTTTTTATCAGAAAATACCTCTTATGTGCAATCAGGATGATACAATATCATCGCTCCTCAACCAGCGAATAGACATCGATGCAAAAATAATAATGTAAGCCATATTCACCATCCAAGACAGAATGTTCTGTATATCAGTCAGCTTATTCTGGCTCAGCACGCACATGCCAATGGTGAGTAGCGAGAATGGGAAAAATATGCCCAGCTTGGCAGTATACATGGCCAGACCAATCAAGACCGCACACAGATTAATGCCGATCGGCGTAGCAAAGCTGCGGATCCTTAACGACAGTCCCAATTGCAGAGCGCTAATAGACAGAGAAACGTACCATCCGCGTATCGTCCAGCCTATAGTCTCTACAGGGAAAGGTCCGGGTAAGGTGAAGAGGTTACCTGCAAGCCAGTAGAGTGCCATGAAAAGTGCTTGAGCGAACAAAATTAAAATGCTGACAACAATCAATTTGGCTAGAAACACACTTGCGACCGATACTGGAGAGGCCAAAATCATATTCCAATTTCGGTTCAGATGCTCCAGCCTGCATACATAGGAACAGCAGATGGCGATCAGGATAGGAAGGAAAAACTCACCATAAAAAAGGCTGACCTGTGTCCACAGGCTGAACCAGCTATTTTGCAGGGCACCTTGGTTAAAATAATAATTCGTACATCCAATCAGCAGGCTTATGACAGGAAGTACAGCGAGTACAAGACCGATACGAGAATGCCGCAATTTAAGCCATTCAGCAGAAATACTCCGTTTCATCAGTTCCCCTCCTCAGATTTCCTTCCGTGTTACGTGGATGCTTCCAGCTATATAGAACAAGACGGTCATAGTCAGTGCGGCCACTAAGATCCCGGGGCTTACAGGTTGTGCTATATACTTACCTGAAAACTCAGCATATTGATAAGTAACCGGGCTGAGATCCAAATAATAAGACCAGATAAAGATATGTCTGGCAGTGGCAGGGAACAGTCCGGCAGTCATTCCGATGAAGCCGCCAAGCATGCCTAAGCACAGCGCAAAGGCCTGGTTTTTGATGGCAAAAGAAATCCATTGATGAAGTGCCGTAACTGCTAAAGTCGTCAGTAGGGTTCCCCAAATGAACCGGATCAGTAATTCGATAGGAAGAGGATCGGAAAAATGCTTTAACAGTCCAAACACGATCATGAGTATAGTCTGTGCAAGGATGCCATACAGGAGCAGACTATTGGTGCATATATACTTCGCTGCGTAGAGATGACCGCGGCCCACATTGGTAGCAACAAGCATTTTCCAGGTCGCTCCCTTGTGCTCCATATCACAAATCCGGGAGACGACAATGGCCGAAATAATCGGCATAAAAAGTCCATTCATGGAGGATATATTAAAAATGTCAGATTCCCAGACGGCTTGATCCGGATTACTGGCAATGGATCGGCTGATGGACATGAAGGCCCAAAACATCTCCACAACAAGAAATAATGTAATCATGATCCATATTTTTTTGCGGCGGATTTTGAAGTATTCAAGTCCTAATATTTTGATCACAAGCTCCTCTCCTTTCCCGTCAACTCTAGGAAAATATCCTCCAGACTTTTCTTCTGCTCCTCGATCCGTATGACAGGAATGTAATGTTCAACAAGCAGTCTGTTGATTTCCGCCACCTCCGTGTCCTCAAGATTGTCGAACTCAAGCCGGCTGCCGCTTTGGACCGGACTGTAGCCTTGAGTGAGAAGCAGATGCTCTGCTTTGGAATTGTCTCCGGTTTTTATAAAGATGGCGGTTCTGCTTTTTTGCCGCAGGCTTGCCATACTGCCCTGGAACAGCAGATTTCCTTCGCTGATAATGCCTACTGAAGTAGCGATCTGTTCGATCTCCGAAAGCAGGTGGCTGGAGAGCAATACAGTTATTCCATAACGTGCGGGCAATGATTTGATGAGCTCCCGGATTTCACCAATGCCTGCGGGATCAAGACCGTTCGTCGGCTCATCGAGGATCAGCAGCTCGGGGAAGGAGAGCAGGGCCATAGCGATTCCCAGCCGTTGCTTCATTCCGAGCGAATATTGTTCAGCTTTTTTGTGTTTATGATTTTCCAGCCTTACGATACGAAGCGCCTCATGTACGTTTTTATCTGGTACGTTTCGCAGACGCTGCATGACCTTCATATTCTCAAGTCCTGTTAGATGTCCGTAATAGGAGGGAGATTCAATCAGCGATCCGGTACGTTGCAGAATGGATGGGCGATGTTTGCTCATCAGGCTTTCCCCGAAAATTTTGATTTCCCCTTCTGAAGGCTTGATGAGTCCGAGCAGCATTTTTAGTGTAGTTGTTTTCCCCGCTCCGTTTGGACCCAGAAACCCGTAAATTTCTCCTTCTTGAACGTGAAGATTGACTTTATTTACACAATTAATATCCCCATATTTTTTGGACAGACCTTGTGTTTGCACAATAACTGAGGTACTCATATGAAAGTCAGCTCCATTCATTTCTTTTTAGATTTTTCTCCCTTTGGTTCAACTGTAATAAAACTACCTTTCCTCAGTCTGAAGAGAACCTTACACCAAGCTTAAATATTGGCTTAAACTAGAGTCTGTCTGGTGAATCAGTGCAAGTTCCAGATACCGGGAAATTAGAAGTGTTATTTACAGAACATTCAACTGTATGTACCATAAACCAATTTGCGTTTTGAATCAGTTGAACTGAATGTTATGGAAATAGTGTTTTTAAGTATTTTCCTCTTTGTCTATTTTGTTAAGTTCTGATTCCTTTTAATTAGTGATACAAACGATATGTTAAACTAATAGTAGAAAGAGATAAAAATAAAAGGGGATGAAACGAAACCATGCATCGTTTCCTGATTGTAAATGCAGATGATTTCGGCTTATCTGACGCAGTCAACCGTGGCATTGTTGAAGCTCATCAAAACGGGATTGTGACCAGTACCACGATCATGGCCAACATGCCCGGGTTTGACAATGCTGTCAGCCTTGCCAATGAACTGCCTGATCTCGGCATTGGCTTCCATTTTAACCTTACCTACGGCGCCCCTCTCCTTCCCCCGGAAGAAATCCCCTCGTTGGTTGACGATCAGGGGAACTTTCGGCCGATCTCAAGAGAAACAATCGAAAACTGGAAGACGGAAGACATTGCCAAGGAATTGGCCGCCCAATGGGAGAAAGTGAAAGCATCCGGGATCAAGATTACGCATTTGGATTCACATCATTATATTCAGATCATGCCGTCTGTCCGGTCGTTATTTCTTGAATTGGCAAAGAAAGAAAATTTGCCGACCCGGCATACGTTTACTTTGAACTTTCAAGAAATGAATATGCCCCTTGTTTCCAAGCGCTCAGAACTTCCTCCTTCCCACCCTGCTACGACCGAGTTTTTTATCGGGGATATTTATTTTCAGGAAGACAGGTTGAACAAGCTTCTGGGGCATTTGGAAAATCTGTCTGAAGGGCTGACTGAACTCAACTGCCACCCGGGTTATATCGACGATGATTTAAAGCGCCTGTCCGCCTGGACCGATTATCGGGTCACTGAATTGCAAACACTGACTCACCCGGAAGTGAAAAAACGCGTGCAAGAGTTGGGAATTCAACTGGTGCATTTCGGAACGGCCCGCCTTTCCTGAACAGACCGAGCGGCACTCTTTCTTGCGTGAGTGCCGCTTTTTCGCCTCAATCATGATGCGTTTTCCCCGATGCCGCCAATTGGATCATCATCTGTATTTGTTCCCCGGTAATCCGTTCGGTTGATAAATCGGGAAGATGATCAACCGGATAAAAAGCTGCTGCTTCCGTTTCGATGCTGCTGGACGGTTGGCCTCCGATCAGTCGTGCAAGAACAAAAATTTTATAAATGGAATACGGAGAAGGCGGGTGGTTGTACCGATTCCGATCCAAGATTGCGAGGATCCGCTCCGCCTCCACCTCATATCCGGACTCCTCTTTTACCTCTTTTACGATGTTCTCTCCCAAAGACAACCCGGGTTCCGCCCATCCCCCGGGAAGTGTCCAATTCCCGTCGCTCCTTTCCTTTACCAACAGAATGTGCTGATCTTGGAGGATCACTGCTCTCACGTCAATCTTCGGTGTCTGATAACCGGTTTCGTTCAAAAAAAGCTCTCTTACCCTTTTCATGGATGTTTCCGAATAGCGGGAGACCATGCATGCACTGATTTCTCTTAATTCCCGGTAGCGTTCCCGATCGAAGGGATCTTTGCAATAAGCCAGGCCTGATTGGGCAATCGCTTGAATTCGCTTTGCAATTTCCAGCCAAAAAGGTTCCATGCTTAACTCTCCTTTTTTGTATAGAAAAAAACCCACCATATTCATATGATGGGTTTTATCTGTTCAATTCCAAAAACGGGACCGGTCGGAAACTGAATATTTGACATACCAGTGGCTGTCAGGAGTCTCATTGACCAGTCGGAAGAAATAATAGCCGTCTTCGGGAACGGTATAAGGGGAATCGGCGTGGGAGACAAAATTGTATGCATTGCCAATACGGGTTTGCACAAGCGTCCCGTCTTTCTTGTAAAGTTCAATGCGAATATCAATATATTCACGATCAGCCAGATTGTCATTTTTAAAGTAGATCTCGCCCGCTTTGGCATAAAATACGCTTGTGCTGTGTTCTGATGTAACCACGGCTTTGCCTCTGACAAACGTAGCCGCATAGGATTGCTCGGATGACAAAACAAATACGAACAAAAACGCCAACAGACCTGCCAGTACCTTTTTGATCTTGTCCACCCCCTGTATTTAATTATTCGAATAACAGTCTCTTTTTGTGTCCGTGTCCCGGAATTTGATCAATTCATTTTGTCCGCAAAATGCTCCGCTGCCAAGCATAGATAATAAGCAAGACCAGTCTGTTGATTTTCAAGCATTTGACGATGGAAATCATCATCAAAAAAGAAGCGCGTCATTGCAGCAAAATCTCGCGGTGTTTCAATATGGTGACGTTGTTTGAGACCGGCTACATGTGAATCGATCAAGTGCTGAACATGGCTGTCAGTATGCTTGATCCCGCTCGCAAGGGCGCGGGCCATACCTGTGATGAATTGTTGGGCCTTTCTAGCCTCTTCATTCATCTCCTCGGGAACGATCGGTTTCTCTCCCAGGTCGTGGCCGTAGTTCTCTTTTAAATATTCAGTCTGCTCACGCATCGCGTTACGCCATTCTTCTTCCGTTTCAAAACCTTTAAACATGTCTGCTTGATCCATGGGTTCTCCTTTCTCGGCAGAGCGGATCGATTCGTTGATTGTTTGAATCAGGTCTGCTGTTCTTTCCATACGAGCCTGCAGCAGCCTTTTTTGCTCTTTCAGTATCCTTATCCGATCATGCTCGCCAGTCAAAATTTCTTTAATCTTCTTGAGAGGAAAGTCGAGTTCACGGTAAAACAGTATTTCCTGCAAACGCTCCAGTTCTTTCCTGCCGTAGAGGCGATAACCGGCATCGTTCACCTCGCAAGGCAGCAAAAGACCGATTTTATGATAATGATGCAATGTTTTCACCGTCACGTTCGCGATCTCGGAAATCTGTTTAACGGTATAGGGGTAAGTCCGAGATACGTGTAAAAATATACAGTTATAAATGGAAATTTGTCCCAAACCACAATAACACCAGCTCCCTTGCCTGTTTCACGTTAAGGGAGCTGGTTAGTTTATGACTTGCTATTCCACAATGCTAGTTGGCAGGATTAATTGTGGTTCTG
>NZ_JAECVZ010000045.1:0-9576 GCF_016055135.1 Thermoactinomyces sp. CICC 10521 | reverse complement strand
GGTGGGAGCCACGGTGGAGAAGTCCACCAACCCGAAAAGGATGGAAAAAAACCAGAGTAAATACGGTTGATGGATGTAAATAAGGAAGAAAACCGTGATTGCCCGAACAGCATACAAGGTAACTAACATCCACCGATTGCTCCAACGGTCGGCGAAGTGTCCCGAGGCCAAGGTTCCCTCCACATTGAACAAAGCCAACAGACTGACAGCTGTTCCTGTCGCTGCGGGGGAAAAGCCATGGTCATGGGCGAAAGGAACGAGATGCGTATCCATTTAACCTGTAGTGGTAAATCCGCAAACGAAGTAGGGAAGGATCAGACACCAAAAACCCCGATGCCTCCAGAAAGAGAAATTGGAACCTTGTCTCTTTGCTTTTTTTGTAGCAATGTCCGATTGGTTATTATCTGGTGATCCTCCATAGGGTTGAAGCCCCATGTCCGAAGGCCGGTTTTTCAGAAACAGCAAAAGAAGAGGGAACGCTAAAACAACAAGAATTCCTCCCAAGGTGAGGGACGCAGCTTCCCATCCTTTCTCCCGAATGACCCCCAGAGCCAGGGGCACCATGAAAAACTGGCTGGCTCTAAACCCCGAAGTGATAATGCCTAAGGCCAATCCCCTCTTTTTATTGAACCAATTTGTTACCGCAATCGATGCAGCAACACTCGATGCGCCTCCAAATCCAATAGAAGCGAGGATGCCAAACCAGAGCCACAATTCAAAAGGAGTGGAGGCAGTCACTGTTAAAAGAATACCTATACCGGTAATTAAAGCGCTATAAGCAAGAATTCGACGAACTCCCCATCGATCGATTAATTTTCCTATCAAGGGCTGAGTCAACTCATAAATAACGAAACTTAACGTTCCGGTAAATGAAAGCATCCCTCTTCCTGTGGAAAAGGACTGTTCCCATGGTACAATGAATGAACCGAACGATAACCGGGCTCCCTGTACGGTTAAAAGGGAAAAAAGGAGAAGAACAGGATCCACCATCCATAATGTATTTTTCGCATCTTGATCTCCTTTCCAAGTTTCTTTCTGACATAATAAACCGGCTGATTTCTGAGTTAAATATAAAATCAAACGATTTAAAAGAGAAATGCTTATGATTTTTACGTGTTTATCATTATGTAACTAAAAATCGTAAGGATTGTGCGAGATCTGCGCTAAAGTAAACTGCTTTTGCAGGATTTGATCAATCGAGGGAACTTGCCATGAAAAAGACCTCGTCTTTCAGGGCTTGGTACCATTATGTTCATTAATATTTTTGCAGGAATGGATGTGAATTTGATGGATGAAATCGATATAAAGATTTTGGAGCGTTTACAGCAGAATGGGCGAATCTCGTTCAGTCAACTCGCAAGAGAGTTACACTTGAGTTCTCCGAGAATAGCGGAACGCAAGCTGCTCATTATCATTCAGGCAGGAGAGTTAAAGGTGCCTTGCGGTGAGTTTGAAAAAAAGATTAAGGAGGAGCCTGCGATCCTGGAGTGCCATCGAGTGACAGGTTCCGATAGTTATTTCATGAAGGTAGCAGTACCATCCATGAAAGAATTGGAACAACTGGTCGACAAGTTTACCCCCATTAGCCGTTTCTGTACGTCTGTGGTACTTTCTTCCCCGGTTACCGGCCGGATCATTTTGCCGCCAGAAGACGTCGAAAATGGTTAGACTTTCTGATTTGCAAGGCAGATAATAACAAATTGCCAGTTATTTTGGAAGAAGGGATTGCAAGATGTATCAAGAAAGTTGCTTGTTATTTTTCACAGGCTTGTTCGCTTCGTTTTTAGGGACTCTGGCCGGCGGAGGAGGACTTATTACAATCCCTGCAATGATGATTTTTGGCCTTCCGGTTCAGATCGGAGTAGCCACAAATAAGTTTTCTTCTGGAATTGCATCTTTGTCCAGTGTTGTTACCCTCATAAGGCACAAGGAGATTACATGGAAACAAATCTGGCGATATCTGTTTGTAGCAATGATCGGGGGAATGATCGGTGCAGCCATTACTTCACACTTAAATGAACATACGATGAACGTGACAGCAATTTTTCTTCTCATTTTCGCCCTGCTTATTTCTATGAAAAAATGGGATTGGGGAAACAAAAAAACAGTTTCTTGGGCGAAGAAGCTGGATCTTTTGTGGACATGCCTTATTGCTGCGTATGACGGAGGGTTTGGACCAGGTTCATCTACCTTTGGAATCCTTCACTATGTGAATTTGACCAGAGCTTATATCCGAGCTGTCCAATTAACACGAGTCCTTATTTTGGGAAGTTGTTTGGGAGCCTTTATGATTTTCTATCATACCGGATATTTTCAATGGAAATATGCCATACCATTAGCATTGGGGTCTGTTATCGGAACAGAATTGGCTTTGAAAGTTTTACCAAGGATTCCGGGGGAATGGGCCCGGAAACTGATCAATATCATTATTTTTTTGCTGATTATGGAAGTCGGGTTTAAATTAATATGATCGGCATTACCAACCCGTTCATCGTACGGGTTGTTTCTATATGGGGTAAGTCCGAGATACGTGTAAAATATACAGTTGCAAATGGGGTAAGTTGGAAAAAGTCGATTCCTAGTAAAGGAACGGCTTTACAATTATTTATAGATATCACATGCTCTCGTACTCTTTGACCACCTTATAAAATGAGTTCTTTTTCAACCCAAGTAATCGCATGAATTCAACGCCTGTAATCTCTTTGTTTTTCCATCTCGGATAGTGAGAGGCTAATAACTGGCGTTGCTCATGGGACAGCGTCTGTAAATTGATCTTGGGTCTTCCTAAATGTTTACCTTGAGCTTTTGCAAGCGATATGCCTTCAGCTTGGCGCTGTTTGATTTTCTTCCGTTCTTGTTCGGCAACATAGGAGAGGAGACTCAAAAACTGGTCCTCCATGAGTTTGCCGATATCCCCTATCTCTCGATATTTGCGGCTATCAAACAATGTTTCGTTTTCCAACACCACAATATCTGCTTGAATTTCCCTCGTAATCTGTTTCCATTCCTGGATGATCCCATCATAATCCCTGCCAAGGCGATCAAGAGCGTCAAGATAAAGAAGATCCCCTTTGCGTAGGATACGCTTCATCGTCTGGTAACCGGGCCGCTCAAAATCCTTCCCACTTTGCTTATCAACGAAGATCATCCGTTCCTCGATTCCTAACTCCAACATTTTTTTGATTTGGCGTTCCTCATTCTGATCTGCAGATGAAACACGAACATAACCGATTTTCACCATGAACTTCCTCCAGAAAATGCATTTTCTACCTTTTATTGTATCTGATTACGTTTCCAAAGGTATATGTATTTTCATAAACGTTTAAAAAGTGATTTTCATACATTTTTAAACGCATCAATCTGCATGTATTTCATAGTTTTTAAAGGTCTACCTTTAAGGACATTGCAATAAATAAAACATCAACTTTTTTTGATTTATCTATTTACCCATCAAAATTATTTGATGTATAATTGAATCAAGAAAAGTTGATATGAAATAACAGGAGAGTGAAAACGATGGTATTAAAACCCCATGTAGCGATTAACGTGAAAGACTTGAACAAATCTGTTTTTTTCTATACGCAATTGTTTGGCGTCGAACCGGTGAAAGTTCGACCTGGATATGCTAAGTTTGATCTGGAACAACCAGCTTTGAATTTCACCTTAAATGAGGGCGGAGAAGTAAGTGGTGGACTGAATCATTTGGGAATTCAAGTGAAATCCACTGAAGATGTGTTGGCCACCAAAGAGCGTCTCCAAAAAGAGGGACTGGCCACTTTTGACGAGATGAATACGACTTGCTGCTATGCTCGCCAAGATAAAATTTGGGTTACCAGCCCGGATGGGCACCGTTGGGAAGTGTTTACGGTATTAGCAGATGCCGAAGAGCAATCCAATGAATCGGCTGTTTGTTGCACATTGGATGAACCTAAACAAACAGAAACGATTGCGGCTGCTCATAATCAGCAAAAAGGAGGTGGGCATGATGTCCTTATCTACAGAAAAATTTGCTCAAATCGCTAAGGCCCTAAGCGATCCGATTCGCATCAAAATCCTCGATCTCATCCAAGCCGGGTACGATCAACTGGGTGCTTCGCCTCCTGTTGCTTGTTGTTCTGGTGGTGTTTGTGTTTGTGATATTCAAGAGCAAATGAATATGGCGCAATCCAAAGTGTCTTATCATCTGCGAGAATTAAAAAATGCTGGTCTCCTTCACGAGACCAGGGTAGGAAAATGGAATTTTTATGCGATCAACTATACTACGATGAAGTTATTTCAAGACGAACTCCAGCGCCGTTATCTCTTGGAGACAGAAACTGTCGGAACAAATCTGGATCATTAACTTCAACAGAAAGACAGGAGGATTCCATGGTTATCATTCGCTCAGCCCTTCCCTCGGATGCTTTGGCTATTACTGAAATATATAACCAGGGAATTCAAACACGACGAGCCACTTTTGAAACTTCCTTATATACAGTGGAAAACAGGCGGAAATGGATCGTTGAGCAAGAGGAGCATTATCCCATCTTGGTAGCGGTGCTTGATGAATTGGTAGTTGGCTTTGCATGTGTCCATCCTTACCGATCTCGAGACTGCTACCGGGGTATTGGTGAATTTTCCATTTATATTCGAGATGGTTATAAAGGCCGGGGAATTGGGAAACATCTGCTCCATTCACTGGTGGAAGCATGTGCAAAGCGTGGTTACTGGAAACTGGTCTCAAGAATCTTCGATTTCAACCATGCGAGCAGAGCCTTGTGTCGAGCCTGTGGGTTTCGAGAAGTTGGAATCTATGAAAAACATAGTAAATTAGATGGCGAATGGCTTGATTGTGTCATCGTAGAAAAACTGATTGAAGAAAACCTTGATTAAACGAGTAAAGAGTCATTTCCCTTTGTACAGGGAATAACTCTTTATTTGTTATTTCCCTTCTTTCGCAAACTGTATAATCCGTGCTTCAATTTGGTCTCGAACGCGGCGGAACACTTCCCATACTTCTTCCTCAGTTCCCTGGGCTTTTGCTGGATCTTCAAATCCCCAATGATCACGGTGAACATGAGGAGGTGTCATCGGGCATTTATCGTTGGCATCGCCGCAGAGAGTGATAACGTAGTCCGCTTTATTCAGCAACTCCGGATCAATGATCTCGGATGTTTGATTGGAAATATCGATTCCTTTCTCCGCCATGACTTTCACTGCTTTTGGATTAAGTCCATGTGCCTCAATCCCTGCGCTGTATACGTCAAATCGATCGCCTAAATATTTCTTTCCAAACCCTTCCGCCATTTGACTGCGGCAAGAGTTTCCTGTGCAAAGGAAGTAAATAATTTTCCTATCTGACATCGTTGTTCTCTCCTCTTTGGAATATAGATTTTAGCTTGATTCAATCATTTTTTGTGCAAAGTATTTGCGTCGGAACCAAAATGCGACGTTTACGAGTCCAATTAATACCGGCACTTCTACAAGTGGACCAATGACAGCAGCAAAAGCAGCCCCTGAGTTAATACCGAAGACACCGATCGCAACTGCGATGGCCAACTCAAAGTTATTGCTTGCGGCAGTAAAGGAAAGAGAGACCGTTTTTGAATAATCTGCTCCAACCTTTTTGCCCATATAAAACGAAACAAGAAACATTACAACAAAGTAAATTAACAGAGGAATGGAGATTCGAATTACATCCAACGGTAATTGAAGGACCAACTCACCTTTTAAGGAGAACATGACAATAATCGTGAACAGCAATGAAATGAGTGTAATGGGGCTGATTACAGGAATGAATTTAGTCTCATACCATTCACGTCCTTTAGCTTTCACCAATGCAAGACGGGTGATCATGCCGGCAACGAAAGGAATTCCCAAGTAGATCAAAACACTTTCGGCGATTTGGCCCATGGTAATATTGACGACAGCTCCTTCTAATCCCAACCATTTCGGTAAAACCGTGACGAAAATATACGCGTAAACTGAATAGAAGAGAATTTGAAAAATCGAGTTGAAGGCAACTAACCCAGCGGCATATTCTCTGTTTCCATTTGCTAAGTCGTTCCAAACAATAACCATAGCAATACATCGAGCAAGACCGATAAGAATAAGACCAACCATGTATTGAGGATCATCTCTTAAGAAAAGGATAGCTAACACGAACATCAAAATAGGACCAATCACCCAGTTTTGGATCAGAGATAAACTGAGGATCCGGTAGTTCCGAAATACTTGCCCGATTTCCTCATATCGAACTTTGGCCAGTGGAGGGTACATCATCAAAATCAATCCAATGGCAATAGGAATGGATGTAGTACCTACCTGTAGTTCTGTTAAGACTTTCACCATACCTGGAAATAGATAACCGGATCCAATACCAATAACCATGGCAAGAAAAATCCATAACGTAAGATAACGATCCAAGAAGGAGAGTCTTCTCATGACTCCACTCATTCCATCACGACCTTTCTTAATAAGTTTTAGGATGAGGACGGAGCATTAATCGCAGACTACTTTTCGCCCACTTTTCTTTAACTCCTCGATTTCACTTCGCATATCTGGAAGTGTCTCTAGTACCGATTGAAAGAAAGGGTACATGGAGCCATCTAATGAATAGAAAACCCATTGACCATTCCGGCGTTCTTTCACCAACTTCGCGTTCTTCAATTTCCGCATGTGTTGAGAAACGGCCGGCTGCGTCATATTCAAAATTGCTACCAGCTCACATACGCATAATTCCTCCACTTTTAGTAAAGCGAGAATACGCAAGCGAGTTTTGTCCGCCAAGGCTTTATGACACTCCGCCATCTGCTCCCAATCCATCATATTCATCACCTCATCATTATATAAGCATGTACTTATATTTTTGTCAAAGATGAAAATAAAAATAACCAGTTCTAAATAAAACTGATCAGGGTCATGACAGTCTCGACACCACCATGATTTATGTGAAAATAAACATGACTACAGCATGAGGGGGGATTGACCTTGGCATCCATTGAACGTACTGCATATCCCCGGCTCAAGCGTTCATACACCGAAAAAGAGTTGGAACGGGTATATAAACCTTCAAGCGAAGAAGTTCGATTTGTATACGAATTAACACGGGGTCCAAAATCCTTGCTAAGCGCAATGATTTTGTTGAAGACTTCGCAACGGTTGGGCTATTTTCCTAAACTCGAAGAAGTGCCTACTCAGATTGTCGATTATATCCATGACCGAATGAAACTACCTCCAGAAGTTGTTCCAGGATATGATAAACCACGAACTCGGTATCAACACCAGACAGCTATCCGGAAATTCCGAGGCATCCAATCCTACGGGAAGGAAGCCCAACGGATTGCCTTAGAGGCGGTGCAAAAGGCAGCCCAAGTCATGGATCATCCGGCAGACTTGATCAATGTGGCCATTGCCGAACTGATTCGGCAAAACTATGAACTCCCAGCTTTTAGTACGCTGGATCGTTTGGCGCGTCATATCCGAAAATCGGTCAATGACGGATTTTTTGAAATGGTGTTCCAACGTCTAGGCAATCAGGAAATCAAACGGTTGGATGAATTACTGGAACGGGGAGAATCTCACTATAGCGAATACAATCGTTTGAAAAACCTTCCTAAAAAGCCCAAGTTGTCGGAGATCCGGGAGCGGTTGGATCATTTGGCCTGGTTAACAACTTTTGGGGATGCAAGACCGTACTTAGAGGGCATCTCACCGGCCAAAGTGAGCCATTTTGCGGCTCAAGCCAAAGCACTGGACGCACGGGAGATGAAAGATTTTTCACAGGCAAAACGAGCCGCACTTCTTCTCTGCCTGATCTATCGCTCCCAAACAAAGACACGAGATCACCTTGGAACCTTGTTTATTAAGCGGATGGCCAGCCTCCATAAGGCTGCTAAAGAAGAATTGGAGCAAATAAGAGAGCAACACCGGGAGAAAACAGAGTCCTTGGTTTTGGCATTCACAGAAGTGTTACAAGCCTTACAGGATAATCCTGAAGATGCGGAAGCGGGACGCTTGATCAAAGAGGTTTTAGCTTCCCGAGGGAGCATTCCGGATCTTCTCGATGATTGTGAAGCCGTCGCTTCCTGCCAAGGAAACAACTACCTGCCCTTGATTCTTAAGTTTTTTCGACAGAATCATCGCCCCGTCTTGTTCCGGCTGATTAATTCCCTTCAGCTTGATTCCACTTCAGAGGACGGCCGTCTAATTCAGGCCCTCGAATTTGTGAAGAAACACCAAAATAGCCGAAAAGAGTGGCTCCAAGATGAAGTGGATTTGTCGTTTGCTTCTGATGCTTGGCGCCGTATCATCCGGGTTAAACAGCGTGTTGGCGGATATCAAATTGCTCGCCGCCATTTAGAGGTGTGTGTGTTCTCCTACTTGGCAACGGAACTGAAAACAGGAGATGTCTGCATTCAAGATTCTGATGACTTTGCCGATTACCGCGAGCAACTTCTATCTTGGGAAGAATGCCAGCCTCTTTTATCTGAATACCTTGATGAAATGGATTTTCCTGAACAAGGGAAAGAGTTTGTCCAACAATTACAGGAATGGATGAACCACACTTGCCGAACTGTCGATTGCAAATACCCTGACTCTGATGCTGTTGTCATCAACGAAAAAGGGGAGCCGGAATTAAAGAAAGTCCGGGCAAAAGAACGTACAGTGGATCAAAAGCATTTGGAGAAATTAGTCCTTGAAAGGATGCCGGAACGGAGCATCCTTGATATCTTGTGTAACGTAGAACATTGGATCAGATGGACACGTCATTTTGGGCCGCTATCTGGATCTGATCCGAAACTGGAAAGACCGACGGAACGATATATCCTCAATACCTTTACGTACGGCTGCAATCTTGGACCTGCCCAAGCTGCTCGGCATATGCGAGGGTTGGTCACTCCTAAGATGCTCTCATTCGTGAACCAGCGCCACGTGACAGCACAAAAACTGGATCAAGCAATTAAAGATATCATCAATGAGTATTACCGGTTCGATCTTCCCCAACTTTGGGGCAGTGGTAAAACGGCCGCCGCGGACGGAACCAAATACGATATCTATGAGGAAAATCTATTGGCTGAATATCATATCCGGTACGGAGGATACGGTGGTATCGCTTATCACCATGTATCCGATAACTACATAGCGTTATTCAGTCACTTCATACCCTGCGGGGTCTGGGAAGCTGTTTACATTCTTGATGGCTTACTGAAAAACAAATCCAATATTCAGCCTGATACCGTACATGCGGATACCCAAGGACAATCCACACCCGTGTTTGCCTTGGCCCATCTGTTAGGAATCAAGTTGATGCCCCGGATTCGAAACTTGAAAGACTTGACGTTTTTCCGCCCCTTTGAAGGCGTTCGCTATAAGCACATTGACTCCCTTTTTACTGAAACAATCAATTGGAAACTCATTGAAACCCATTGGAAGGATTTACTTCAGGTCGTACTTTCGATCAAGGCCGGAAAAATCTCTTCAGCTACATTGCTTCGTAAACTGAGTAATGACAGCCGTAAGAACCGACTATACAAAGCGTTTCGAGAGTTGGGGCGGGTAGTGCGAACCGTGTTTTTACTGGAATATATTTCAGAC
>NZ_JAECVZ010000044.1:0-13234 GCF_016055135.1 Thermoactinomyces sp. CICC 10521 | reverse complement strand
CCGGCACCGTCTTCCTTATTACTTGCTCGCTCTGTCCGCCAAGACCCGGGAGGCGCTGGAAGCGAAGATCAGCGACATGATCGCTTTTCTGGAGAAGGAGTCCCCGACGAATGAAGACATGGCCCGGATCAGCTTCACTCTCCAGGAAGGAAGACAGCACTTTGCCTGTCGTTGCGCTGCGGTTGTCAGAGATCGCGAGGATGCGCTGTACCTCCTCAGGCAGTTCGGAGGGGAGGAGAAGTTGCCCAATCTGTTTACGGGCACTGTACCGGAAAGTTTCGTCAGCCAAAAAGTGATGGAGATGTTTGCCCAGGAGCTCATGCGGAAAAGCCATGCGGTTCAAAAGGAGGAGGAATACCGGGAAATCCTTCAGGGGCTGGCCGACCTTTACTGTCAGGGATACGACTTGCCTTGGGAGCAACTGTGGAGGGAAAAACCGGATCGGATGCATCTGCCCACATACCCGTTTGCGCGGAATACCTACTGGGTCGATGTGCCGGAAACGGCGACGACAGACTGCGTGCCGGCGGTTCAGCTTTCATCCCGGCAGCCCGAACCAACACCGGAAGTGTCATCCCCGTTCACGGCCGGTGAGCAGGAAGAAGAAATCCTTCCGCCGGACTCCGCCATCGGGACGGCACCACCGAATCCGCTGCCCGGTGTCAGTCATAATCCGCTTTCAGAGCAAGAGCTGGAGCAATTGCAGGAAGAATTGGCTGCCAGCCTGGCGGAAGCCCTGTATGTCGAACGGGATTTGATTCTGCCGGATAAAAAGTTTATTGAGCTCGGTTTGGATTCCATCGTCGGGGTGGAGTGGATCAAGACCTTAAATAAAACCTATGGCACTTCGATCAAGGCGACCAGGGTCTACGATTATCCGACCATCCGCGATTTTGCGCGATTTTTGCAAAGGGAATTGAAAAAAACGGAGACCCATGCGGGAAAGACGGAGCAAGTGCCGCAGCCTGCGAAACAAGCAGAACCAGCCAATTCATCCGCCCTTCCGGCAGTAACCGTTTTAAAAAAGGGACCTGTGCCGCCGGTTCCCGCAGATGAAGAGAATTCCGGAAAGAAGTGGGAGACCGGGGACAGCGTCAAGGACGGCTCCCAGACTTTAAGCCCGGAGAACCTGGGCCATCCCTTGTTTCAAACCCGGTACGGCTGCAAATGGAACTACGTCGCCGGTTCGATGGCGCAGGGAGTGGCTTCGGAAGCATTGGTCATTGCCATGGCCAAAGCGAGGTTGCTCAGCTTTTTTGGCAGCGCCGGAATTGGCGCTAAAGAGCTTGAATCCCGCATCCGGAAAATCCAATCGGCCCTGAACCCCGATGAACCGTACGGCATGTGCCTGATTGCCAACTTTGACGACCCGCAGGAAGAATGGGAGCACGCTGCTCTGTTCATCAAGTACGGAATTCCGTACATTGAAGCGTCCGCCTATTCCTCCATTACCGCCCCGCTGGTCTATTGCAGAATCAAGGGGATTCAAAAAAAAGGAGGGCGCATTGTATTTCCGAGAAGGATCATCGGGAAATGCTCCCGGCTGGAAATCGCCCGGCAGTTCATGTCCCCTCCTCCAAAGGATCTGGTGCAGCAGTTGCTGGAAGCCGGTTTGATTACAGAGGAAGAAGCGGAGTTATCCCGGTCGGTGCCGATGGTTGACGATATTGCGCTGGAAGCCGATTCCGGCGGTCATACTGATCAAGGGGTTTCATCCGCGTTAGTTCCTTCCGTCATCGCCCTCAGAAATAAAATGCAGCAAGAGCATGCCTATCCGGAACCGATCATGATCGGCTGCGGCGGGGGAATCGGAACGCCCGAAGCCGTGGCATCGGTCTTTATGCTGGGTGCCGATTTTATTTTTACCGGGTCGATTAACCAGTGTACGGTGGAAAGCGGCGCTCATGAAGTTGTGAAAGAGTTGCTCGGTACCGTCACCATCCATGACACGGCAGTGACCGTCGCCGGGGATATGTTTGAAATCGGGGCAAAAGCGCAGGTCGTCAGGAAACATACACAATTCCATAACCGCGCCAACCGGTTATACCAATTGTTCATGCAATACAATTCGATCGATGAGATTCCGGAGGAAATCAGGCACGAGATTGAAACACAGTATTTTAAGAGAACTTTTTCCGAAGTCTGGGATTTGGTTTGTGAGTACAAGAAAAAGAAAAATCCGCAGCATCTGGTCGAAGCGGAGGAAAATCCGCGCTTTAAAATGGTGCTCATTTTTAAATGGTATTTTGCCTATTGCAACCGGGCCACCCTCAACGGGGATGAAACCGAGAGAGATAATTTCCAAATATTCTGCGGACCGGCCATGGGGGCTTTTAACGAGTGGGTGAAAGGAACGCCTTTTGAGCATTGGAAAAACCGCCGCGTGGCCGAAATTGCCGCATTGCTGATGAACCGTGCCTGCGAACACATTCAGTCCCGCTTTGACCGTCCGGTTACGGCAAAAGGAAACGTGACCGCTCTTCCCGGGCCTGTGGAGAAACAGGACGCGGAAGAGACGGCCATTGCCATTATTGGCATGTCGGGGCAGTTTCCAAAAGCCAAAAATCTGGAGCAATTTTGGGACAACCTGGTGAATGGCCGGGATTGTATCTCGGAAATCCCCGAATCGCGGTGGCCGGCTGCCCGATATTACGACACGGATCCGGAAGCTCCCGGAAAAAGCATAAGCAAGTGGATGGGCGTGTTGGAGGATGTGGACAAATTTGACCCTGCCTTTTTCCACATTCCACCGGTTGAAGCGATCGCCATGGACCCGCAGCAACGCCTCTTTCTGGAGAGTTGCTGGAGCTGTATCGAGGATGCCGGATTACGCCCGTCTGATCTGTCCGGAAGCCGTTGCGGCGTATTTGTCGGATGTGCGCCGAGCGATTACGGTCGGTTGTTCAAGGAAGAGGAGTTAAATGCCCGGGTGCTGATGGGCGGAACCACCTCCATTCTGGCCGCACGGATCTCTTATCTGCTGAATCTGCGGGGACCTTCGATGGCGATTGAAACAGCCTGTTCCTCTTCCCTGGTCGCCGTGGCCGAGGCATGCAACAGCCTGATCCTGGGCAACAGCGATCTTGCCCTGGCCGGAGGAGTCTGTATCATGGCCGGCCCGTCTCTCCATATCATGACCAGCAAGGCAGGCATGCTGTCCGGAAACGGCCGTTGTTCCACTTTTGACAATGATGCCGACGGATTTGTGCCCGGCGAGGGAGTGGGCGTAGTCTTGCTGAAACGCCTGAGCGATGCGATCCGGGATAAAGATCCGATTTATGGCGTCATCCGCGGCTGGGGTGTCAATCAGGACGGCAAGACCAACGGCATCACTGCACCGAGTCTTCATGCGCAGGTTGAACTGGAGCGGGAGGTGTATGATCGTTTCGGCATCAATCCCGAACGAATCTCACTCGTCGAGGCGCACGGAACCGGCACCAAGCTCGGCGATCCGATCGAAGTCGAAGCGCTTACCGAGGCATTCCGGTCCTTTACCGGCAAAAAACACTACTGCGCGCTCGGGTCGGTCAAAAGCAACATCGGGCATCTTTTGACGGCTGCGGGAATCGCCGGATTGATTAAAGTGCTGCTTGCCCTGAAACATAAGACGCTGCCCCCGACTATTCATTATCAC
Organism: Thermoactinomyces sp. CICC 10521; assembly: GCF_016055135.1. Lineage (NCBI taxonomy): Bacteria > Bacillati > Bacillota > Bacilli > Caryophanales > Thermoactinomycetaceae > Thermoactinomyces > Thermoactinomyces sp. CICC 10521. Next base: position 9,600 of record NZ_JAECVZ010000044.1, on the reverse strand, counting down.
CGTTTGAACGAACATATTTCCCTGGATGACAGTCCGTTTTATATCAATAAAAGCAAACGCCCCTGGACGGAGCGCGACGGGGTACCGCGCCTGGCGGCTGTCAGTTCTTTCGGGTTCAGCGGGACAAATGCCCATATCGTGGTGGAAGAGTACCTTCCGGAGCCGGAGACAATGGCTCCCACGGACCCGATGGATGGCGGGCATCCGCTCTTGTTTGTCCTGTCAGCCAGAAACGAAGCGCAATTGAAGACGTATGCGAGCCGGATGATGCACTTTATCTGGAAACATCAAAACCTCAATCTCCGGGATTTGGCTTATACCCTGCAAGTGGGCAGAGAGCCGATGGATTGCCGGATGGCTTTTGTCGCCGGATCGCGGGAGTCAATCCTGCAGACATTGAAGCTGTTTACAGAAGGGAATCCGCCGCCGCACCTGTTCACCGCTTCTTTGAAAAGGGAGAAAAACGGGAGCAAGGATTTGCCAATGGGTGAATTCCGTTCAGTTTCATCGCCGGACGGATCATGGGAAGGGAACTGGGAGGAAATCGCCCGGCTGTGGGTGAACGGCAGTCCGGTGGATTGGGATAAACTGTACGGCGGGAGCAGGCCGCGCCGGATCCATCTGCCTTCCTATCCGTTCGAGAGGAAGAGATTTTGGCCTGAGGAAAGGAAAAGCAAGGATTTAATTTCGACCGGAGCGGAACCGGCTGACCATTTGCCCCGTTCCTCAAAATGGTCCGGTGGAGAAGCGGCAGCGTCCGCCGCAAAGCCTGCCGGCATTTCATTAAAGCCTTTGGTGGCGGAAATCCAGCAGTTCCCGGATAAGCGGGAAGCCAAGCAGCGGGCTCCGATCAGGTTGTCTCTGCCTGATCCGTCGCCACGCGAGGCTGTGCCGCTCTCTTTTTCCAATCCCTCCGAGGAGGCTTTGCAGGAGGCGCTCGCTGACAGTCTGGCAGAGATCATGTACATGGAGCGCGGGGAGATCGACCCGGACCGGAACTTTCATGATCTCGGGCTGGACTCGATTTTGGGTGTGGAATGGATTCGCGTGATTAATAAACAGCACGGGACTTCGCTGGAAGCCACCACTTTGTATGATTACCCCACGATTCGCGAATTAGGGAAGCTGATTCTCGCCCAGCAGTCGGTTCAAGGCGCCGGGCCCGGTCTGTTGCAAACGGAAAATCAGGCAGCGGGCGGAACGGATCCCGGGGAAGCCGGGGCCTTGATGGACGAGCTGGCGGACAGTCTCGCGGAAATCATGTACCTTGATCGCAGTGAGATCGATCCGGACCAGAGTTTTACCGATCTGGGATTGGATTCGATTTTGGGCGTGGAGTGGACACGGGCGCTCAATAAACGATACGGAACTGCGATAGAGGCGACCGCGTTGTATGATTATCCGAACTTGCGTGAATTTGCCGCCTGGATGCTCAGGGAAAGGACGGGCCGGGACAAATCTGGTTCTGAACCGTCTGCATCGGTTCCTCCCCTGACCCTGGAAGAGGTGCTGGAGCAAGTGGAGCGGGGGACATTGGAGGTCGAAAAGGCCAATGAATGGTTGCAGAGGCATGATTTGATTTAGGGGGAGGGCAATGATGAACTCGCAAGAGATCCTGCGCGCACTGCAAGCCGGAGAATTCACCCTGGAAGAGGCGAAAGCCCGATTGACGAACATCAGAGAGAAAAATAATCGAAGCCCTCAGCGGGATGAGCGGGAAGCGATTGCCGTGATCGGCATGTCGGGAAGGTATCCCGGGGCAGACAACCTTGAAACCTATTGGGCCAATTTGGCTCAGGGGCGTAACTCGATCCGGGAAATTCCGAAATCCCGCTGGGATGTGCATTCTTATTTTGAACCGTATCCCCCGAAAGACGGAAAAATCTATTGCAAATGGCTGGGCTTGCTGGATGATGTCGACTGTTTTGATCCGTTGTTTTTTCATATTTCGCCGTCGGAAGCGGAAATGATGGATCCGCAACAGCGCATTTTCCTGCAGGAAGCCTACCGGGCCTTTGAGGATGCCGGATACACCCCTGCCGAATTGAACGGAAAGCAGTGCGGGGTTTATCTGGGGATCATGGGCAATGAATACTACCGGATGTTGTGCGACCGGAAGGTTGGGCTTACCGATCTCACGGGAAACAATGCTTCCATCGCTGCGGCCCGCATCGCTTATTTTCTCAATCTCAAGGGCCCGGCCATATCGGTTGATACCGCCTGTTCTTCCTCTCTGGTCGCCATTACGCTGGCGTGCCAGGCCCTGCTTCACCGGGAAATCGATATGGCTCTGGCCGGCGGTGTTTCTTTATACCTGACGCCGGAGCCTTACATCGGAATGTGTTCGGCCGGAATGTTATCTCCGGATGGTCAATGCAAGGCTTTTGATCAGTCAGGCAACGGCATGGTCCCCGGTGAGGGAGCCGGGGCCCTGGTTTTAAAAAGGCTGAAGGATGCCGAGGCGGATCGTGACCACATCTATGGCCTCATTATCGGGTTCGGCATGAATCAGGACGGGAAAACGAACGGAATTACCGCACCCAGCATCAAAAGCCAATTTGAACTGGAAAGATCCGTTTATCAAAAATTCAACATCGATCCGGCCGGCATCAGTTATGCGGAAATGCACGGCACCGGAACCAAGCTGGGAGATCCGATTGAGTTAAAGGCTTTGTCAGCCGCATTTCGGGAGAGGACAGAGAAGAAGAATTATTGTGCGATCGGCTCCGTGAAATCGAATATCGGGCATACGTCGGCCGCCGCCGGTGTGGCGGGTGTCCACAAGGTTCTTCTCTGCATGCGGCATAAGCTCTTGGTGCCCACCCTTAACTTTACGGAGCCGAATGAACATTTCGATTTTGCGGATTCCCCCTTTTACATCAATACGGAAACGATTCCCTGGGAGGCGCCGGCACCGAGGCGGGCTTGTGTCAGCTCGTTCGGGTTCAGCGGAACCAATGCCCATCTGGTGATAGAGGAATACCTTCCGCGGCAGCAGAGAGCGGGAGCACCGGTTGTGAACGCCGATCACCCGGTATTGGTCGTGTTGTCGGCAAAAACGGAAGAGCGATTGAAGGTTTATGCCGGAATCATGAAAGAGTGGGTTCAGGCGCAGGAACGACTGAACCTGGGTGACCTGGCTTACACTTTGCAGACGGGCAGGGAGGCCATGGAGTGTCGTCTGGCTTTTTGGGCCGGATCAAAAGACGAAGTGATCGGGACATTGGATGCTTTTGTCAACGGCAATCATCCGGAGGGGCTGTTGACCAATCAGGTGAAAAAAGGAGCGGGTGCATCTCCCGCCTCTCCCGGACATCCCCCGGGGAAGGCGAGGAGGGACCAGATCGCTGCATGGTGGATCGCCGGCGGCGCGATCGACTGGAACGGTTTGTATGAGGGCAGCCTGCCGCAACGCATTCCTTTGCCGGGATATCCATTTGCCAAGGAACGTTATTGGCTCCCTGGCCGGAATCCTGTGCCTGTGAACGGGAACCGGCTCCATCCCTTATTGCATCGGAACACTTCCGACCTCTCCGTGCAGCGGTTCAGTTCGACATTGACCGGAAAGGAACCGTTTCTGACGGATCACGTGATCCACGGCCGCCGCATTTTGCCCGGATCAGCCTGTCTGGAAATGGCCCGGGCGGCGCTGGAGCTGGCACTGCATCCGAAGGCGGCGAAGGCCTTGCGGGATGGCCGCACACGCATCCGCCTGGTCAATCATGTTTGGGCGGCTCCGCTGGCCGTGGGGGAAGATCCGGTGGAAGTCCATATTTGCCTGACCCCTGAGGAAGATGGAGCGATTGATTATGAAATCTACAGCGATTCCCTTGATCCTGAGGATGAAACCAACGAGGTCCACAGCCAGGGCAGCCTGGTTTTGACCGATCCGGTGACCGTTTCCCCGCTGGATGTCGCAGCGTTGCAGGAGCAATCTCCTCGGAAAATTCTCACGCCGGAGCAAATCTACCCGGCTTTTCGGGCGGCAGGGATTGCATACGGGCCGTCACACCGCCTGATTGAGCGCCTTTATCTGTATGAAGACCAGATTCTTGCGAAGTTGTCATTACCGTCCGGTGTAAACGGTGCGCAAGGGTCTTTTTTTCTGCACCCCGGCCTGATCGATTCGGCGTTACAGGCTGCGGCGGGCTTTGCCATCGCGGTGAACGCGCCTTTAACTTCACTGCCGTATTCCCTTGAAACATTGGATATACTGGCCCCCTGCTCCGCCGGTATGTGGGCTTATATCCGCCGGCGTGATGGGAATGGGGCAGCATCTCCGGGCGCCGGGCTGCTGGATCTCGATCTGTGTAATGAAGACGGGGGGATCTGTGTGCAGATCCGGGGATTTTCGACCCGGCCGGTAAATTCGTTGCAACGTGAGGGAGCGGAAGATGCGTTTTATCTCGATCTGTCGGAGCGGATTTGGAAGGGCGAATTATCTGAAGAGGAAGTCGAACGGATTTTAACGGCTTCAAGATAAGGGGTACCGGAAAAATGGATAGACAGTTGAAAGAGTTATACAGACAGCTGAAAGAAAAGAAAATCACACCGGAGGAAGCCGCCGTCCGATTCAAGAGTTTGCATGTGCGACGGCAGCAAAACGAGCAGCGGAACAGAATACTGGCTTTTTTGCAAAAGGCGGCAGCCTCTGTGCTTCAGGTTCCTTCCGCGGAGATTATGAGTGATGTGAAACTGGGTGAATACGGCTTTGATCCGCTGAAGTTGACGGAACTGGCTGATCTCCTTCAGACGGAATACGGAGCAGACCTCACCGCCCGGGAAATTGCGGAACACGAAACCCTCAACAGTCTGGCGACATTTTTGCTGGAATCCTTCGGCCCTCTCTTTAACGCCGAAACCAATCGTCTTTCGGAAGCTGTGGAACAACAGAGTGAAGGCCTGACAGCGGAAGAAGGGCGACTGGTACGGAAGGCGGCTGATTATTTAAAGCGGCTGCTTGCATCCGTCCTGAAGGTACGTGCGGAAGAGATCGCTCCGGACCGGGATTTGGAGAAATACGGCATCAGCTCGATTATGGTGATGAAGCTGACGAACGAGTTGGAAAAAACATTTGGCCCGTTGCCCAAAACGCTGTTTTTTGAGTACAAAACGGTAGACGAACTGACAGGCTATTTCCTGGCGCATTATCGCGAACAGTTGGAGCGGACACTGGGCGCAAGTCCCGCTGTCTCCGCTGCTTTGCCGGAACCGGTGGCTCCGGTGGCGAAAGAGCGCAAAAGCGGCCGGGGGCGGAAGTGGCGTCCCGCTTTCCGCACGGTTCCTGCGGAGAAAACTCCCGAAACCGCGGACATCGCCATCATCGGCCTGGCGGGGCGCTATCCCGGAGCCCGCAATATGCGCGAGTTTTGGCGCAATTTGCAAGCAGGGAAGGACTGCATCACCGAAGTTCCCAAAGAGAGGAGGGAACTCTGGCAATACACGGAGGAACAGGCCCGTGGCATCTGGGGCGGTTTTCTGGAAGAGGTCGACCGGTTTGATCCCCTGTTCTTTCACATTTCCCCGCGGGAAGCGGAATTGATGGACCCGCAGGAACGGCTGTTTCTGGAATGCGTCTATGAAACCCTGGAGGATGCGGGATATACCCGCCGTGCCCTCGGGGCGTACAAGGGACGGGGAATGGAAGGCAATGTCGGGGTGTTCGTCGGCGTCATGTACGAGGAGTACCAGCTCTACGGAGCGCAAGAACAGCTTCGGGGAAGAAAGGTGGCCTTGAATGGAAGCGCCGCTTCCATTGCCAACCGGGTCTCCTATTTCTGCAATTTTCACGGCCCGAGCATGGCCGTGGATACGATGTGCTCCTCATCCTTGACGGCGATTCATCTGGCCTGCCAGCACCTACAAAAAGGCAGTTGCGAAGTGGCGATCGCCGGCGGGGTGAATGTGTCGATTCACCCGAACAAATACATCGCCCTGCAGCAGGGGCAATTCCTCTCAAGCAAGGGACGGTGCGAAAGCTTTGGGGATGGCGGCGACGGCTATGTGCCCGGAGAAGGAGTCGGTGCGGTTCTGTTGAAGCCGTTGGCCCGGGCCGTGGCGGACGGTGATCACATTTACGGAGTGATCAAAGGGACGGCCCTCAATCACGGGGGCAAGACACACGGCTATACCGTCCCCAATCCCAATGCCCAGGCTGATGTGATCAAGCAGGCTTTTCGCCAGGCCGGCATCGACCCGCGAACCCTTCAATACATCGAAGCGCACGGCACCGGAACGGTCTTGGGCGACCCGATTGAAATTGCCGGTTTGACCAAAGCCTTTCAGGAATATACCGGCGACCGGCAGTTTTGTGCCATCGGCTCGGTGAAATCCAACATCGGGCATGCCGAGAGCGCGGCCGGGATTGCCGGATTGAGTAAAATCCTGCTGCAGATGAAATACGGGCAGCTGGTGCCCTCCCTGCACTCCCGGGTGCTGAACCGCCATATTGACTTTGCCTCGACCCCCTTTGTCGTTCAGCAGGAACTGGCAGAATGGAAGCGGCCGGTCGTGATGCGACAGGGGGTGCCCCGGGAAGCTCCGCGCCGGGCGGGAATCTCGTCGTTTGGAGCCGGAGGGGCCAACGCCCATATCGTGATTGAGGAATATCTCCCGCCCGAAGAAACGGATCGGGAGCCGGCTGCAGCCGGCGGGGGCCCGTTCCTGATCGTCCTGTCGGCACAAACGCGCGGGCAACTGCTGGAGCAGGCGAAACGCCTGCACTCGGCGATCGGGGAAGAAGGCTGGACCGACCGTGATCTGGCCGCTCTGGCGTACACGCTGCAAGTGGGCCGGGAGGCGATGGAAGAGCGGATGGCCCTCGTGGTCACCACCATGGAAGAGCTCCGGGGAAAATTGGCGGACGTGGTTGCCGGAAAGCAGGAGATCGAAGGATGTTACCGGGGGTCGGTCAAAGCTCATAAGGCAGTCCTGGCGGTCCTGGCGGCGGATGAGGATATGGAGCAAATCCTGGAGGTCTGGCAGAGAAAAGGGAAGTACGACAAACTGCTGGAGCTGTGGGTAAAAGGGATGGACATCGACTGGAACCGTCTGTACAGCGGGAAGAAACCCGGACGGATGAGTCTGCCCACCTATCCGTTTGCCCGGCAGCGCTGCTGGATTCCGGCGGAAGAGAGAAAAGAGCGGCCGCTCACAGGCACCGTGCTCCATCCGCTGCTGCACCGGAATACCTCCGATTTGTATGAACAGCGGTTCAGCTCCGTGTTCACGGGCGAAGAATTTTTCCTGTCCGACCATCTGGTCGGAGGGAAGCGGGTTCTGCCGGGAAGCGCCTGTTTGGAAATGGCCCGGGCGGCCGTCGACCGGGCCGTCGGCGGCTGGACGGGAGAAGGGAAAGGGATTCGCCTGCGGCAGGTGAATTGGCTCCGGCCCGTCGTGGCAGGCGAGCAGCCGGTGGAAGTCCACATCGGGCTGATCGCGGAAAATGAAAACGAGATCGCCTATGAAGTGTACAGCGAAACCGATGCGGGAGAAGAGGTGGTTCACAGCGAGGGAACGGCCGAACTGATGACGGACGCAGTCCCGCCGGTGCTGGATCTGGAAGCGGTCAAAGGGGAATGTTCCCGCAGGACGCTGACCGCGGAGGAAATGTATGAAGCCTTCGCCAGAATGGGCATCCGGTATGGAGAGACCCACCGGGGGATAGCGGAAGTGCATGTGGGAGAGGGGCAAGTGCTGGCCCGCCTGCACCTGCCTTCCGCGGCAGCGGAAGCGGGCAAGGGCTTCCACCTCCACCCGGGGATGGTCGATGCGGCGATCCAGGCGGGTTTGGGGCTGGGCATTGATTCCGGCCGTCTCGAGCCTGCGCTTCCGTTTGCCGTGGAAGAAGTGGAGATCTACGGCAAAACCGGCCCGGCGATGTGGGCACGGATTCATCAGGAAACCGGTGGGAAGTTGTCCGTCGATCTGTGCGACGAAACCGGCCGGATTTGCCTGCGAATACGGGGGCTGGTTACACGGGCGGTGTCGGGTGAATGGTTGCAGGAAGCCGGCCGTGCGAAAACGGAACATGTGCTGCTCCGCGCTGACTGGCGCGAACAATCGGCGGAGAAAACGGCAACTGCGGGTTCTTTTGCTGACCAACTGGTGCTTCTTTGCGGGATGGACAGTGTTTCCCCGACAAAGGTGGAATCATTCCTTCAGGGGGGACGATGTCTTGCGCTGCCGGTTGATAACAGCCATAGCGGAGAGCAGTTCCAAAATCATGCCCTGCAATTGTTTGCAGAAATACAGCGAATCATGAAAACCGGGCATCCGGGCAGCGTTCTGATCCAGATCGTTGTTCCGGATCAAGGAGAAGAGCAACTTTGGGCCGGGCTTCAGGGGATCATTCAGACAGCGCATCTGGAAAATCCCCGGATCATCGGGCAGTTGATCGCGGTCGAAGCAGAGGAAACGGAGGAAGAGATCGCGCGAAAGCTAAAGGAAAACGCAGCCTGCCGCGAAACCGACCGGATCCGGTATCAGGACGGCAAACGATATACGGCCGCTTGGCGCGAAATAAAAGCGGACCTGCCAAAATCCGATCTTCCGTGGAAAGAGGGCGGGGTTTTCCTGATTACGGGTGGTGCCGGCGGTTTGGGACTTCTTTTTGCCAGGGAAATCGCCTCCCGTACAGCGCAAAGCACGCTGATTCTGACGGGACGATCCCGCCTGGATGAACGCAAGCGGGCACAGATCAAAGAATTGGAACAACTGGGGGCACGGGTGTTTTACCGGCAGGTGGATGTCACCGATCGTTCGGCTGTGGAAAAACTGATGGATCAAATCCTCCGGGAATTTAAGCAACTTAATGGGATTATTCACAGTGCCGGAATCATTCGCGACAACTTTATCATCAAAAAGACGGACGATCAATTTTTGGCGGTGACAGCCCCGAAAACGGTGGGACTGGTCAACCTCGATCTGGCCAGCAGAGAGATCCATCTCGACTTTTTTATCATTTTCTCCTCACTGGCGGGCACCTTGGGCAATGCAGGACAGGCTGATTATGCGTGCGGAAGCGCCTTTATGGATGCTTATGCCCGATATCGCCAGGCCCTTGTCGAACGAAATGAACGGCACGGGCGCACGATCTCCTTCAACTGGCCCTTGTGGCGTGACGGCGGCATGCGCCTTGATCCTGAAACGGAGCAAATCATGCAGGAGAGCACGGGACTGGCCGCGCTGGAGACTTGGCGGGGCATCCGCGCCTTTTATGAAGGTTTTGCATCAGGAGAGCCACAGGTCATGGTGATTGCCGGAGAGCGCCGCAGATTCGGGGAGATCCGGTCGAAACTGCAGATTCAGCCGATTCATCCGGATGACGGGACAAAGAAAGTGGTTGCCACGGAAGAAAAATTCGTACAGGAGAGCGGAGCGGACCAGCTTCGCAGGAAAGCGATTGACTATTTGAAAACGCTGCTCTCAGCCGGGCTCAAGATTCCCGCCGGACAAATTGAAGCGGACGCCGAATTTATGAAATACGGCATCGACTCGGTCATGGTGATGAAGCTGACGAACGAGTTGGAAAAAACATTTGGCCCGTTGCCCAAAACGCTGTTTTTTGAGTACAAAACGGTAGACGAACTGACAGGCTAT
>NZ_JAECVZ010000043.1:0-16216 GCF_016055135.1 Thermoactinomyces sp. CICC 10521 | reverse complement strand
TGGATGAATTCGTCCTGAACATAGAAACCTTCCTTCGGAATGTTTTTTTATACCTTTTCAACAAAAAAGGCTGTTGACCTTCTTTGTCAACAACCTCCGGGAAGGATGATTCCTTCCCGTTTTTTAATGGCAACATGAACACGCGCTCGACATTTTTTTCTTGTTGGGCTATACTCATTCATAGAAGGTGAACAATTGAATGATTGTATCTTGCATCCTTCGGGGCAGGGTGAAATTCCCGACCGGCGGTGATGATGGCGATTCGTTGCGATCTCAGCCCGTGACCCGCTTTTGCGGTGGATTCGGTGAAACTCCGAAGCCGACAGTATAGTCTGGATGGGAGAAGGATGAATGGGACTGGTGTACCCTTTGATCGCTGTTTTTTAAAAGCGGAGGTTAAAGGTTTATTTCTGCATGCCTTGATATTGAACGGTACACCGCCTGCTTCTTCCGATTTCTGCCTCGAATTTCAAGCGAATTCGAGGTTTTTTATTTTCTCAAGGTAAGGAGAGACCCATGGAAACACATGAGCATTGGATGAAGTTGGCCGTCAATCTGGCAAGATCGGCGGAAGGGCAGACCTCTCCAAATCCAATGGTGGGAGCTGTGGCGGTAAAAAATGGCCGGATGGTTGGTGTCGGGACCCATTTGCGGGCCGGGACGCCACATGCCGAGGTGCACGCCCTGAACATGGCAGGGGAGGAAGCGAAAGGGGCTACTTTGTATGTTACGCTGGAGCCCTGCAACCATTTCGGGAGAACCCCGCCATGTACGGAAAAAATAATTGAGTACGGGATCAGCAAGGTTGTGATCGGATCGCTTGATCCTGATCCCAGGGTTTCAGGCCAAGGAATCGCCCGGTTGCGCGAAGCCGGGATCGAGGTGGTTTCAGGCGTTCTCGAACAGGAGTGCCTGCGCATGAATGAAGCTTATTTTCACCATCGGCGCACGGGCAAACCTTTTGTTGCCTTGAAAATGGCAACCACCCTGGATGGAAAGATTGCCACCGAAAACGGGGACAGCCGATGGGTCACGGGAGAAAAAGCACGAGCCCGTGTTCACGATTTGCGCCGCAGGTATGATGCCATTCTTGTCGGGAGCGGAACCGTGCTGGCGGATAATCCCCGGTTGACTGTAAGGCTGGGTGGCGAAGCGGCCAATCATCCTTTGCGTGTCATTGTGGACAGCACGCTTCGCACTCCGCCCGATGCGCTGGTGACGGATGTGGCCGAGGCACCGACCTGGATTTTTACCACCGAGCGCAAAGATCCCAAGGCTGAAAAGCGTCTGAGCGAGAAGGGGGTGCGTGTGATCACGGCAGGTCGCGGTCCGCGTGTGGATTTGGATGCCATGCTGGCCTTTCTCGGTGAACAGGGAATCTTGTCCTTGCTTGTGGAGGGCGGGGGTGAAATCAATGCCTCCTTTCTTTCCGGGGGACATGTGCAGAAAGTGATTACTTTTCTGGCTCCCAAGTTGCTCGGGGGAAAAGACAGCCGTTCCGCCATCGCCGGATCCAATCCGCAGCGGATGGCCGATGCCGTCCGGTTGCGCGACCTCGATATTGAACGGATCGGCGAGGATTTTCTCATCATGGGATATGTAGACCAAGAGACAGGAAAGGATGGGTGACATGTTTACTGGAATCGTTGAAGAAGTGGGCCGGGTGCGAAACATAAAGAAAACGCCCCTCACGATGACGATCGCCATCACTTGTCAAAAAGTGTTGGAAGGGACGAAACTGGGAGACAGTATTGCCGTAAACGGCGTTTGTCTGACGGTTACGGAGTTGGGGGCGGATTATTTTACCGCCGATGTGATGCCGGAGACCGTGAAACGGACCAATCTGCATGAATTAACCCTTTCATCTCCCGTTAATCTGGAGCGGGCGGTTGCCGCCGGACAGCGCATGGGAGGCCATTTTGTGCAGGGGCATGTCGACGGAGTCGGGACGATTGTCGCCCGGACACCGTATGAAAATGCGGTTCTGTTTCGCATTCAAGTCGATCCGCATCTGACGGAATATATGGTTGAAAAGGGATCGGTTGCCATGAACGGCATCAGTTTGACCATCGTTGAAACGGGAGATGATTTCTTTACCGTTTCCGTGATTCCCCACACGATTCAGGAGACGATGCTGAGTGAGGCCCACCCTGGAACCAAGGTGAATGTGGAAGTGGATATGATCGGCAAGTACATTGTTAACCATCTGAACAAACGATCCGGTTCCCCGTCAACTTCTTTGAGTGTGGAGAAATTACAAGAGACAGGGTTTATCGGTTAAGGGGGGGAGAGTACATGTCATTTCATACGATTGAAGAAGCGCTTGCGGATTTGAAACAAGGAAAAATCATTATTGTTGTCGATGACGAGGACCGGGAAAATGAAGGGGACCTGGTGGCACTCGCGGAAAAAGCAACGCCCGAAGTGATTAACTTCATGATCACTCATGGGCGGGGACTGGTTTGTGTTCCACTTGAAGAGAAAAGAGCGAAAGAACTGGACTTGCCGATGATGGTAAGCCACAATACCGACCGGCACGGTACGGCCTTTACGGTTTCGGTGGACGCCATGAATACCTCTACGGGTATTTCCGCATTTGAACGGGCCGATACCATTGGACAACTCATCGATGAGAAAAAAGGGCCGAATGATTTCCGCCGTCCTGGTCATATCTTTCCGTTGATTGCCAGAGAAGGCGGCGTGCTGAGAAGAGCGGGGCATACGGAAGCCGCTGTCGATTTGGCCCGGCTTTGCGGAGCTTATCCGGCCGGAGTCATCTGTGAAGTGATCAAGGAGGACGGCACGATGGCCCGCGTCCCCGATTTAATCGAGCTGGCGCGCACGTTTGACCTGAAGTTGATCACGATTCAGGATCTGATTCAGTACAGACGTCAGAAAGAAACATTGATCCATCGCGAAGTGTCGGTTCGCATGCCGACGGAATTCGGCGAATTCACGATGGTGGGCTATTCCAATGATGTGGATTACAAAGAGCACGTCGCCCTGGTCAAAGGCGAGATCGATCCGGACCGGCCGGTTTTGGTCCGCGTTCACTCGGAGTGTCTGACGGGCGATGTCTTCGGATCAATGCGCTGCGACTGCGGTCCCCAGTTGCACGCGGCTCTGCAGAAGATCGAAGAAGAGGGATCGGGCATTCTTTTATATATGCGGCAGGAAGGGCGCGGCATCGGCCTGTTAAACAAACTGCGAGCGTATAAATTGCAGGAAGAAGGTCTGGATACTGTTGAAGCCAATTTGCGCCTCGGATTTCGCGATGACCTCAGGGAATATGGAATCGGGGCTCAAATCCTGCGTGATCTTGGGGTTCGCAAAATACGACTGATGACCAATAATCCGCGCAAGATTACAGGACTTAAAGGGTATGGACTCGAAGTGGTAGAGGTTGTCCCGATTGAACTGCCGCCAAACAAAGTGAACCGCAAATATATGGAAACCAAAAAAACAAAGCTGGGGCATCTGTTGCACCTGTAAAGTGGGAGGATACTGTTATGGCAAACATTTTTGAAGGAAATCTGGTTGCAGAAGGAAAACGATTTGCGATTGTGGTGAGCCGATTCAACGAATTTATTACCGGGAAACTGCTGGAAGGCGCATTGGATGCCTTAAAACGCCATGGAGCAGAAGAGCGGAACATCGATGTCGCCTGGGTTCCAGGGGCTTTTGAAATTCCGTTGGCAGCCGATCGAATGGCCGCATCGAAGAAATATGACGCCGTCATCACTTTGGGCTGCGTCATTCGCGGGGCGACCAGCCATTACGATTATGTTTGCAACGAAGTTTCCAAAGGGGTGGCAGCGGCAAGCCTGCGTCACCATTTGCCTGTCATTTTTGGGGTTGTAACCACGGAAAACATCGAACAGGCAATTGAGCGCGCAGGAACAAAAGCGGGCAACAAAGGCTGGGAAGCGGCAGTAAGCGCAATCGAAATGGCAAATTTGCTGCATCAGTTAAACCGATAAGAAAGACGGGATTGAGCGGTGGATGTAAAAATCAAACTCGATATGTTTGAAGGGCCGCTTGACCTTCTGCTGCACTTGATTGAAAAAGCGGAAGTCGATATTTATCAGATTCCGATCGCACGAATCACGGATCAGTATGTGCAGGTGATTACGGCTGCCCAGGAGCGGGAGCTGGAAGTAGCGAGCGAATTTTTGGTGATGGCCGCCACACTTTTGGCCATCAAGAGCAAAATGCTTTTACCCAAACAGGAGCTGATCGAAGAAGATTTTTCGATGACGGAAGAAGAGGATTGGTTTGACGATCCCCGGACAGAGCTTGTGGAAAGACTGCTGGAATATAAGCGCTACAAGCGTTTGGGGGAAGTGCTCAGGCAGAAGGAAGCGGAGCGGAGCAAAGTATTTTCACGACCTCCGCTCGATCTCACCCCCTATACGCCTGAAGTGAACCCGGTCGAAGGACTGACTCCCGATGATCTGTTGCAAGCGTTTGTCGAGGCGCTGAAAAACAGGCAGCCACAGGAGCCGATGGCCAAAGTCGCGCGGGAGGAGATTTCCGTCAGCGAGCGGATGGAGGAGATTCATCAGGAATTGCTGCAAAAAGGGCAACTGTTTTTCACCCACCTTCTGCATTGGGGAACGGTCAGCAAAGAACGGGTGATAACGACGTTTCTGGCTTTGCTTGAGCTGATGAAATTGAAGAAAATCGTTTGCAGGCAACAAACCTTGTTCGGTGAAATATTGATAGAACCACTGGAGATCGGGGTGAGCTAGGATGAAGCCGGAAATGAAACCAGTGATCGAAGGCTTGCTCTTTGCGGCAGGAGACGAGGGACTGAGCCTGAAAGAACTGTCCGAAGCAACGGGATTGTCTAAACATGAGGCGGAACTTCTGATTCATGAACTGCGTGTTGACCTGAAAGAAGCGGGACGGGGCATCCAGATTGTCAAAGTGGCTCAAGTCTACCAGATGACTACGCTTCCCGAACACGCTCCGTACTTTGAGAAATTGGCTCAAGCGCCCAGCCGCAGCGGTTTATCCCGGGCTGCTCTGGAAACATTGGCGATTGTGGCCTACCGTCAGCCGCTGACGAGAATGGAGATTGAGGAAATTCGCGGCGTCAAGAGCGAACGTGTCATCCAGGTGTTGCAGCGCAAAGGGCTGATCAAAGATGTCGGCAGGGCGGAAGGGGCGGGACGTCCCATCCTGTATGGCACTACAAAAGAATTCCTGGAATACTTCGGGCTTAATCGCCTCGATGAATTGCCGCCGGCCGATTCCATTTTCGATTGGCAGGAATGGGAACAAGACCGCCGCGATTTGTTTGCGCGTCTGGGAATGGAAGTCGACCAAGAGACCGCCGGGCCGGATGAATGGGATGAAGAGCCGACTTCGGTCGAAATTTAAAAAAGTTGTTTTAGCGGGCCATCATCGGCCCCTTTTTTCTGTAAAATGCATAGCTGGCAGGGCATCTTCTTCCTCTTTGAGTTCCTGATAACCAGTCAGGGAACCCCGCTTCCTTTCCGGGGTTTGCTCGGTTTTCGGTTTCGTGCAACCGTTTTCTTTTTTAATTGAAAATGGGGAAGGATTGAAGGCAAAAAAAGAGAATCAGGTCAAACAGAGCCTTTGGTTGTTGCCCGTTTTTTGGTGCAAACGATGGGCGCAGATATGAAATTTTTGTTCATCCGGGTTTTCCGGGGGTTCTTTTTTAAGGAGGAGAACGTCGCTTGTTACATCATTTGATCACCCGAGAGACGATTGTATTGAAAGATTTTGTGAGCAATTGGAAGGAAGCCATAAAATCGGCAGCGGAACCGCTTCTGAAGCTAGGTTTGATCCGCGAAGAATATGTGTCGGCGATGATTGAAATCATAGAAAAACTGGGGCCTTATGTTGTACTTACTCCTCATGTGGCAATTGCCCATGCGAGACCGGAAGCGGGTGTGAACCGACTGTCGATGAGTTTGTTGCGTCTGAAAGAGAGCGTTTTCTTTGGCATGGGGAAAGAGGTTCATCTGGTTATCGTGCTGGCTGCTGAAGATAACCAACTCCATCTCAAAGCTTTGGCGGAGCTTGCCAGCCTGCTCCGTGAAGAGGAAAACGTGGATAAAATCATTCATGCGGAGAATCCGGATGAGATTTTGACGATCATTCGCCGCTATTCCGCAGAAGATTAAAATTTCTTGTATAGATCCCGGTCATCTTGCCAAAAATACGGAATATGGTAGGTGATGGGGTTGGTTCTGTTTCTCATCATGGCAGGAATTCTGGTTCTTCTTGTTGTTCTTATCTGGTTTACCAGCGTACGAATCGAAATTTTATATAAGCGCGAAAACAAAAATGACAGAGGTGAAATAAAGATTTCTGCCTTGGGGGGATTGGTGCGTTTCCGCGTGAATCTTCCGGAAGTGAAATGGACAGGCATGGATGAAGGGATGCAGGTGGAAGGAACGGTCAAAGGGCAGACGACCGCGGCCAAAATGGCGAAGGAAAAAGGAAAAGTGAAGCTGAACAGGCGGACGTTTCAACGGTTGCGTTTTTACTATCACGAATTTGTCGAGCGTTTTGACCAGTTTCATAAAACGATCCGCTGGTTTTTAAGCAAAGTCACCTTTGAAAAGCTGACATGGGTGACGAAAATCGGCACGGGTGATGCAGCGGAATCGGGCATTTTAACGGGGGTCGCATGGGGAATCAAAACCACGTTGATCGGTTTTTTCAGCCAGTATACCCGTTGGAGGGAAGCCCCGCAGTTAACGATTCACCCCGAATTTAATCGTGAGGTCTTGGAAACCTATTTTCACAGTATAATCCGATTCCGGGTTGGGCATGCTATCCTTGGTGCCAAACGTTTATTACTCCATATGCGGACAGGGAGGGAACGGACAACATGGCAGAACATCCAATTCAAAGCTTAATGCAGACAGCGATGGAAAACATCCGGGAAATGGTTGATGTGAATACGATTATCGGCGATCCGGTGGAGACGCAGGACGGCCATGTGATCATTCCCGTTTCAAAAGTGGGCTTTGGTTTTGCCGCCGGAGGCAGCGAGTTTAAAGGAGTCGAAGAAGACCGGGATGGCCGGGGGCACGGAGGCGGACAGGGAAAAGGCCAAAATGAGGATGACGCCGGCGTCAAATTCCCCTTTGGAGGCGGCAGCGGTGGAGGCGTTTCCATTACTCCGGTCGCTTTTATCGTCGTTGGTGAAAAAGGAGTCCGCCTGCTCAACATGGACGGTACCACCCATTTATATGACCGGATTATCGATTTGGCTCCATCCGTGTTTGAACAGATTAAAAATCTCGGGCGCAAGAAGAACCAGGGGCAAGAAAACGGGTATTCCCCGATGCAATAGGATTGGAAGAACGACACAGTCTTTTCAGGCAGTGTCGTTTTTTATTTGTATATTCTTGTCCCCCTTTTCATATATATGGGTACAAACCCAGACTGAAAGCGGGGTGAGTCATGTTGCTGAAACGGGTCGGATGCGGAATACTCCTCTTTATGTTGCTTTTAAACGGATCACCCGGGATCAAGCAAGCATGGGCTGAACAGGATTTAGCCCCCGGTGCCCAGGCAGCGATATTGTACGATGCCACTTCAGGGAGGATTCTTTATCAAAAAAATGCGGATAAAGAGATGCTGATCGCCAGTCTGACCAAAATCATGACAGCGATTATTGCCATCGAGAACGGGAAAATGAATGAACTGGTGACCGTCGGCCCCGATGCGGCGGGAGTGGAAGGCTCATCCATCTATCTGAAACAGGGGGAAAAAATCCCATTAAGCACCCTGCTTTACGGTCTCATGCTGCGATCGGGCAATGATGCCGCTGTAGCAATCGCCGAACATATTGGCGGTTCTCTTGAAGGGTTTGTTTATATGATGAATGAGAAAGCTGCTTATTTGGGGATGGTACACACTCATTTCGTCAATCCGCACGGTTTGGATATGCCAGGACATTACTCATCCGCCCGGGACTTGGCAATTTTAACCGCTTATGCTTTGAAAAACCCCATTTTTCAGGAGATTGTGAAGACAGAGGTCAAAACGGTTCCCTGGCCGGGTGAAAAATGGCATCGCAAGTTTTATAACAAAAACAAAATGCTCCGCTTTTACAAATGGGCTGATGGAGTGAAAACCGGTTATACCAAGAAAGCGCGCAGGACACTCGTTTCATCGGCAACGAAGGACGGACATCAGTTGATCACCGTCACCCTGAATGACGGGGATGATTGGAAAGATTCAATGAACATGCTGGAATACGGCTTTAACCATTACGATTTGCTGCCTGTGCTTGTCAAGGGACAGGATTTGCTCCGGAAGGAATATATGACAGAAGATGATCAGAAATTTCGCGTCGTCTCGGAAATTACATACCGATATCCGCTTACCGTGGATGAACGGAAAAAGATTACCGTGGAACCTGTGATCACGTATCCGCTCCATCTGGTGGAGCAAAATCGGATGCAGGTGGGAACTGCCCGTATATTCCTCGATGATCAGCTGATCGGTTCGGCTCCGTTAGTTGTTCAGTATATGAACGAGCCGTCAGTCTGGAATCGCTGGAAGGAAATGATGGGATATGTGTTTTTTCAGAGGTGGATTTGACCGATGATCAATTATATCTGGTTTTTCATGATTTTGAGCGGGGCGGTTGCGGCTGCGGTTCAAGGAAAACTCAATCTGGTTACGACTGCCGCATTAAAGGGGGCGGAAGAAGCGGTGGCCGTTTGTATCGGTTTGATCAGTATCCTTGTCTTCTGGATGGGCATGATGCGAATCGCCCAGGATGCCGGGCTGCTGGAGAAGTTGGCCAAGCTGTTAAAGCCGGTGGCATCGTTTTTGTTTCCCGGCGTTCCTCATAACCATCCGGCAATGGGGTACATCTTGTCCAACATGAGCGCCAATTTGTTCGGCCTTGGGAACGCGGCGACGCCGATGGGATTGAAAGCGATGGAGGAGCTGCAAAAGTTGAACCCTGATTCCAAGACTGCAACGCCGGCCATGTGCACGCTGCTCGCTCTGAATACATCGGGACTTACCTTAATTCCGACTACGGTGATCGGCATCCGGCTTAAATACGGGTCGGCTAATCCGACAGAGATCATCGGGCCCACGTTATTGGCCACCATCATTGCCACCACCATTGCCATTCTGCTGGATCGATATTATCGTAGCCGCACTTTTGATCAATACGGAAATTTAAAGAAATAAACGTTCATATTTTTTCGGCACATTCAACCAATGAGGGTTTGAGGGGGGGACAAACATGCTTCTGGATCTTATCAATTTTATTTCCAAAATGATGTTGCCGGCAATTCTGGTCTTTGTCCCCCTGTATGCCATTTTTCGCAAAGTTCCCATTTATGAAAGTTTCATCGAGGGGGCGAAGGAAGGATTTCCAACAGCCATTTCCATTATCCCGCATCTGGTGGGGATGATGGTGGCTGTGGCTGTTTTTCGCGATACGGGGGCGTTGCAATTTTATTTGCAATTCCTCACTCCTCTTTTGGATTTCTTTCACATTCCGCATGAAGTGGTGCCGATTGGCATTTTGCGCCCCATTTCCGGAACCGGTTCGCTTGCCTTTGTCGAAAGTATTTTGCGAATCTACGGGCCTGATTCCTTTCTCGGAAAACTGGCTTCGACGATTCAGGGCAGTACGGATACCACCCTCTATGTGCTGACAGTGTATTTTGGAGCGGTTGGCATTAAGCGTACGCTGTATGCGTTAAAAGTGGGACTGTGGGCTGACCTGGCCGGGTTCTTGGCTTCCTGGATCATCTGCACCATCGTTTTCGCCCATTGACCGATTCGTTTTCCCGCTTTTCTTCGGTGGCCATGCCGCCGTTTTTTTTTGCCTTTGCAACAGAGAATGATGTGAAAAACTTGTGAAAACATGGGTAAACGGTTAAGATGTCATAGAGGTGACTGGATGCATGGAACGATTGCAAAAAGTGATGGCCCATGCCGGCGTGGCATCAAGGCGTCGCTGTGAAGAACTGATCACAGCGGGGCGGGTGAAAGTGAACGGCCGGATTGTGAAAGAACTCGGGATGAAAGTCGACCCGGAAACTGATCAAATCGAAGTGGACGGCCGGCCGCTCAGAAGGGAACAAAAAAGGACATTTCTTTTTTACAAACCGCTGCGGGTGATTACAAGTATGTATGATCCGCAGGGCAGGAAAACGATTGCCGATTTTTTCCGGGACATCAAGGAGCGGGTTTATCCCGTGGGCCGATTGGACTACGATACAGAAGGATTGCTTTTGGTCACAAATGACGGAACTCTCGCCAATCACTTGCTTCATCCCCGGTATGAAGTGGAAAAGGTGTATATTGCCACCGTTCAGGGGAAGCCGAGTCACTCCAAACTCGAGCTTTTGCGCCATGGGGTGGAATTGGAAGATGGGTTGACGGCACCTGCCAAGGTTCGTTTGCTGGAATCGGATGAGAAAAGTTCCAGGCTGGAGCTGGTGATCCATGAAGGCCGAAATCGCCAGGTGCGCCGGATGTGCGCGGCCATCGGACACCCGGTGGAAAAACTGATTCGCACGCGCATTGGATTTTTGGGGATCAACGGCCTTAAAAGGGGAGAATACCGGGAATTAAAGCCGTCAGAGATTCAGCGTTTGAAGAAAATGTTACAAATATGAGACGATATTTCAAACAATCTTCAAATTGACGGCCTGAGAGAATAAGAGGCAGCGTTATAATGAAGAATGGGGGGATAGAACCACAACCGTTATTGCGCTCACGGGTTCCGGGAGGAGAAATAAAAGATGATCGAGAACAGCAAATGTGAATGTGGACACAATAACCCCGTTGGTACCATTCTCTGTGAGTACTGCGGGAAACCGCTGGATGAGGAGTTAAAAGAGAAACAGACCATTGCCAAAGAGATGCGCTATGAAGGCAAAGCGCGCCGTTCTCAGACGCTCCCTGCTTCGCCTTTCGATATGGTCTGGAATTTTTTCTCCTCCGTAAAAGTAGCGGTGATTCTTATTTTGATCACGTTGGTGACGGCAGGAATCGGTTCCATCTATCCGCAGGAAAATCTGATTCCGGAGACAGACAGGTTGGGATATTATGAACAGCATTACGGATTTACCGGCAAGCTGTTTTATGTAACGGGTTTTTCCCATGTGTATGAAACATGGTGGTTTTTCCTTCTTGTGGCAATGATCGGAATATCCCTTGTCGTCTGCAGCCTGGACCGGGTTGTTCCTCTTTTTAAAGCGCTTAACAACCAACAAACGGTAAAAAGTACCGAATTTATTTCCAAACAGCGCATCAGGGACCAAAAAAACGTTCCGGCTGAAGAAAAAGAGGAGAAATTGCAACAAATCAGTGCTGCTCTGGAGAAAAAATTTTATCGCGTCCATCGGGATGGCGATTCCCTGCTGGCGGAAAAAGGCAGAATCAGCCGTTGGGGTCCCTACATCAATCATATTGGGTTAATCCTTTTTTTATTGGGGATTTTGCTGAGATACATACCGGGATGGTACCTCGATGAAACCATGTGGGTGCGTGAGGGCGAGATTAAACGAGTCCCCGAAACTCCCTACTATGTAAAGAATGAGCGTTTTTCCATTCAGTTTTACAATGGTACCCAGTCAGAGAATGAGGGGCCGATTGTAAAAAAATATGAAACGGATGCCGTCCTTTATAAGAAGAATGAAAAAAACGGGAAATTGATTCCCGTTAAAAAATCGCCGATTCTGGTAAACCATCCGTTGAAGTACGACGATCTGATGCTGTATCAGGCTGATTTCCAGATGGGGCTTCTCGACTCGATCAAGCTGAAGGTGACGGAGAAAAAAACAGGGAAACAGATGGGCACGTTTACGGTCGATTTATACAATCTCGATCCCAACCATGTCTACCATGTCGGCAATCTGGATGTAAGGGCGCTGGAATATTATCCTGACTTCGCCATGAAGGATAACCGGCCGATCACGAAATCCCAGGATCCAAACCGCCCTGCCTTTATTTTTGAAGTGAAGGAGAAAGGGCAACAAGAGGGAGAGAAATCATGGGTGATCGCCGGGGAAAATCTGGACAGCCTTACCAAACAAAACAAATATGCGATAGACCTGGCAGGACTTAATATGGTTAACCAAAGCGGCCTGTTGGTCCGTGTGGACAAGTGCCTTCCATTCCTGTTTGTTGGCGGATTTTTTACCATGATCGGGTTGGTGATGGGATTTTACTGGCAACACCGCCGCGTCTGGATTCGCTGGAAGGACGGAATCCTGTATGTTGGCGCCCATACCAACAAAAACTGGTACAGCCTGTTTCGGGAACTGAAGCAAATCGAGTCACTTTCGGAGTTTAGCTTGCAGCCTGTGAAGAAATAGGGGGAAGCGGCACATGGAAAAGCTGATGGAATATCTCCTGCTTTGCACATTTTTTCTTTATCTTCTTTCATCTGTTACGTTTGTCATGGGAATAGCTAAGGATAAAGATCAACAAAATGAAAAAAAGTTGCGCCGCTTTAGCAATCTGGCCGTCGGGATGGCGATCGTCGGCGTGATTTTTCAAACGCTGTTCATCATTACCCGTATCATTATCGGCGGGCATTTTCCCACCAGCAACATGTTTGAATTTACGGCCTTTTTATGTTACACCATAGTTATCGCCTTTGTCATTTTGTATTTTATCTACCGTTCTGCAGTGCTGGGAGCATTTGTCATGCCACTGGCGGTGATTTTGCTCGCATATGCTTCCGTTTATCCGCGCGATGTACAGCCTCTCATTCCCGCGCTCCAAAGTTATTGGCTCTATATCCACGTTACTACAGCTGCCTTGGGGCAAGGGGCATTTGGTGTCGGTTTTGTGGCCGGACTGATTTACTTGATTAATAAAGTAGGTTTTAATAGAAAAGGGGCCAATGCGCTTTGGCTCGAAATCACATTAACCGTTGTGCTCATGTTTGTCTCGTTTAGTGTGACCAGCTTTGCTTTCGCTGCTGTTCATTATGATGCCAAACTGAGTCACATTGTCGACGGACAGCCGACGGTGGAAGAATATACGTTACCGCCTTTGGTCGGTCCGCACGACGGGAAAGTGATGAACATGGATTCTTTCCTGGGCCTGAAAAAACCTTTGTTTGAAGCGCCGGTCTGGATGAAAGGAAACAAGGCAGCGAGTAAGTTTAATTCCGTGATTTGGTCTGTGCTCAGCGGTTTGATTTTGTACGCGCTCATTCGCCTGTTTGCGCGTAAAAGCTTGCGGGAAATCCTGCATCCGCTTGTAAAAAACCTGAATCTCGATTTGGTCGACGAAATCAGTTATCGTTCAATTGCGATCGGGTTTCCCATCTTTACATTGGGAGCGCTCATTTTCGCCATGATCTGGGCACAGGAGGCCTGGGGCCATTTTTGGAGTTGGGATCCGAAAGAAGTATGGGCTCTGATTACATGGCTGTTCTACAGCGCCTACCTGCACTTGCGGCTCTCCAGAGGATGGCACGGGCTGAAATCCGCCTGGCTTGCAGTAGGCGGTTTTGTGATTATCATGATCAACCTGATCGCAATTAATTTGGTCATCTCGGGATTACATTCTTATGCGTAAATTTTTGGTGACAGCAGAGGTGAACAAGGAATATGGAAAAGCAATATCACATTCTGGTGGTGGATGATGAAGATCGCATCCGCCGCCTGCTAAGAATGTATCTGGAGAGGGAAGGATACCACATCGAAGAGGCGGAAAATGGGGAAAAGGCGCTGGAACTGGCTTTTGAGAACAACTATGATCTCATTCTGCTCGATTTGATGCTTCCGGGGATGGATGGATTGGAGGTTTGTGCGGAAATTCGGAAGAAGAAAGCCACCCCGATCATCATGTTGACGGCGAGAGGGGAGGAGACCAACCGGGTCGAAGGGTTTGAGGCAGGGACCGATGATTATGTGGTGAAACCGTTCAGCCCGCGCGAATTGGTGCACCGGGTCAAGGCGGTGTTGCGCCGGACGTCGGCTACGGCGTTTTTGACGACGGATACGGAAACCCATAATGTGATTGTTTTCCCTGAACTCACGATTGACCACGATGCCCATGAAGTAAAAGCAGGCGGCCGGAAAATCCAATTGACGCCCAAAGAATATGAGCTGCTGTACTATCTGGCCAAATCGCCGGATAAAGTATTCACCAGGGAACAACTTCTTCGTGATGTGTGGCATTATGAGTTTTTCGGCGATTTGCGCACAGTTGATACCCATGTGAAACGTCTGCGCGAAAAACTCAACCGGGCTTCCGCCAAGGCTGCGAAAATGATCACAACAGTCTGGGGAGTCGGGTATAAGTTAGAGGTGCCAAAAGAGTGATTTTACGAAGTGTTGTGGGAAAGCTTTGGCTGACCATCATCGTGTTGGTATCCATGGTATTGGTGCTTCTCAGTTTGTTTTTGAGCGAGCAGGTGGAAAATACGTATGGGAAGGATCAGTTAAAGAGCCTGGAAAACCTGGCGACGGAAATTCAGTCCAATCTGACAAAAACGGTTCCTGACCATACCCAGTATTTGAATAACGTTTTAAAAGTGTCCGAACTGTTCCATACATATATCGTATTGCTGGACCCGAGCGGAGCGGTGAGTCCGGTTGGCGTTTCGCCAAAGGTGCCGGATGTTCCATGGCAAGAGGTTTTGAAAAAAGAGGACATTCAAAAAGTGCTTCACGGCGAGCGTGTTTTCAAAAGGGGAAAAATCACGCTAGAGAAAGATCCGACGGACTTCAGTCTGTTTAAAAATGATATCCTGCTGGTCGCTGTTCCCTATATCAAGGATGGCAAAACGACGGGTGCGATTGTCCTGTATCAAACGCAGGAGCAATTGAGCGAAACGGATATCAAACGCTGGATTTTTTACTCGGCTCTGATCGGCATCGCCCTGACCACTGTTTTTGCATTCTTCTTGTCCACGCGCATTTCCCAGCCGCTGATCCAGATTAAAAAAGCGGCGGAAAAAATGGCTCGCGGGGAATTCTCCATCAGGGTGCCGGTGCGGTATCACGAACGGGATGAAGTGGCGGAACTGGCCTTGACATTTAATCGCATGGCATCGCAACTGGAAGATTCGATTCATCAGCTGTCCCAGGAAAAAGAGCAATTGTTCAGTATTCTCCGCAGCATGACGGACGGTGTCTTGACCATTAACCGTTATGGAAAAATTATTTTGAGCAACCCGGTTGCCGGACGTTTTCTGTCCACGTGGAAGGGACAGATTAAAGAGAACACACTTCCTCCTCCCATGCAAGTGTATTTTGACAAGGTGATCGAAGACAACAAAGAGCATACAGGGGATATAACCGAGCAGGGGAGAACCTGGGTCGTGGTCATGTCCCCTCTCTATGACCGGGATCAGGTGCGCGGAGTGGTCGCAGTGCTGCGCGATGTGACGGAAGAGCGCCGGCTGGAGAAAATGCGCAAGGATTTTGTTGCAAATGTGTCGCACGAACTCCGCACACCGCTGGCGATGTTGCAGGGCTACAGCGAAGCACTGATGGATGACATCGCGGAAACACCGGAAGAGCGCCGCGAGATCGCTCAGGTGATTAACGAGGAGTCCCAGCGGATGGGACGGCTGGTGCGGGAATTGCTTGATTTGGCGCGCATGGAGGCCGGCCATATTCAAATCGTGCCAACCGAACGTTCCCTGTATGATTTTGTGCAGCGGATCATTCGCAAATTCCAGGCACTTGCCAGGGAGAAACAGGTTCATCTCTCCGCGAAGATTGAAGAGAATTTGCCTTGCATCTATTGGGATGGGGATAAAATTGAACAGGTGTTGACGAACCTGATTGACAATGCGATCCGCCATACCCCGCCGGAAGGATCTGTCTGTGTCCATGTCTATGAGCAGGACGGGATGATCCATTTGGATGTGGAGGATACGGGTTCCGGAATTCCCGAGGAAGATTTGCCGTTTGTCTTTGAACGTTTTTACAAAGCGGATAAAGCACGCACCCGCGGACAATCGGGCGGCACTGGATTGGGCTTGTCGATTGTCAAGCATTTGGTCAATGCTCATGGAGGGAATGTTTCCGTTAAAAGCCAATTGGGCGTAGGAACGGTCTTCATGGTGGAATTGCCGGTGCGGGTGAAGGTGGAGGAAGAAGTAAGCCTGGCATAGCGCCAGGCAGAGGTTGTTGACAAAGAAGGTCAACAGCCTTTTTTGTTGAAAAGGTATAAAAAAACATTCCGAAGGAAGGTTTCTATGTTCAGGACGAATTCATCC
>NZ_JAECVZ010000042.1:0-16314 GCF_016055135.1 Thermoactinomyces sp. CICC 10521 | reverse complement strand
AATCTTTCAAAAACAGGTGATGCAAAATCTCTGAATCTACGGTAATCTGGTATTGAGCCATTGTGAAACCCTCCTTGTTTGGGAATGTTTGCCAACTGCTATTCTAACCGAGGAATTTCACCATGGCTCAATTATTTTTCGCAGCTGCCATTTTTACACAATTATACGGACTTAACTGTAAAGTTTTCCAACTCTTCATCATCGTTTTTCTCTTTGCATTTGTTGGCATAGACATTTTGGGTAGCAGTCAAGTTTATGCCAGTGGGGGCAGCTTTAACGTTCCTCAAGTGAATGACCACTTTGAAAAGGTGAAACAAGGCCCGGCGCCGGAGAAAGAATCGTCATTGTCTCAGACGCCCCAAAAAGAGCATGGAACTTGGGATTGGCTTACCAAGCCAGTCTCTCATGCATGGAAGTGGACGAAGGAAACCGTCTCCAGCGCCTGGAATAAAACAAAGGAGTTCTGTTCCAAAGCATGGGACTGGATTTGTAAGGTCTGCGACCAGATCACGAAAGTCGTTGTAGATGGGTTGTCATCCGCTTGGGATTGGATTGTAAAATACAAAGAATATGTAGCTTTTACAGCCGTTGTAATCGTAGGGATCGCGTTATGTTTGGTCCCGCCTTTGGGGGAAGAGATTCTCGCCGGTGTTGCTTTGTCTTTTATCATGAGTGTTTTGATGAACGGTGGGAAAATTGATAAAAACACCTTCATGGATGCGGCGATCGGTGGATTGCTTGGCCCGATTGGAGATGGCATCGCTGTAGGGGTTTCCCGAGGCTTGGCGAGTGGGATCGGAAGGAAACTGCTGACAGGAGTAGCAGAATCTCGAGTTTTTGGCCCCCTCGTTAGATACGGAGGCAAGTTGATCAGTAAACTGCCTGGTCCATTTCAAAAGATTTTCTCCAAAGCGGGGTTTATCGGTTCGGTAGAGGGTGCGGGAACAAGCATTGCCGATGACCTGTTGCACGGTCGAAAGATTAATTGGAAAATGGCGTTTTTCGCCGGTTTATTCGGAGCAGGAATGGTAGGGGTTGTCAGTTTTGCCCAACCAGTGATCGATAAAGCCACAGCATCAATCAAACCGCTGTTGGCCAAGATTCCGATCGTCAAGAATTTGGATAATTGCTTCGCGTACAATCAATCGCCGGGCTACTTCGCAATAGCTACAAATTCTTTTGAAATTAAATGTTTATATTCACCGGATAAAGAAGGAACGGGCGGCGGTGGTGCTGATACCTCGAAAAAATTAGTTGCTGGCACAGTTGAACATAAAGCCCAACGTTGGAAGGAATATAAGGAGTCCGGTGGAGATTGGGATTATGAGCGTTGGAGCAAAGTCTATGATTTAAATATGAATCGAGCAAAAAATGCGAATAAGGCGATGGATGAGTTCCATAAAAAACTGGGCTGGGGTCAAAGAGAAGTTACAGTTATGGCTGATGGGCATCTTAGACGTTTAGATATTGCTGATAAAGCATTAAAAAAAGGAATTGAACATAAGACTAGAGCCGTTTCAGATGGAAAGGGTTATTTCTATCTTTCAGAAGAGATAAAATGGGAGATACAAAGGGATGAGTACTTAGTCCATGAGGAAGGTTGGGATATTACTTGGGTGTTTGAAAATGCGGATGCAAGTGAGCCTCTTAAAGAGGCACTAAAAAAGGCTGGAATTAAATTTAAGTTTATTGGGAAAGGCGGTAGCATTTCAGATGGTAAATGATCACGAAGCAAAAAATGACTTGTTTCAATATTGGCTAATGGAAATGGGAGATATACTTGATCGGTTTATTGAAAAAATGCCAAAGGAATTAGAACTTGATTTTAGCCCAGAATCATTGTTGAGGATTGAAGGCTGGATTTTAGAAAATTATGCTACAGTAGGGGATATATTGAAAGAAAGTGAAAAGTCTTTGTTAGACTCACTGGCTCGATATGTTGGAGAAGTATATCGAAGAAATTTAAATGGCAAGTGGAAGCTTTATTTGGATGATCCAGATAATGTGTTTTATGAACTGCCAGTAATTATTGTACCGAATGGAAAAGTTCCGGTAATTTGTCCATTAACAGAAGTAACAGCAAGTGTGGATCGTAGGAAAGGTGATTATATTTATAATCTATTCCAAAAAAAACTTAAACGGATAAGTCAACACTAATAAAAAAAGCCGATTTCCACTGGACTTGACCTTGTGAAGTAGACTATGTAAATAAAGCCTATTGTTTATGCGGCGATCGCTTCCCGGTATTCGACAGGGGAGCGATCGCCTAATCGTTTTTGGGAACGTTCATGGTTGTAGAATGTGATGTATTGGTCAAGAATTCGAAGAAGCTCATTGAGTGTTTTCGGTGCATAAACAAACGATATTTCAGACTTGAGATGCGAAAAAAACGATTCGATACAGGCATTATCTAAGCAGCTTCCTTTACGTGAATGACTTCCGATCATTCCCAATTGTTCGAGTTTCATCTGGTACTGTTTAGACGTGTACTGGTATCCTTGATCAGAACGAATCAGGGGACCTGTTACGTCTCTGTTTTTGCAAGCCTTCTCCAGTGTGTTAAGGACCAAGGAAAGATTATTACGCTCGGAAACATGATAAGCAAGAATTTCGTTGTTGTATAAATCTTGAATTACAGAAAGGTAGACAAAGCCACCGTTGAAAGGCAAATATGTAATGTCCGTCACCCATTTTTCATTCAGCGCAGTAGCGCTGAACTTTCGGTTCAGCCGGTTTGGGTACACAATGGATGCCTGCTTTCCGTAGAATCGTCTCTTTTTACGGATGACAGAACGGATTCCCAATTCCTTCATCAAACGATAGACGCGTTTGTGATTAATATGGAAACCTTCCTTTCGAAGAGCCACTGTCATCCGTAAATAGCCATAGTAGGGACGGAGACGATGAATGGTCATGATATGCTCTTTTAAGACGTGTTCCTGTTGAGCGTGCCCATAGGCACGCTCACGAGCCTTACGCCACTTGTAGAAGCCTGCTCGAGATACCTCGGCAATCTCTAGCAGCCATGACAGCCGATATTTCCTATGTAATGACTCAATAATTTCGAATCAAGTCTTCTTCGCAATCACCTCTTTCCGTGAAGATAGGGATATCGCTTTTTTAAGTACTCTACCTCCGCTTTCAGATAGGCCAGCTCTTCTTCGATACTTGCAAACTTCGTCTTCGGGCGGCCAGTTCGCCAAGCTGGCTTGCGTAATCCTCTCTGACGCTGATCTTCCAAAGATTTCCCATTTCTGTATTTCTTCACCCATTGTTTGATCTGAGTGTCTGAAGGAACCCCCAATTGATTCGCAACCGCTTGATAGCTTAGCCCTTCCTCCAGATAGAGTCGAACTGCTTTCATTTTGAATTCAGGTGTATAATTAACAAATTTCTGACCTTTTTTATATGGCCCAATGAATACCGTTCGTTAGAAGAAGCAAAAGCTTCTCTTGATCGATATATCTGTTTTTACAACTATGAACGAGTGCATTCTGCACTCGGGAGGCTGTTGACAAAAGAAGGTCAACAGCCTTTTTCTGTCGAATTGGAATGGAAAACATTCCGAAGGAAGGTTTCCTATGTTCAGAACCAACGCATCCAGAGAATTTCAACACGAAACGGTCAACATAGAGGACCTTGTCCCTCAAGATCATTTGCTAAGAAAAATCAATGAAACGATTGACTTTTCGTTTATCGCCGATAAATGTCGGCCGTTGTATTGCAAAGACAACGGTCGCCCTTGCATTGATCCTGTCATGTTGTTCAAAATGTTGCTCATCGGGTATCTGTTTGGCATTCGCTCTGAAAGACGCTTGATTGAGGAAATTAAGGTAAATATCGCTTATCGCTGGTTTGTAGGGCTTTCCCTGACAGATCCAGTTCCTCACCACTCCACTTTCAGCCAAAACCGCCGCCGGCGTTTTCAACAGTCTCAAATTTACCAAGAGATCTTCGATGAAATCGTCATTCAAGCGATTCAACATGGATTTATTGAAGGAAAACAATTGTTCAGCG
Source organism: Thermoactinomyces sp. CICC 10521 (assembly GCF_016055135.1). Classification (NCBI taxonomy): domain Bacteria; kingdom Bacillati; phylum Bacillota; class Bacilli; order Caryophanales; family Thermoactinomycetaceae; genus Thermoactinomyces; species Thermoactinomyces sp. CICC 10521. The sequence continues at coordinate 12,297 of NZ_JAECVZ010000042.1, read as the reverse complement.
ATTCCACCTTCTTAAAAGCGAACGCCAGTAAAAGTAAGTTCAAGAAACAAAAGGTGACGGTTACCCCAAAAAGCTACATGGAAGAGCTGGAGAAAGCCATCGACGAAGACCGGATTCAGCACGGAAAAGATCCGTTTAAAAAAAACAAGTAAAATTGGAAGAAAAAGAAATCCGGATCAGCAAAACCGATCCGGACAGCGGGTACATGGTTCGTGACGGAAAACCGGAGGGCTTCTTTTACCTGGATCACCGGACAGTAGATGGAAAATACAATTTCATTACGGATGTTTTCGTTACACCTGGAAACGTTCATGACTCTATCCCGTACTTGGAACGTTTGGATCGACAAATTAACCGGTTCGACTTCCTCGTCGAGGAAGTCGCATTAGACGCCGGATATCTCACTATGCCCATCTGTCAGGAACTGATGAAACGGAACATTTTTACAGTGATTGCTCATCGACGTTTCCGACCGAAGAAAGGCCTTTTTCATAAATGGCAATTTAAGTACATACCTGAAAAAGATGTATATCTTTGCCCCGCCAAGCATGAACTCCGCTATTCGACCACAAATCGCTCAGGATACCGCGAATACAAGTCAAACCCAAATGTGTGCCAGAACTGTCCGTTCCTTTCCCGTTGTACTCGCTCCAAAACCCATCAAAAGGTCGTGACTCGACATGTGTGGGAAAACGCCAAGGAGTGGGTTCGAAAAAACCGTTTAAGTGAAAGAGGAAAACAACTATACAAACGACGTGGCGAAACCATTGAGCGCAGCTTTGCTGACGCAAAGGAACTTCATGGTCTTCGTTACGCACGCTTCAGGGGGCTTGCCAAAGTTAGGGAGCAATGCCTCCTAACTGCCGTTACCCAAAACATCAAAAAATTAGCCTTGCTCCTCTCGAAGAGAGGAAAAAGCTTTCTGATCTGGTTGATCGATAAATTTATTTTCCTTAATCTGTTTATTTCCCTGAAATATACAACCCCCAAGCCCTTTTCTTACGAAAAAAGCTTGGGGGTTGTCATCAAGCTCACGAGTGCATCCTGCACTCGGATACTTGACCCCTATGGAAGCTTATTCTAGAGAACTCTCCACTCAAATTGCTTGATTTTGTCGCATTACGAGGGTAGCATTACACTGTCTCTGTATCATTTAAATCGTAATAGTTTCGAAAAACTCAACTTAATTCTTAGCATCGCTGGTATGTTTCATCTTTTCCAATCCTATGAATCAAGAAGAAGTAAATTAAACTCTAGTCCCAAAGTTTGCAAAAGGTACGCATCAGTAGCGTCATGCAGAAATTGGCAGTCAAAGGCCGTTCTCAGGCGGTGGTGGAGTTGGTAAGATTGGGCGAGCTCAAGATTTGAGATGAATGACCCTGCTGCAAGGAAGTAGCAGGGTTTTTGTTGTATGGATCATTTGAGGAAAGGGGAATGCGAGCCCCTTTTTCCCGACTTTGCACAAGTCCACGGTAATAGGGGGGTGGCTGTGAACCCAACTAAGACAATAATCATTTTTTCCTCTGGGGTCCATCTGCGACGCTTCATACCGATTTCCTCTTTGATTCTATTAATTTGGAGAACCTTACACAGTAAACTGTCGTGTTTTAAAATGGAGCGCTATAAGGCACTAATAGTGGAAATAGGGCAACAAACAGATATTTTAATATCTACAAACATGAGTTGTTTCTCCCAAAATATGTCGTAGAGGTGTTGAGAACCGCCTTGTGTGCTTATAACCCAGAAAGATTCGGAGCGGAGAAGATTTCAATGCTTTTGTGAGGTACTATTACAAAGTTTTGACAATATATCGTTACCCAAGATATTCGCCTGTATACGGCTATAAACGGTTTCGGGTACGCTTTTGAGAGCCGATTTGCCCTTTACCATCAATAATTTTCTGGATAAAATATTATTGGATATATTTACTCAAGGCTGCAGCAATATAGGTTGATTTCGTAATTCTATAAGAGTAACCACTCAATTCGGAACAATTGGACTATTTAATTTAATTATTTAGATATTTCGGATAACAGCATTGTATATAATCTACGATGACTAGAGAGCTTTAAGTCCGGGCTTCAAGCACTCACTTTCTAAAGTAATTCAATGATCTGTGATGAGAAAAATTCTAGAAAATGAAACCGCTTACTTTATTAAACTAAAATGGCAAAAAACATAAGTTCAAGGAGAATAGAATTAACCGTCTCGTACATTATCTGAACCTTTTCCGCTTTGGTACATGTGTCAAACGATGTTATTTAGTTATCAAATTTTAAACGTTTTTTACTCAATGTAACCCTCATATTTTTCCTCCCTCATAGTGATGTACCTAATTAAGAAAGGAGCAGGTACATAATGACATTTGGTACCGTTTCACAACGCGTATGGAAACGGTTTGTGCAAGAGGGTGTATTGGACGCTTCACGATTACAAAAACGCATCTCAGAATCGTGGTTACGTTGTAAAAAAGAGGGTGTCAATCCGCACTCGGGTGAGGGGAAGCAAGTTCTGACCAATGAACCGTTTCAGCGCCGAAAGAAAGAAAACGCATTACTTCTTGACATTGCCATTCCCTATGTAGATAAATTACTCAAGTATATCAAAGGCTCTCATTCCATTGTTTTATTGATTGATCCGCAAGGATATGTACTAACCATAAAGGGAGATAAAGAAGTGCTGCGCTTGGCACAAAGAATCAACTTTATCGAGGGCGTAAAATGGACTGAAGAGGAAGTAGGGACCAATGCAATCGGAACCTCGTTGATTATAAAGGAGCCTATAACGGTGGTCGGTTCTGAGCATTACTCCCTGGCTTCTCAGCAATGGACTTGCTCTGCCGCTCCTATTTGTAATGATGAAGGGACCATATTGGGAGTGATCAATGTATCCAGTCCCGTTCAATACCATCATCCCCTTACACTCGGTGCAGTTGTTTCGACTGCATACGCAATCGAACGCGAATGGGAAATTCGTAAACAAAATGACCGTTTGGAACTGATTCAGCAGTCCTTCGATTTGCTGCATACGAATATTCCCGTAGTGATTTGTAACCGCAAGAAACGGATTGTTTGTGCCAGCCAGAATGTGCGAACCGAGGTTCCACAATGGGAGATGATGCAAGTCAAGGATCTAAAGGAATTTGGATACATGGAACGGAGATGTACCCCTTTATACTCCTATCGTCACGGTGGACACATCGGCTTTTGCATTCACCTGATATATACAAAGCAGAAAATACTCCCGTATACAAAGGAAATAAAAGAAGCTTCTGTCTCTTTCTTTTTTCCGGGAGAAACAGGAACAAGTGAAGCGTTTCAACGGACATTACGGGATATGGAACGAGTCGCCTGTACAGAGGCGAATGTTCATATTTATGGGGAAAGTGGAACAGGAAAAGAGTGGATTGCCCGTGCGATCCATCAAAACAGCGCATATAAAAACGGACCCTTTATTGCTGTTAACTGCGGGGCGATTCCCCGTGACCTGATGGAAAGTGAATTGTTCGGTTATGTAGAAGGTGCGTTTACCGGAGCGCGCCGTCAAGGTCACCAAGGGAAATTTGAACAGGCTAATCACGGAACCATTTTTCTCGATGAAATCGGCGAGATTTCCCCTGCGATGCAGGTTGCATTGTTACGCGTCTTGCAGGAGAGGGAGGTTACACCTATTGGCGGAAAGAAAGAGATTCCTCTAAATATCCGTGTGATTACCGCCACTCATCGCGATCTTCGCCAAATGGTACAAGAAGGAACCTTTCGTGAAGATCTTTTTTACCGTCTTTATGTTTTTCCTATCCATGTTCCTGCCTTACGGGAACGGAAAGAAGACATCCCCTACCTGATCCGTTATTATTGCAGGAAGAATCACTGGAATGTGGAAATACCAGGAGTGATCATGGAGAAAATAGTCGAATATGATTGGCCAGGAAATATCCGTGAACTTTTTAATGTTTTGGAACGGCTGCGCATCCTTTCAGGAGGAAATACACCGGATCCTTCTCTTGTAGAGCATCTATTCGTTCATAGAAAGAATATTATATCAAGGGGTCCAAGTTGCGTTAAACAAGAGAAACCTCTTACCTTCCGCGAAGAATTACAGAAGCAGGAAATCATTCAGGCCCTACAAAAAACGGGCGGAAACGCTTCTTTGGCAGCCAAATTGCTAAACATTCCGCGTAGTACATTTTACCGCAGACTGCAAAAGTACCAGTTATAAACCATGTCATCTCAGGTGACATGGTTTTTTTGTTTTAACAAAGTGAGACAGAATGAGACAGATGTCTCATCTCGTCTTAACGTGAAACTGATCTTACACAGAAAATCTCGCGAAAAAACAGGAGAATTAAAATAAATCGAATTGGCATCGGATTTGCATGATGAATAAGTGCAAGGAGGTGAAAGGTTTGCAGGTTTATATATGCCAGGAGGTGGACTATGAGACAGCTCTTCGCTGGCAAAAAGAATTCGTGGAAAAGCGTAAGAAAGGTGAAATCGAAGATTCTCTTTTCTTGCTTGAACATCCACCAACCTATACGATGGGTTCCAACCAAAAATGGGAGCATCTGTTATACCCACCGGATGAACTGAAGCAACAAGGGTTCGGGATTTATCGTTGCAATCGCGGCGGGGATATCACATATCATGGTCCGGGCCAACTGGTGGCCTATCCTATGATCCATCTTCGGGAGGCCGAACTCACACCGATCGGGTTTGTGCGTCTTTTGGAACAAATGGTGTGTGATGTCTTATCCTTTTACAACATAGAAGGACAGCGGAAAGAAGGATATCCGGGAGTTTGGATTCAAGACCGTAAAATCTGTGCCATCGGTATCGGGGTTAGCCGGGGGGTAACGTTTCACGGTCTGGCATTGAATGTACAGCCGAATCTCACTCACTTTCAGAATATTATCCCTTGTGGATTGGCTCAGTTTGGTGTCACTTCACTTGCCAAAGAGTTAGGATATGCACCGGATATGTCGATGGTTCAACAACAGCTGGTTACAGCATTCGAACGAAACCTGCAAGTCACCTGTCAAGTTCGGCATCATCAACCAACGATAGGGGGAGACGATCATGAATATGACCAAGGGGCAAAAAAAGGAATTATCGCGTGATCAAGCGATTTGGATGTATCAAAAAATGGTGGAAATCCGCAAGTTTGAAGACCGTGTTCATGAACTGTTTGCCCGCGGTATTTTGCCTGGTTTTGTTCACTTGTACGCGGGCGAGGAGGCGGTGGCTGTTGGGGTATGCGCCCATTTGAATGAAAAAGATAGCATTACAAGTACTCACCGTGGACATGGTCATTGTATTGCCAAAGAATGCGATCTAAACGGCATGATGGCGGAAATATACGGAAAAGTCACGGGACTGTGCAAAGGGAAAGGAGGCTCTATGCATATTGCTGATCTGGAAAAAGGAATGCTTGGTGCCAATGGGATTGTAGGCGGAGGATTTCCTCTTGCATGCGGTTCTGCATTGACGGCGAAGTTGAAGGGGACAAATGCAGTATCTGTTTGTTTCTTTGGAGATGGAGCTAATAACCAAGGAACTTTCCATGAAGGGATCAACTTGGCAGCCATTTGGAAATTGCCGGTCATCTTTGTCGCAGAAAACAACGGTTATGCGGAGGCTACTCCATTCGATTATGCATCCAGTTGTACCGATATCGCCCAGCGGGCGGCTGGTTATAACATTCCCGGTGTGATTGTGGACGGAAAAGATGTAATAGCTGTATATAAGGCGGCGCAAGAAGCGATCATTAGAGCGCGAAACGGAGAAGGCCCCACGTTGATCGAATGTAAAACCTACCGCAATTACGGTCATTTTGAGGGAGACGCGCAAAAGTACAAAAATGAAGAGGAGAAGCAAACAAATCTGTATGAGAGAGACTCCATCCAAATCTTTCGCCATTATATTTTGTCAAACAATCTGTTAACCGAACAGGAGCTTGAACGCATAGATCACGATGTTGAGAAAGCGATTTCAGAAGCTGTGCAATTCGCAGAAGAAAGTCCTTATCCGTCTGCAGATGATCTCTTAACGGATGTTTATGTCTCTTACAAATAATGTTGGAGGTGTAGAACATGAGCAGAAAAATTAGTTTTTCCGATGCTATTAATGAAGCTATGAGACTGGCGATGCGAGAGGATGAAAACGTGATTTTGCTGGGGGAGGACGTGGCCGGAGGAGCGCAGGTTGATCATCTGCAGGATGATGAAGCGTGGGGAGGCGTATTGGGAGTTACTAAAGGGTTGGTACAGGAATTCGGACGTAATCGTGTTCTGGACACGCCAATCAGCGAAGCTGCTTTTATTGGTGCGGCCGTGGGGGCGGCAGCGACTGGGCTGCGACCGATTGCCGAGTTGATGTTTAACGATTTTGTTGGTTCCTGTCTCGACCAAATCATGAATCAGTGTGCCAAATTACGTTACATGTTTGGCGGGAAAGCACAGGTTCCCTTAACGATTCGTACCATGCATGGCGCAGGATTTCGTGCAGCCGCACAACATTCGCAAAGTCTGTATGCGCTTTTCACGCATATCCCGGGATTGAAAGTGGTGGTTCCTTCCACACCTGCGGATGCCAAGGGACTGCTCCTTTCATCCATCGCTGATAACGATCCGGTTGTATTCTTTGAAGACAAAACCCTTTACAACATAAAAGGTGAGGTGCCTGAAGGGCATTATATCATTCCATTGGGAAAAGCGGATATCAAACGGGAAGGTTCCGATCTTACGATTGTTGCTATCGGCAAACAGGTGCACACGGCTCTCCAAGCGGCAGAAATCCTTGCGAAACAGGGGATTGAAATTGAGGTGGTTGATCCCCGTAGCCTCTCTCCGTTGGATGAAGAGACCATTCTCGCTTCTGTGGAAAAAACGAATCGTCTGATCGTCATCGATGAAGCCAACCCTCGTTGCAGTGTAGCTACAGATATTGTCGCCCTTGTTGCGGACAAGGGGTTTGATCTGTTGGATGCCCCTATTAAAAGAATTACCGCACCGCACACACCCGTACCATTTTCTCCTGCTCTAGAAGAACTCTATTTGCCAACACCGAAGAAAGTTATACAAACGGTTTCTAAATTGATCGGTGATGAAAACATACTCGCAGTTTCAGATCGATGAAGAGGATAAGAGGTGAGGCAAGTTCTTCACCTCTTTTTTAAAAAAGGAGGGACCGAAGATGGCCAGTGAAGTGATTATGCCGAAACTTGGAATGGGAATGAATGAAGGAACAGTTGTCGAATGGAAAAAAGATATGGGGGACCCGGTACAAAAAGGGGATGTCGTCGTTATCATCAGCTCAGAAAAAATCGAACTGGAAGTGGAAGCATCCGCTGACGGAATCCTGCTGGATATCACTGTTCCAAACGGGGAAGTCGTTCCGGTCGGAACAGTGATTGGCTACATAGGCGCGCCGGGAGAAAAAGTAGAAATGGAAGAGAAGAGTCAACCTTCTTTAACTGCTAAGGAAGAAGTGACGGCAGTTGCTGAATCGGCTCAATTGGTTTCAAACTCGGTGCCACCGGTTAAGACTAGTAAAATAAAAATCACACCTATTGCCCGTAAAATGGCAGAGTCGGCCGGTCTGGATATTCAAACATTGGTCGGTACAGGCCCGCAGGGACGTATTACAAAGGAAGATGTAGAAAAAGCAATCGCCGACAAGGCGAGCATTTCCCCAACGTCCATTCAGAGACAACCCTTGTTACCTGAGAATGAAAGTGCTGTGGCAGATCTTGCACGAGAAATGGAGGAGAATCACATTTCTGCAGAGCGCAAGGTTGTCAGCGGAATGAGAAAAGTGATTGCTACGCGCATGTTTGAAAGCTTGCAGCAGAGTGCTCAGCTTTCCATGACCATGACCGCAGATGTAAGTGATTTGCTTCTGTTACAAAAACATATGGAAGAAGAAGTGTACACCCGTTACGAACTGAAACTGACCATCACCGATTTTATTGCCCGAACCGTTGTACTCGCCCTGCAGAAGCATAAACAAATGAACAGCTCTTGGATCGATGACAGCATCTATACTTATCCATATGTGCATTTGGGAATTGCTGTCGCCCTTGAGAAAGGGTTGGTGGTTCCTGTGATCCGTCATGCCGAACGCCTTTCTCTTATCGAACTGGCTAAAGAGATCAAATCCCTTGGAAGGCGTGCACGCAGTAGTCAATTAAATGCAGAAGAAATGAAAGGATCGACGTTTACTATTACCAATCTGGGCGCCTATGGAGTAGAGGTGTTCACTCCCATACTCAATCCACCGGAAGCAGGGATTCTCGGTGTCGGTGCAGTTCAAGATGTACCTGTATATATTGGAGAATCTTTGCAACGCCGCAGATTATTGCCGTTAAGTTTAACATTTGACCATCGTGTCCTTGATGGAGCCCCAGCAGCCCAGTTTCTTGCAACTGTAAAACATTATCTCGAACAACCTTATAGTCTGTTGTTTTAGAAGGGAGGGTAAGCCATGAGTACTATTGCAGTTATCGGTGGGGGACCATCCGGCTATGTGGCCGCTATAACGGCGGCCCGATTAGGTAAACAAGTCATTCTTATTGAAGAGGCGGAACTGGGGGGGACGTGTTTAAATGAAGGTTGTATGCCGACAAAGTCATTACTGGAAAGTGTAAACGTGTACGACAGGGTGAAACATGCGGATCATTTCGGTATCGAGGTACCTTCAGATCAAGTATATCTGAACTGGAAACGGGTGCAACAGTATAAAAACAAAGTTGTAAAAAAATTGGTCATGGGGATCAGATATTTGATGAAAAAAAATCAAATCCGGGTAGTGAGGGGAAAAGCCGCTTTTTTAAACGATCAAAACCTACAAGTGGAAACTGCTGAAGGGAAAGAAGAAATTTCGGCCGATCGAATCATAATCGCGACAGGCTCAGAACCAATCGCGTTGCCCTTTGCTCCTTTTGACGGCCAATGGATCATCCACAGCAAACAAGCTCTCAAATTATCAGAGATTCCTTCATCCCTTCTCATTATCGGCGGAGGTGTAATCGGGTGTGAATTTGCCAGTATATTCAGCCGGTTAGGCAGTAAGGTAACGATCATAGAAGCGGCCGGTCAAATCCTTCCACAGGAGGATACGGATACGGCGGCCCTTTTGAAAAAACAATTGCAAACAGAAGGTGTCGTCATACACACCGTGGCAACAGTCAAACAATTGGATCGTGAAACAAAGAGGGTAACCTTGCAGAAAGAAGGACAGGTGGAAGAGATTGCGGCTGATCTTGTTCTGGTATCTATTGGAAGGAAACCGCGAGTAACAGAGTTGGGACTGGAACGGGCCGGTGTTCGTTATACGAGCAGGGGAGTCGAAGTCAATAAACAGTTGCAAACAAATGTGTCACACATATACGCCTGTGGTGATGTGATCGGCGGTGTTCAACTGGCACATGTGGCTTTTCATGAAGGTATGGTGGCCGCAGTAAACGCATGCGGAAAGAAGAAAACGATCAACTATCGTGTGATCCCACGCTGTATTTACACATGGCCGGAGATTGCCGCAGTCGGGTTGACAGAAAAAGAAGCAAGAGCTGAATACGGGGATATCCTTATCGGAGAGTTTCTTTTTTCAGCGAATGGAAAAGCATTGATTCACAATGAGCAAATTGGCAAAGTGAAAGTGATGGTTAATCCGGAATTCCAAGAAATTATCGGTCTTTCTATTGTTGGGCCACATGCCACAGAATTAATTGGAGAAGGAACGATGATGCTTCACGCTGAAATGACTGTTGATGCAATGGAAGATTTCATCGCCGCCCATCCCACTCTCTCCGAAGCCGTCCATGAAGCTGTACTCAGTGCCATCGGTCAGGCTGTCCATATGTAACATATAACTATAAAGCTAATTTCACGTCGGGGGTATCTGGAACATTGAACTTTCTGGCTCAAAAAGGCGCGGACGGTAACGGGATCTCCTGACAGATGCACATGATGCCGGCTCTCTTTCATTAGCTGGCTTGGGACTTATTTGAGAGACATTGGTCCCCAATAATACTGCAGGATCTAGCCAGAGAGATGCATCGCGATGGGTATACGTTTTCTCCAATCGGCCAATGGGGTTTGGTTAACGGAGTTTGTTCCAGTCCGATATTTGAGAGAAAAGTGGGAACCCAATAAATAAGGATCTTATAACCCATTGTCTGAGACACCATTCGCAATAAAATCCCGTCCCAAAGTTTGCAAAAGGTACGCATCAGTAATGTCATGCAAAAGTTGAATGTGAAAGGACGGTCCCAAGCCGTGGTGGAGTTGGTAAGATTGGGCGAGCTCAAGATCTGAGAAGAGTTACCCTGCTGCAAGGAAGTAGCAGGGTTTTTGTTTTATGGATCATTTGGGGAAAGGGGAATGCGGGCCCCTTTTCCCTAAGTCAGATAAAAAAGCAGATTTATGATGGGGATAGTGAGAGTAGTTTAAAGCCTGTATTTTTTGCGAGAAATAGAAGGAGTACCAATGTTCTTCAATAAATGCAATCAGCTCCGGCAGATCCAGCCGTATCTGAGCAAATTCATTATGAGTTGCTTTCTAATGCCGAAGAGATTCTTAAGCTATTGGAACTGCTTTACCGAGTAGTAGAAGTTTGCACTGGCGATATGGGACAAGGCCAGGTTAAAAAGCATGATATTGAGACATGGATGCAGAGCAGGAAGAAATATAGCGAGACACACTCGTGTTCATCGTTTTATGATTTTCAGGCTCGGCGCTCAGGAATTAAATATAAAGACGAAAACGGAAGATCAAAATTCTGTTACACATTAAACAATACTGCGGTTGCGTCACCACGAATCCTAATCCCGCTTCTTGAAAATCATCAACAAGCAGATGGATCAATCTATATCCCCAAAGCACTACGTCCTTATCTTGATGGTGCTGAAATATTTGAACTGGACAATGAATAAACTCAGTGAAATAATCATCCTTACCTTTACAGCAAATGAACCTTAAGATATCAGTTGCGGTTTTGGTGAGGATGAATTTTTATTTTATGATGAGGAAGGATGGGTTAACAGTAGGGAAAATAATTGATTTGACTTTGGAAATGAAAGATGGTCTTCAAACATTCTTTTCACATCCCAGAATGGTTGTACTGAATCGTGTCACTTATGAATTCTCGGGGCCTAAATACATTGATCTATGTAAAGGTTTGAGGTTAACGGCCCTTAAACAATTAGCAGATTATTATGCGGATCTTGATGGACGAGAGCACTACTTGATGGTCCTTCTTTTTGGATCATAAATATTACCTATTTATACAAAAATAAAACAAGTCATATGACAAAATGAAATGGACATTTCCGTATAATTTTGAAGTATATCAATCAGTTGATTGGAAAGGAGTTTGAAGATGCCACGGGATTCTAATCAATCCTGATGAAATTTGGTAGCAAAAGTTTCATGCAAACGTGAACAAAGCCAACAAATCGTACATAGCCAAGAGTTCTTGTTCAAAGAAAGCTGTGTTTACGTTTTAAACATTCCTTCCGGACAGAGTTGACTCAAGGTCGAGTCTGTCTTTTTTGCTCCTATATCAAATCATTTCTGGTAGAGAGGGGTGAATCCGTTACGGAGAGTGGACCATGAATTTTCCGTAACGGTGGATATGAATAAGTATTTTTATCGATTCATGATCATCGTTCTCTTAACCTTTGTTGGGGTAGGCATTTTGGGTAGCGGTCAAGTTCAAGCCAGTGGGGGTAGCTTTAATGTTCCTCAAGTGAATGACCACTTTGAAAAGGTCCAAAAAGGCCCGGCACCGGAGAAAGAACCGTCATTGTCTCAGGAGCCCCAAAAAGAGCATGGAACTTGGGATTGGCTGACTAAACCTTTGAAGAGTGCATGGAATTCGACGAAGGAAACCGTCTCTAGCGCTTGGAATAAAACAAAGGAAGTCTGTTCCGAAGCATGGGACTGGATTTGTAATGTCTGTGATCAGATGACAAAAGTCGTTGTAGATGGGTTATCTTCAGCTTGGGACTGGATTGTAAAATACAAAGAATATGTAGCTTTTACAGCCGTTGTAATCGTAGGGATCGCGTTATGTTTGGTCCCGCCTTTGGGGGAAGAGATTCTGGCCGGTGTGGCCTTGTCTTTTATTATTAGGGCGTGTCCGGTGAATATTCTAAGATTCCATGATAAAATGAAAATTAACATAATATTTCGTAAGGGGACATCTATGATGAGACGGCGATACGAAATTACGGATGAAGCTTGGGAAAAGATTGCTCCATTGTTACCCTCAAACGGTAAGCGTGGAGGTCAATGGAAAG
>NZ_JAECVZ010000041.1:0-18973 GCF_016055135.1 Thermoactinomyces sp. CICC 10521 | reverse complement strand
AAATCCAAAGAAAAACCTCAGCCAAAAGTCACACGCATAAGTTGAACGCCGACTTTTTCTGACCGTGGAAATTTACACATAATTTTGGACTTGATCCTGGTCAGTTTCTCTTTATGAACAATGTTATTAAAGAACAAATAAAAAATGTACTAACTACATAAACCAATAAGTAGTCAATTTGTATCATTGTTTCATGATAAATATACTTTTTCACAACCATATAGGCAAAAAAACAGAAAATAGGATAGAGTCAAAATTATTTTTGAGATTTCCCCATTAGAAATCGTACTCTTTCATCAAGTTCGGGGGAGTTTGTTCGTGTAAAGCGGAAGTATCGATAAAGCTCAGCCGCAATAAGCCCGGCTAGAAGACCTGTTAAAATACCCCAGTTAAATTGTTGTTTGACAAGACTGACAATAAAAAAGCAAAGAATACACCAAGGAGACCCCCAAAAAAATAATTGTTTTCATCTTTGATCCTCCTTTAACCAAAATATCTCTTCAACTTGTTTGTTAAAGTATTTAGCAATACGAAGTGCCAGCTCTAAACTGGGATTGTACTTATTTTTTTCAATCGCATGAACCGTTTGCCTGGTAATACCGAGATCTTGTGCCAACTTGAGTTGAGATATTTGCTTTTTCTTCCTTAACTCCAGAATACGATTGGTAACCATAAAATCACCTGAAATGTAAAACATTGTTTACATTTTGAATATAACCCCAAGATGTATAGATGTAAAGAACTATTTACATTTTTTCTTACAAAACACCGGGGCATGCCTGTTGAATTATCAAGGAAATCGTGGTTGGAGCCGTTCCATTGTTTCAGATGAATGATCCGGTGTTCAACAACATTAGATGCACAGGTGCCGCACAGGTTTTATTTGGGGGAGAATACGGGGTGAAAAGGAGACGAAATGAAGAGGATTCACAGGAGCACAAAGCCGCTTTCGTTGGATGGGAAAAGGGTTTAATATAGATTTGGACGTTTTTTCTTATCACTCATTTACATCAATCGATAGGAGAATAATCGATGCGGCAATTAGTGCTCATGATGGGGGCTCCGGGAGCCGGAAAAAGTACATTTATAAAAGAAAAAGGACTTGAACCATACACGTTGTCACCTGATACCATTCGTGTTATGTATCAGAATCCGGTTCTTACCAAAGATGGCGTAACCCAGATCACATCGGCAAATGATAAAGTTGTATGGGAGTTCCTGTTCCGGGTATTGGAAGAAAGGATGAAGCGTGGGGACTTTACCATTGTGGATGCCACGCATTCGACAGCTTCTGCCATTAATCAATACAAGGAACTTTGTCAAAAGTATCGATATCGTTGTGCCGTTGTGGATTTCTCCAAGGTTCCGTTGGATATTTTGTTGCGCCAAAATTTAGAACGGCCTGTTTACAAACGTGTTCCCGAGCTTCAAATCATGAAGATATATGAACGCTATCAGCAGCTATCTGTTCCCGGGTGGGTACAAGTCGTTCAGCCTGCGGATTTTGATGACTTTATCCGGTTTAAGCCTCTTGACTTTTCCAAATGGAGGAAAATTCACCATATTGGCGATATTCACGGGTGCTATGATGCTTTGGCGGAATATCTCAAAGATGGCCTGAAAGAAGATGAGCTTTATATCTTTTTAGGCGACTTTTTGGACCGTGGCCCTCAAAACGCGGAAGTGATGAAGCTGATGCTGGAGATATACAACCAGCCAAACGTCATTCTGATCGAAGGGAATCATGAACGTTATATCTGGTCCTATGCAAACGGGGAAGAAATCGGATCCAAAGAATTCAAAGAAAGAACCCTTCCCGATCTCGAAAAAGCCGGCATCAGCAAGAAAGATCTTCGTCTGTTCTACCGTCGTTTACGCGTCCTCGCTTATTATACTTATCATGATAAAACGGTATTGGTCACCCATGGTGGTCTGTCGGCTTTGCCAGGGAATTTAATGTTTATATCTGCTGAGCAGATCATTGACGGAGCCGGAACTTTCGATTTGGATATTGATGAGATCTGGGATCGGAATACCGGGAAGCAATTTTATCAAATTCACGGGCATCGGAACTTGTATCGTCTGCCTGTTTCTGCTGCCATTCGATCTTTCAATCTGGAAGGACAAGTTGAGCATGGTGGTCATCTTCGTGTAGTGACATTGACTCCAGACGGATTTCATCCCATTGAAATAAAAAATAACAACTATCTTAAACAAGAAAAACATATTCCTGAGTCTCTTCAAGAAAATAAGCTGACCGTTGAAACGTTGTTGGAATACATGACGAATCACAAATTGATTCAGGAAAAACAAGTGGCAGAGAACATTTACTCTTACAACTTTTCAAGAAAGGCTTTTCAGAAGGCCGCTTGGGATACAGTGAATGTGAGAGCGCGCGGTCTTTTTATCAACAAAAAGACAAAAGAGATCGTCAATCGATCCTACAATAAATTTTTCAATATCAATGAGAGGCCGGAAACAAAGCTGGCCCGTTTGGCAGAAACTCTGCAGTTTCCCGTTTCCGTATATACAAAGCCAAACGGCTATTTGGGAATGTTGGGATATGATTCGGAAGCGGGGCAATTGGTTTTTTCGTCCAAATCCGAGCTGAGAGGGCCATTTGCCGAATGGTTTAAAGAGCTTTTTTATCAAACATGCAATGACGAAACAATCAAAAGTATGGAAGAAAAGCTGAAAGAGGGGTTCAGCTTTGTATTTGAAGTGATTCTTCCCGAAAAAGATCCTCACATCATCAAGTATGACAGAGATCAGTTGATTTTGCTTGATGTTGTTTATCGTACTCCTGCTTATAACAAATTGCCTTTTCATGAAGTAAAAGAGCTTGGTCAGACCTTTCATATTCCGACGAAGGAATTGGTCACCACTTTTGACAGCTGGCTCGACTTCTACTCCTGGTACAAAAAAATCACTTCCGACTATTCCATTGAAGAAGAGGGTTATGTCATTGAAGACGCCAAAGGATTTATGACCAAGTTAAAGCTCCCTTATTATCTCTTCTGGAAACAGATGAGAGGAGTGAAAGAGGCGATGGCACACAAGCATGGGCGCAAGATTGATCACGGGCGTCTCTATACTCCTCTTCACATACAGTTTTACAACTGGCTGAAAACACAGGAAATGGAGGATATCAAGAACGCAAGCATTATTCAGCTTCGGGATCAATTTTATCGGGAGGTTGGTGAATTTTCCTGTGTTTAAAAAGGCCGTCCGGCTTTTGGGATGAGATGGCAGGGGGCAATCCTCTGCCGGATTGTCTCGCCAAGGTGGTTTTGGCGATGTTCCGGATCCTGCGGAAAAGAAAATAAACCCCGCCAATAAAGCGGGGCAAACGGACTATTTTTTCTCGCCGGCCGCAGAAGGGATCTGGATGAGCGGGCTTGCGCCGCCTTGGACGGTCGGCATTTTGCCATCCCATTTCTTGATCCATTCGTACTGGACAATGGCCGGAGTGAGCGATTGTTCCAGAATGCGGTTGGCCTCGGCCTGTCCCTGTGCCTGGATGATCGCCACTTGTTTCTTGCCTTCGGCTTCAATTTTGTTATTGATCACTTCCTGTTTTTTATTGGCTTCTTCCCGTTTCAAATATTCCTGGCGGTTTTGCGCATCAGCGATGGCCTGGATCGTTTTCAGCGTGTTGGAATCGATCCGCACATCCGACAGGGAGAAGCTTTCCAGGATAATTCCGTCTTTTTTAAGAATATCGCCGAGGTTTTTTTCAATTTCTTTCGTCACTTCCTCGCGATGTTCGGAGTAGACGCCGAGGACGCTGTATTTGGTCGTGACCGATTGCATTACCGTTTTGAGTTGGATTTTCATATAGGTGTCTTCGATATCCGGGGCCTCGCGCCGGCGGAATTTGGTGAAGATATGCGGCAATTTATCCGGCTCCATATGATACGAATAAACGACATCCACGTTGACGGATTTGCCGTCCGAGGTATTGACATCTATGGATCCATCCCTTGTTTCTCCTTCATGCGGATTTTTGGTCAGGTAGACGGTTTCCGTGGAGACCGGGTACTGGGTCACGCTCTCCCAAGGCCAGTGGAATCGCAGTCCCTGGTCAAGCACTGTTTGTTTCAGGCCGCCATTCAGGCTGAATACCACTCCTTTATAACCTGGTTCAACGACGGCTGTGCAATTGGCGATCAGGATAAGCAGAAAGGACATCCCGATCAGCACTGCAATAAAGCCAATCCATCGCTTTTTTCCACTTCCGCGAACAATCGGGGTCATTTTCTTCCACCTCAATCTAGTTTTTTCGATTTCATTTCTATTGCTCTTCCGGTTTATCAGGATGGTTCTCATCCTGTTTGCTTTTGGGGGTCAGAACTCTGATTACCCAATTTCCGATCTTTTCGTAGTAGGGGATGAGCAAAATGAGCAAAACGCACAGGATAAAGATGATCAATAATGCAGCCATGCTTTTCCTCTTTTCCGGGGCGATTTGCCTCCTTGGTTATTTATAAATAAAAACATATTACAATAAATTAATTATATGTTGCAGAGAATAATACCTGCCAGAAGAGACGTTGTCATAAAAAATTCATAAAAAACTGCTTGTCAAATGGGAGGGAATAAGGTAGAGGCCATAGTCTTGATTTGAAATCATGGCAGGGTCGATCCGAAAGCGGGCCTAATGGCACATTCCATGTTTTCTTCGTTTTGGATGGAAGCTGGCTGCCCGGAAATCCCCTTGTTTCGACCGCGGTTTAGCCGGCGCAGTTTTTGTTCGACTGTCTGTTCATGCTGATTTCGGCTTTTTCATTTGTTAAAAAAGAAATCGGCATTTTGTAAATTTTATAATAAATGAGGCTGATTTTTTTTAATGGAAATCGTTGTGGAAATGCCCATCTTTAATGGAATATCCGGGATGATAAAAATTATTGATTATTAATGATTTTATTGACACAAAATTATGTATTTTATAATATTAAAAAGAACAACTTTTTTGAACTGGAATGTGAGGTCCTCTCAGACGGAAAGGCACGACCGGTCAGCCGCCGGATTTCGGACGGATGGATTTACTTCCCGACTCTCACCGAAGATCTTCTGATACCAAAAAGGGGGAAGTTCCTTGAGCATTTTAATTTTTAATCGTCTGCCTTATTATGATGCTCCTTATGAAAAGTGGTTGGAGGACCTGAACGAAGATTTGTTTTTATTGACGTCAGATCAGCTAGGCAAGGATTTTCACGGCTTTAAACAGGTATTTGCTTTCGATCGTTATGATTTTAACAATTCCGTCGAGTTTACGGCTTTGCAATTGTACAAGCAGTCACCTTACAGACGGGTGATCGCGACGGCGGAGAGGGATATTTTGCGCGCAGCCTATGTTCGCCATTATTTTGGCTTAGAAGGCCAATCGTTGCAAAGCGCGATTGCCTTTCGCGATAAGGTGAAGATGAAAGAGATCCTGAGTGCGGCCCGAATTCGCGTCCCGGCTTTCCAGCGCGTTGATTCTGTCGTCGATCTTTACGAATTTATTGAAGAGCAGGGATATCCGGTGGTCGTTAAACCGGTTGACGGAATGGGTTCTCGCAACACGACGGTTTTGGATTCGGATCAGGATACGATGGAGTACCTGGCCCATGGATTAAGCCCGCACCTGGAAGTGGAGGAATATATCGAAGGGGAAATGTATCATATTGACGGATTGGTACTGAATGGACAGATCAAGCTCATCTGGCCTTCAAAGTATCTGAATCATTGTTTGGCTTTTCAGGAAGGAAAATATTTGGGAAGTTATCTTTTATCTCCAGAAAACCCCTTGACAGCCCGTTTGCAATCTTATGTTTCCTCGGTTTTGCGAACTTTGCCCACCCCGACTCATACCACTTTTCATGCCGAAGTTTTCCATACACCGCAGGATGAACTGGTTTTGTGTGAGATCGCCTGCCGCACGGGCGGATCGCGCATTTGTGAAGAATACCGGCAAGCATTTGATGTGGATCTGACCAAGCTTTCCATACAGGCGCAATGCGGGTTAAGCGTTGATGTTCCCGAGCGTGTCGCCAGACGGGAAGGGCCGAAAACCCAGTTTGGTTTTATCGGGATTCCGCCCAAACACGGGGTTTTTCGCCTGGCGCCACGGCGGGAGGATTTTCCGGACTGGGTGACGGAATATCGGGTGTTGGCCAGACCCGGACAATATTTTACCGGTGCGCATACCAGCGTCGATTATGCGATTACGCTGGTAGTATGCGGCGACTCGGAGGCACAGGTATATAGCCGGTTGGAAGAAAGTGCCCGGCTAGTTGAGCAAAAATGGGTTTGGAACTGAAAAAAGCAGCAGGGGAAAGGAAGGCCAGTCAAATGGCCTTCTGTT
This sequence comes from Thermoactinomyces sp. CICC 10521, assembly GCF_016055135.1. NCBI lineage: Bacteria > Bacillati > Bacillota > Bacilli > Caryophanales > Thermoactinomycetaceae > Thermoactinomyces > Thermoactinomyces sp. CICC 10521. The sequence continues at coordinate 12,624 of NZ_JAECVZ010000041.1, read as the reverse complement.
TTATTTGTAAAAATTGCACTTCTATTATAGAATTGTATAAAAATTTGCACCAAGGAGGAGTACTTGTGACAAAAACAGCCCTGATCATGAATCCGGCAGGGGTAGCCGCAGTTCTTGCCGTTTTAATCGCGATCTCCTTCTGGCTGGATCGATGTTTTCGCTTTTTTTCCTACTTGGGAACCGCGATTTTGGTGATTTCCGGAGGGGCGATTTTGGTAAATCTCGGCATTATTCCTCCGTCGATTGCCCAAAATCCGGACGATTTAAATCCGGTTTATGAATTTGCCAATGATTATTGCGTCCCGCTCTCCATCGTCTTGCTCTTGCTATCCGCTGATCTGAAAAGTTTGCGCCATATGGGAAAACCGGCGTTGATTTCGTTTGCTTTGGCTTCTTTGGGAACCGCGGTCGGGGCGATCATCGGCGTTTGGGTGACAGCGGATGGCATCGGGGCGGAAGCGTGGAAGATTGCCGGGCAATTTTGTGCCAGTTATATTGGCGGCGGAGTCAATTATGCAGCCGTGGGGGCAGCGTTTCATACTTCCCAGTCGATGTATGCGACAGGTGCGGCGGCCGATAATATCATGACAAATCTGTGGATGGTGGCGACGGCGATTCTGCCGAGTTTGTTGCGCAAATATTATTCCTCCGTTTACCAGCCGGGCCGCCATGTGGAGAAAGCGGAAGAAGATTATCAGAAAAAGAAGGAAATTTCCATTTACGACATGGTTATCCTGGCTGCAGTCGCTTTTGTGGTTGTGGCTGTATCCGACTGGCTGGCGCCCATTATCAACAAAGGGATCGGATTTGAAATTCCATCGGTTATCTGGTATACGACTTTTGCCATTCTGATCACCCTGTTTACACCGATGAACAGGGTAAACGGAGGAGCAGAGTGGGGCAATTTTTTATTGCATTTTTTCTTTGCCACGATGGGCGCGGGAACCATTCTCAGCACTCTGGTTGACAAAGGGCCGGTTGTCTTTTTGTTCCTGGTGATATTGGTAGGGATTCATGCCTTCATCGTCTTTGGCTTTGGCAAATGGTTCAAAATTGATGTCGAAGTGCTGGCTGTGGCGAGCCAGGCTACTGTTGGCGGACCTTCCACCGCTCTGGCGCTGGCCTCATCCAAACGGTGGGTTTCACTGATCACACCGGGCGTGTTGATGGGGTTGCTCGGCTATGCGATTGGAAACTATGCCGGGATCGCTGTCGGGAATTGGGTGAAGTTGCTTCTCCATTAATGAGAAATACCCCCGATCCTGCAAAGGCCGGGGGCTTTTTCCCTATTCTCCGCCGGGGCCATCCGGCAATGCGGACAGAGAAGCTGAATCGAGGCTGGGCAAGTTCTCCACCCGGTCCAGCTTTTTCTTCATCGTTTCCGTTTGCTTTGTCGCCTGACCAATCGTTTTGCTGGCTTCATCCAGTTTGCGTTGCGCCTTTTCCAAATAGTTGCCGAATTTGAGCAGATCCGTTTTCATAATGCCCAGCCAGCGCCAGGCTTCGGTGGTGTGTTTTTCAATGGCCAGTGTGCGGAAACCCATCTGCAAGCTGTTTAAAAAAGCGGACAGGGTTGTCGGCCCGACAATCGCCACTTTAAACTGCCGCTGTACCGTTTCCCACAATCCGGGCCTCCGCAGGATTTCGGCATACAACCCTTCGAGGGGGAGAAATAAAATGGCGAAATCAGTGGTGACCGGCGGATAAATGTATTTGTCGCTTATTTTTTTTGCTTCCTGCTTAATGCGCTGTTCCAGCTGTTTTCCCGCCTCATTGATCAGCTCCGGATTTCCTGCTTCCTGGGCTTGAAGCAAGCGCTCATAATCCTCCAGCGGAAACTTGGAATCAATCGGCAGCAAGACGGGAGGAGAGCCTTCCTGTTTGGCCGGCAGTTTAATGGCGAATTCCACATGTTCTTTGCTGTTTTTCTTGATCACGGCATTTTTTTCATATTGGTCCTGGGTCAACAGCTGTTCCAGGATGTTTTCCAGTTGGATTTCCCCCAGAACACCGCGGCTTTTCACGTTGGACAACACTTTTTTCAGGTCGTCAACCCCGGCCGCCAGATGCTGCATTTCTCCCAAACTTTTATGTACGCGCTCCAATCGGTCACTTACCAGTTTGAACGATTCTCCGAGCCTTTGTTCCAAGGTGGCGTGCAATTTTTCATCGACGGTCTGTCTCATTTCTTCCAGTTTTTTCTGGTTCTCCGTCTGAATTTGCGCCAGTTTCTCCTCCACTTTGTTTCGTAACTGCTCCAGCTTCTGTTCGTTCATGGCGGTGAGATCGCGGAGTTGACGGGAAAAGGAATCAAGCAGGTTTTTCTGCCCGGATGCGACATCTTGAATGGTAGTGAGCGTCGATTTGGTCAACAGGGAAAAAGACTGTTGCAATTCTTTGCGGTTTTCGAGAGCGGCATGATTGGCTTCCTGCCGGTGGTATCCCATTTCTTCGCGCAACGTCTTTTCAGTTTTTTCCTGTGCCAGCAGCAGCAGGCGCAGTTGCTCTTCGATCTGCTGCCAATCACTTTTGGCAGAGTTATGCTGCCGGAATAAAAAGAGACAGAGGATGATCCCGTTAAGCAGAAGAGATAACGTGGCAATCCATGTGGCCATCCAACATCACACCTTTTTGTGGGAATTTTCCTTCTGTTAATTATATCGAGAACCGCGCAACCCTTCATTAACTTCCCGATCTGTATTAAGATAGAAACGACAGAAAACACCTGTGTTTTGTCAAATACAGCCGGAGGGTGAAAATAAATTAAGCAAATCGGGGGAGGGAACACCGCGATCCGGCTATGATCCACTTTCAATGAATGCCCCGATGAGCTGACTGACGCTGCCATAGACTGAAAATGCGAGTCCTGCCGTTTCGGTATAAACGGAGAGGGTTATCAATCCGGAACATTGCCACAAAAGGAGTATTCAGGGAATGATTGAAACAGCACACAGAGAATGGGCACAGCGATTGGCCCGGCTGGAGCGGGAGTTTGAGCGGAGCGGAGATGAAGAAAGACGGTTGAAGGGCATCGATTTGCTGCGAAAAACGGTGCAAGGGGAATGGTCGATCGCTTTTTGCGGCCATTTTTCCGCCGGCAAATCCACTTTGCTCAATCATTTGCTCGGAGAAGATCTGCTTCCGACCAGTCCGATTCCCACCAGTGCCAACGTGGTGAAAATCACGGCGGGTGAGAACCGGGTCAAACTGTTTCTGAGCGATGGGCGAATTCATGCATACGATGGGACTTACACTGATCAGGAGCTGAAAGATTTGTGCAAAAACGGCGAAGAGATTTTAGCCGTGCACATCCAGCGTCAAACCAACCGCTTGCCGGCCAAAGTGGCGCTGATGGATACACCGGGCATCGACTCGACGGATGCGGCTCACGAACGCGCCACCCGCTCTTCGTTGCACCTGGCGGACGTGATTTTTTATGTAATGGATTATAACCATGTGCAAGCGGAAGGGAACCTGGAGTTTATCAAACAGTTAATCCGCCGCCGAAAGCGCGTTTATCTGATCATCAACCAAATCGATAAACACCGGGAAGAGGAACTGTCCTTTTCCGCCTTCTGCCAAAATGTGCAACAGTCGTTTGCCGATTGGGGTGTGAACCCGGAAGGGGTTTTTTACACGAGCATGCGTGATCCCCTCCATCCTCATAACCAGTTTGCCGAATTGAAAAAACGGATCGGGGAACTGATCGGACGGAGGTTTGAACAGTTTGACCAAACGATTCGAATTGAAGCGGAACAATTGCTGAAAGAGCATATGCAATTTTTGGAAGAAAGGGATCGGGAACAACTGGAAAAATTGGCAGCCAAGCAGGTGCAGCCCGATGGGCCGGAAGGATCGCCGGAAGCGGAAGCGCAAGAGCGGCGAAAAGAAATGGTTCAGTTGAAAGAAGAAAAACAGTCGATCGAGCGCTCATTTGATCAGGGGCTGGAGGCGGTATTGCAAAATGCCTACCTGATGCCCTATGAAGTGCGCGCTCTGGCTGAACAATATCTGGAGACGCAGCTCACCTCCTTTAAAGTCGGCTTTTTCTTCTCCAAAGGGAAAACGGAGAAGGAAAAAGAGCGGCGGACGCTTGCTTTTCTCGAAAAACTCGGGCAGACGGTTGAGACACAGCTTGATCTTCATGTAAAGCAATATGTGGTGCAATTTTTGAAAGAGCATCACCTGTATACTGAAGATCGAGGAGAGAGAATTTACTCTTTTCGCGTTCATCTCGATGCCCCGCTGCTTGCGCAGACGATCAAGCCCGGGGCGGGGTTTGGCGGGAACTATGTCTTGACTTATACCGATGATTTGGCAAATAAGCTGAAACAGTTTTATCGCCAGGCCGCACGTTCCTGGTTCGGGTCGGTTAAGGAGGAACTGGAGCAGCGGTTTGCGGAGCGGTTGCAGCAGCTGGAGCGGCGGATGAGGCAACTGGCCGAGTGGGAAAACGCTTTATCGGAAATCAGGCGGATCAAGGAGGAGCACAGACAGGCGGAGGAGCGCCTTTTGAAGTTGATCCGCGGGGATACCGAACCCGGTATGGTTGAAATTCCCCGAGAAGCGTTGGAGGAACAAGTTGTAATGCGAAATGAGCGCTTCCTGCCGCCGCTCGAAGAGGTGACTGAGACGAATGAGTTGCCCGGAGAGAGAGAATCAGAAAAGGGAAAGGAACGGGCGACCGCTCATCGGATGGACAGCGTGCTCGCTCAAGTACATGCAGCGGAAGAGCAAATGAAGAGGATTCCGGGATTAACAGCGATCGTGAGAGACCTGGCCCGGAAGCGGGAGCGACTTGAACGCCGGCAGTATACAGTCGCCTTGTTCGGGGCTTTCAGTGCCGGAAAGTCATCTTTTGCCAATGCCTTGATCGGAAAGCCGGTACTGCCGGTTTCCCCCCACCCGACCACGGCGACGATTAACCGGATTTGCCCCCCGACGGGCAGGCATCCGCATGGACAGGCCGTGATTACCTTTAAGACGGGCGAGCGTTTATTGGATGATTTGCGGCAAGTGTACAAATTGGTTCAGCAGGAGGTGCGAACGCTGGAAGAAGCGGTTGCACGCATCGGAACGCTGCTGGACGAGTCTGCCTTCCAGACGGGGCAAAAGACGGCTTTGCCTTTTCTCCAGGCGGTGAGGGACGGATTTTCCACGATGAAAGAGCACCTGGGCGGCACACTGACGGTCAAGGCGGACGCGATTGAAGAATTTGTTGCCAGGGAAACCAAATCCTGCTTTGTAGAGTCGGTGGATCTTTATTACGATTCACCACTGACCAGACAGGGAATTACCCTCGTTGACACGCCCGGAGCCGATTCAATGCATGCCCGCCATACGGATGTTGCTTTTCAGTATATCAAAAGTGCCGATGCGCTTTTGTATGTGACTTATTACAATCATCCCTTTTCCAAGGCGGATCGTGAGTTTTTAATTCAGCTGGGGCGGGTTAAAGATGTTTTTTCCCTCGACAAGATGTTTTTTATCATTAATGCCGCCGATCTGGCCGCTTCGCGGGAGGAACTGGCACAGGTGGAGGACTATATCCGCAGGCAACTTTCGGGTTATGGAATTCGGGAACCCCGTCTCTTTTCACTGTCCAGCTTACGGGCGCTGGCGGAAAAAGCGGGCGGGCGTCAGGATCCGCAGATGGAGCGGTTTGAACAGCGATTTTCCTCTTTTATTCTGGATGAACTGCGGGTGGTGTCGATTCGCGGTTTGACCAAAGAGTTGCGGCGTGGTTCCCGCTTTCTCCGCCATCTGCTGCAAACCGCCGAAGCGGGCCGCGAAGCGATGGAAAAGCGGAAAGGGGAGTTGGCTGACGAACGGGACCGGATGCGGAGAATCATTCAAAACAGCAGGGATCAAGCGTTGGCCCATGCCTTGGGGCAGGAAGTGAATGAACTGCTTTATTATGTCAAACAACGTCTGTTTTCCCGATACCGCGACGAGTTTCCGGAGATCTTCAACCCGTCGGTTCTGAGAAGCGATGACGGGCAGATCAAACAAAAACTCCGTGCCTGTGTGCTCCAGATGGTCGATTTTATGCGCCGCGATTTGCTGCAGGAGCTCAGGGCCACTTCCTTGCGCATGGAACGATGGTTAAACGACCGGCAAGATGCATTTATGGCGAATCTGACAAACAACTGCCTGGCTGTGAACGGTGAAATTCCTTTGGTGCCGGAGCGGGAAAGCTCGTATCCATCACCTGATTTCCCGGAGCCGCTCGCGGAGCTTTCGCTTGCTTCTTTTAAAAAGGCGATCTCCTGCTTCAAAAATGCCAAAACCTTTTTTGAGAAAAATGAGAAGGAGAAAATGCGGGAGGAGATGGAACAGGTGCTGGAACCGGCAATTGCCGCTTTTTTGGACGAGCAAAAGCGGTTGCTGACCGGATATTACCTGGAGGAGTGGCAGAAAAAAGAAGCGGAATGGAAAGAAAAGGCCATTTTGGATGCGGAGAATTATTATGATACTTTGCTGGGCGCTTCATCTGCACCGGAAGATTTGGATCTGTACCGGGAAACGGCATCAGGCCTTGCTGAGAATATTGCCAAGGTGGAGCGGTTGTTGTCCTGATTTTTGCTTTGCAACTTGACCGCAGGGTAGCCGAATTTTAAAATAATGAAAGCGTAACATCAGGCACTCCGGACAAGGAGTGCTTTCTTCGCATATCATTGCTTCCAAGATGCTGTAGGAGATGAAGATGAAAAAAACGTCACTGGTATTGATGATGTTTTGTCTGATCTCGGCAATTGTGTTTATGCCGCCGAGCAATCGCGGCTGGTTAAGCGAATTTGCCTTGATCTGGGGAATTAACGATGTTAAACCATTGTCCTACGATCATCAAAATAGCCAAAATCTTTCCGATTCAGGAGAAATTTTTTCTCAAAACCGCTCGTTCGATCAAATTCCGCTTTTCAGCGAACTATCAAATCAGGAAGAATTGCCGACGGTTGCACGCGATGACACCTTGTTCGTAAATCTCGGGGAAATCGCCGACCGCCTCGGCTTTCAGGTAAAGGTGGATGCGCGTGACGGCACAATTACCATCCGGCATCAGTCTGATACATTATCGATGGTGCAGGGAATCCCGGTTTTGAATTGCAACGGAATCTTTGAACCGATGGAACAAGCTCCTGTCATTCAGAACGGAAATGCCCTTGTGCCTCTTTCCTTCATGGACCGGGTTTTGCAACAGCAAGTGGTTGTGATCGGCAAAACCGCGGAATGGCAAGTGAATCCTGCGTCGATTCCGGTTTTTGCCCCCAAGCGAAATTTGCCCAAAATGTCGGCCCGGGAAATGGCCCGTTATCTGTCATTTCTCAGAAGCCCGATTCGCGGAGCGCATGTGAGCACGCACGATTCGCATCTTCCCGGTGCGCCCCGTACTTATCGTCACGGGGTACATGAGGGATTAGACTGGTATACTTATGGAACAGGCGTTACGATCAGCAAACGGACTCCGGTTTATTCCCTGGCCGATGGAGTTGTGGTCAGAGCCGATGTTGATTATCAGGAGATGACGCCTGCAGAGCGCAACCGGTTGATGGCTGTGGCCGGCCAAAGCGATGGGCAGACACCGGCCTATATTTTGGACAAGATGCGCGGCCGGCAGGTCTGGGTGCAGTACGGCAAAGGGGTAATGGCCCGTTTTGTGCACTTGAGCCGGATTGCTCCGGGGATCAAAGCAGGGCAGACGATCAAAGCAGGCCAACTGATCGGCTATGCCGGCAATTCCGGAACGAGCGACGGTGTCAAAGGCAGTGACCAGGGGGTTCATTTGCACCTGGATCTGCTGCTTTACGGCGAATGGTTCTGGGATGGCTACACCGTGCAGGAACGCTGGGAAATATTGGATAAAATTTTCGACAAATAAATGACAGGAGACCCGGGGTGTTAATCGTTCGAATATGATTAACACCTTATTTACTATCTCTTTCATTTCATAAGTTATCATGGTATTATACAAAAATGTCACGTCTTGCACGGGCAGAGGTGAGGCTGTTGAAAAATCTGGCTTCTTGGTTGATTCGATCGGATCAGTTTTTGATCCAGCTGGTTAATTGTCAGTGGAAATGCCGTCTGTTTGATTGGTTGATGCCCCGGGTTACCCATTTGGCCGGTCCGACCGCGACTATCAGTTTTTTGATGTTCTGGTACATGTTCATGCCGCGCACTGTCAAGTCGTGGGCGCTTGAAGGTTTTATCGCACTGATCGGCAGCCATGTGGTTGTTCAATTTTTTAAAAAATTGATGCCCCGAATCCGTCCCTATTTGCGGCTGGCCCATTTGCATACTTTTCCCAATCCCCTAACGGATTACTCTTTTCCGTCAGGGCATACGACAGCGGCCTTTTCCATCGCCGTCACATTTATGTTTCATTCGTCACTCTGCGGGGGAGTACTGTTGCCGTATGCGATCCTGATCGGTTTTTCGCGCATGTATCTGGCGCTGCATTACCCGACGGATGTATTGATCGGATCGTGTCTGGGCAGCGGCTTTGCGGCGGGAACGGTCTATTTGTTCGGGTAGTATTGAGGGGCTGTCAAAAGACGAAGGGGACTGCCGCAGCAAAGCATTGCGGCAGTACAATTATTCTTACCAAATCGTTTTAATTGTGCTACAATTAGACTTGGACTGACTTCTTTTGCCCCATTTTCCGTCTTTGTGGGGCTTTTTTCTATCCAAATACATCTGCCGCTTTGCCACCGATATAGGTGACGGTGTCACTCAGCTTGACGGCAAAACCATCGGTGAAATGAATTTTAATTTCCTGGTTGTTCCGGGTGTGAAGAATGACCTGAACCGGAGTTTGCGAAGTCGGGGTAAAGGAAACCGACATTTGCACGCTGGTTTCTTGTGATTCCTGCCCGGGACGACCCACGGGACTCATAGATTCCAATCTTACTCTGTACTGCGGCTGGGATGTAAGATCAAAAATGAAAGGGTGAAGTTCATGGGGTTTCCCCATTGCAATTAATTTCAGCATCTCTCTCTCCTTTTTTGAATTTTACAGAAGATTTCTTATTGTGATACGAGTATACAACCGGAAAAAATTTATGTCAATTGTCTTTTTGTCATTGGAATATTATTAGATGTCAAAAATGCGCAGAGAATTGAGATGCAATTTTTATTTTTTCTTTATGGTTGCAGAAAATGCAAACGGTAACGAGGTGGAAAAATGGATTACATTCATCCAATCCAGATTGGCGAGATTCTGCGCAAACGGAGAAAAGAGATGGGATTGAGGCTGGAGGATTTGGCCGACGATTTTATTTCTCCGTCGACCATCAGCAATATTGAGCGCGGAATTACCTATGTCAACGAAGATAAAGTGAGGTATGTCGCAGAGAAGCTGAATATTAACCTGGATCAGATTCATGATTTGATTGCCAAGGAAAAACAGGAAGAGGCGCACATGGAACTGCAGCTGGCTGCCATTGAGAACATGATCGATTTGATGAGTCCGGACAAGGGGCTCGAACGCTTGCGTAAACTTGATGTGCCCAACAATCATCTTTTATCGGCAATTGTTCATTTTTTGCGCGGAAAGATTTATTTGCAAAAAAGGAATTGGGTGAAAGCGCAAAATCATTTTTTGGAAGCGATCCGCATTGTCGACCAAAAGGAAGAATGGCTGAAAACCAATATCAAGGCTGCGAGCTACCATGAACTGAGCCGCATTGCTTTCAGCAACCATGACCCGGGGCAGGCCCTGCGCTACGTGAATGAAGGACTGGAGCATTTTCAAGCCGGAGGGGAACGGGCGTATTATATTTATATTCTGGAAATCGCCCGCATCACCTATCTGAACGAATTGGATCATATTGAAGAAGCGCTGCGGAGAATTAATCAAATTTGGGATGAAATCCATCATATCAAAAGCATCGAAGTGGTGCTGGAGCTTTATAAAGTGCGGATTTCGATCCTGAGAAAGCTGAAGTTGTATGAAGAGGCGATTGCCTATGCGCATCAGGGGATCGAAGTGGCGCGCATCAACAAAAAAACAGAGCAGTCCTGCGAGCTCTGGAGCAGGCTGGGCACGATCTATCTGCTGCAACATAAATGGGAAGAAGCGGAGAACTGCTTTCGCACCGCGTTGAGTTTGCAAGAAAAAATCAAGTCCGACCATATGAAGATCAAAGCGCATACATACCTGGGCCTCGCGTATCTCGAACAGGATAAGGACGAAGCGGCGGCGGAGACATTGCTCGAAGCGCTCGCAATCAGCGACCGCACGCCGCATCCGGAAATTTACCGGGAATCGTATATCCTCATGGGCGATTGTTATGTGAAGCAAGGAAATACGGCAGAGGCGATCAAAATTTATGAAAAAGCGCTGAAAATGGCGCAGAAAAAGAAGGATTATGAGCAGGAACGAAAAATTGTCCTTAAGTTGGCCCGTTGTTTTGAAAATGCGGACAAGCAAAAATTTCAGATTTACCTGGAGCAGTTGTACAAGTTGGATATCAGGGAGCATGCCAAAATGCCCATTGCCTTTTGACCGGGTTGTGAAAAAAGACCTCCAGCCTCTCCGGCGGGGGGTCTTCTTTTTGCGGGCGGGTTATTTTCGATCATTAAAGTACATGGTGCGTCCGTTAAAGAGATGCAGTTCTCCTTTTAGCTGCTTTGCCAGGAATTTGCCGTATTCATTCCCTTTGGCTGTATCCCCGTGGGTCGCTTGATCGGGTAACACAATTTGAATATAGGGGATATTCGTTTCCGCCTCCTTGGCGACACTGACGATCAATCCGTAATAGTGGCTCGGTTTTTTTCCTTTCAGGAGCAGATAAGGAATCCCGTCCTGCTCGCGTTCTTGAAGATCGTAAGGAAAAGCGGCTTCCTGGTAGCCCCAGCCGAGCTGTTTTCCGGTGAGCGACACCATCTCCTGGTAGTAGAGGAACAGGTTTTTCACTTCCTCAAGGGATATGTCTTCTTGTTTCGACCCTTTTACCAACTTTATGTAGGCGCTTTTGCTCAAAGCAAATCTCTCCCATGCTCGCTTTTTTTGCTCCGACTGCAACTAAAATAAGTTTATATCATTTCCAATTGTCAGACAAGGGAAGGGCAAGCCCGTCGTTTCATCATGGCCTGCGCGCCGGGAAGTCTTGACGATGAATCGTGAAGAGAACAGTTTTAAAAATATTGGAAAAAAACGGCTTGCGGCCGTTGCGCACTTATGCTACACTTTGATGTAATTTACTAAGTTGGGGGAGTTTTGATGCGCAAGGCCGATCTTTTGGATGAGCTTCGCGCGGAAATTGGCGCCATGTCAGACAAATACAGCAGTGAATTGGAAAAATTATATCAATTTGTTTGTAATTCGTTATTTGACAACATGGCGGATTATCAATGGGTTTCAATTTACTTGGTGGAAGACTTCTCCTTCTGTCTCAAATTTGAGCGGGGGCAAACGGAATTGCCTCCGGTGATCCCGTTTGGGGAAGGATTCATGAGTTTGGCAGCTGCGAGAGGAAGCGTGGTGCGGGAACGGATCTGGAACCGGACAGAGGTATATGTTCCCTTTTATCACGGCCATCATTTGGTCGGGGTGCTGGTTGTGACGGGGACAGCCGGTGGAAATATCGACGATGAGGATATTTCACTCTTCTGTGAGTTGGCTTCATTATTTGAATCGAAAGTAAAAAAATGCAATTCTTAAATGCAAATACCGGTTTATTACCGAAAAATACAGGGAATAAAAAAACAGAAAAACCGCTTTTTGAAAGCGGTTTTTCATTCCGCTGTGGCAGGTTGGCCAGGATCGGAGGTTGCTGGTGGACAGTTGTCTTAAGGTCCAATCCTGATCCTGCGGTTTTGTGTACCTTCTCTTTTGCGGCGCTTGCGAGATTTTGGTTTTGTTCTTCTAATACAAAAGCGAGGGGGGAGAGGACATGAGTCTTTATGAACGTTTGTACGACGAATCCGAAAAAGCGAAAGTTCGGTTTGTTGGTTTTGTTTCCGAACAGGGTCGCTATGATTTTGGAATTGTCTACACGCATATGTTTTTTGGCAAGCCGCTGGTGGTTTGTATGCAGACGGGGCGCTCCTCATTGCTTTCGTTAGAAGATGCCGAAAATCTGGAATATTTGCAGAAGGTCTTTAATTTGCGATCGATGGAGGAAGCGGAAGAAATATCGATTTTTTTCAAAAACAACCTGCCAACCATTACCATCGATGCAGAAACGGAACATTGATGAAAAGAGCAAGTCTTCGGATTTGCTCTTTTTTATTTCCGCTTTGACAAAATTAGTATGTCATAATATACTATAAGTGACACAATAATAAAAGCGCTTTCATTCAAAGTGAATGACATAGATCGAAAATGGACAGAGGAGGATTTTTCATGGAAGCCATCGTCTGCCAATCCTGTGACAAAGTGATCGAGTATGTTGAAGCGGAGAAAGTGGGAACGCTCTACTCCACCTGCGACGGATGCGACCATCGGGAAGAAGAAAAAACCAATCGCCAATAGGGGGCCACAGATCTTATTTGATAAGAAAGACCACCGGTTATCGGTGGTCTTGAGATTGATGACAAACCCCCCCCTTTTCTTCGGAAAAGGAATGGGGTTTTGTATATTTCTAGGATATATACAGATAAAGTAAACCTGATGTGACC
>NZ_JAECVZ010000040.1:0-19657 GCF_016055135.1 Thermoactinomyces sp. CICC 10521 | reverse complement strand
AATAGGTCACATCAGGTTTACTTTATCTGTATATATCCTAGAAATATACAAAACCCCATTCCTTTTCCGAAGAAAAGGGTGGGGTTTGTCATCAATCTCGCCGGGAGATCTGATGATCCTCCCCTTTTTTTGTGCGTGCAGAAAATAGGGAAAGTTGTACAAATAATTCCGAATTTGTCGAAATCGGGGAAGGATATCAGAAAGAAAGGTAGAAATTGTAAAATAATTTATTTTTATGGATTTTTACGGGAGGGAGGAATGAGGCTGGCTTGAATGTTGTCGATTACATTGATGATCTCTTTTTAAAAGCACAGGAACTGCGGGCGAGCGATATTCATCTGGAGCCCATGCAGCACGGACTCAGGGTGCGGCTTCGCGTCGATGGTTTTCTCCAAGAGCATGATTTGCTTCCGGCGGAGCATGCTGCGGCCATCACGGCCAGAGTCAAATTACTGAGCCATTTGGATATCAGCGAGAAAAGAATTCCGCAAGACGGGAAAATCGCCCGGGGTCAGCTCGACCTGCGCGTGTCGACGCTTCCGACACTTTACGGAGAAAAAATTGTCCTGCGTTTGTTCAAAACCCGCGGTCAACCGCGGAAGCTGGAAAATCTGGGCATGGAAGCGGAGGAACGGGCCAAGGTTGAGCGCCTGCTGAAAAAAGCGAGCGGCCTGATTATTGTTACCGGACCGACGGGATCAGGGAAAACGACGACGCTTTATGCGATGCTGGAACAATTAAACCGGGTCGAAACCAATATTGTGACATTGGAAGATCCGATCGAACTGCAGTTGCCGGGGATCAATCAGGTGCAGATCCTGCCCAAGTCCGGTTTGACATTTGCCAGAGGATTGCGGGCGGTGCTGCGGCAGGATCCCAACGTGATCATGATCGGGGAAATCCGGGATCTTGAAACGGCCGCCATTGCCATCAGCGCTGCCCTGACCGGCCATCTCGTCCTCACCTCGCTTCACACCGATGATACAGCCAGTGCCGTGATGCGCCTCATTGACATGGGGATCGAGCCGTTTCGGGTTGCAGCTGCCCTGGCCGGTGTCGTTGCACAGCGTCTGGTGCGTTTGCCGTGTGCACATTGCCGCGGAAGCAAATGCGCCGATTGCGGGAATACGGGATACTATGGGCGCACCGGTGTTTTTGAGGTGATGGAGTCCGGTGAAGATCTGGGACGTCTGATCGTGGGGCGGGCCTCTTTGCGCGAGTTGCGCGCGTTCTTGATCGACAGCGGCATGAAGCGGATCAGCGACGCTGTGATGGACAAGGTAAGGAAAGATGAAACCACGATTGAGGAATGGATGCGGGTGATTGATGGTGCGGATGAAACGCCGGTGGAAAACTGAAAAGTTGATGGTGTTCAGCCAGCAGATGGGGCATTTGCTGGAAAGCGGAATTTCTCTGCTGACCTGTTTGGATTTGCTGGTGACACAACAATTGATTACATCTTCTTTATACGAAAAATTAAAAAAAGAATTGGAAAATGGCGGGAATCTGTCTTCCGCCTTGCAAAAGTGCGCTTTTCCCAATCTGTTCATCTCGTTTATTCGCGCTGCCGAAGAACACGGCGATTACGTTTTCGGGTTTAAGCAGTGCGCATCCTACTATGCCGCAAGGGCCAAATGGAGCCGGGAATTCGGGCAAGCATGTTTTTATCCGCTGCTGGTCTTTTGCATTGCAATCGGTGCGGTCTTTTTTCTGGTTTCGATTGTTTTGCCCCGATTTTCCGAACTGTATCAGACGCTTGGGATTCCGTTGCCGGCCATCACCCAATGGATGTTTCTCTTGTCTCATTCCTTTCATTCCGTTTTGCTGTTTGCAGGGGGATCCATATGTCTGTTGTCGGTGGGCGGTGGATTGATCCGGATGAGCTCTGACAGGCTACAAGCTTTTTTTACCAGGATGTTGTTGTGGCTTCCGGGCATTGGGCAGTATTACCGGTACCGTTTCACTCATTATGTTGCGACTCAGTTGGGTTCGCTGCTGGCCGCGGGCGTTCCATTGCTGACGGCGCTTGATGTAATGGCGACGCTGACTCCGTGGGTTCTTTTAACCCGCAGAATACATAAGGTGAAAAAGTGCTTGATGCAGGGTGATTCTTTTGCCGGAGCGGTGAAGAAAAAAGCGGAACCACTGTTTTTGCCTTTATTCGTGCAGATGGTCACGTTGGCCGAGGAATCAGGAAAATTGGATGAAATTCTCCTCCATCTGTCCGAGGGGACGGAGAAGATGATGAAATACAAGATCGAACGGCTGACGAGGAGTTTGGAACCCGCGTTTATATTTGCCATCGGGTTGTTTGTCGCACTGACGGTCATCGGCATGTTCCTGCCGGTATTGCAGCTGGTGCGGGCGCTTTAATGAAAGGAGAGTGGCAGATGTCAACCATGACGGGGAATGGTGAAAAAGGATTTACTTTGGTGGAAATGTTGGTGGTTTTGTTTATTATCGGTCTCATTTTGGCGATTGCGATTCCTAATTTGAAGGCGGCTGGGGAGAAAGCCAAGGATCGGGCGGATCGCGCGAACAGACAGATGATCAGCGCACAAGCGGATAACTACTATCTGGAATACGGAGAGTACCCGGGCAGCGTGGCGGAATTGGTGAAACGGGGTTATCTGCGATCGGTGCCGGCGTGTCCGGGCGGGGGGCATTATGTGATTGACCGTAATCCGCAAATCTCCTCCGAAAAAAGAGTGAAATGCCAAAAATGAAGCATGTCGGGGAACAAGGGTGGACGCTGGTCGAAGTGTTGTTGATTTTGTTCGTGCTCGGACTGATGGCTGCGATTGCGCTGCCGGCATTGTCGGTTTTGGGTGAGCGGGCGGAAAGGGAGATGTTTTTGGATTCTCTGGCCACACAGATCCAATTGGCCCAGTTGGAGGCTGTCTCCCGTGAAAGCGAAGTTTCTCTTTTTCTGAATCCCCGTGAAATCGAAGTGTATCAGGGAGAGGAGGAGATTCGGACCATCCCGGTTCCCGACAAATATCGTCTTGCCAGCAATTATAAGGGAAATCAGGTGATTTTCCGGGAGACCGGGCAGGTTCAGGGAGGAACGATCCGCATCTTGTCTGCGGAAAAACTGGTCGGAAAATTGGTGATTCAGGTGGCGTCCGGCCGGCCCAAAGCGGAGTTGATGCCATGAAGCGGGGAGAAGAAGGGTTTACCTTGGCCGAGGTGACGATGTCGCTTGTGCTGATCGGCGTGTTTATGGTGTTTGCCGTTCCTGTCCTGCACGAAATAAAAATGAAGGAAACAGAGGAAATCATCCGGCTGGAAATCGATCATTTGATGGAAAATGAAATGGAAAAGCAGCTGTCGGCTTTTCCGGATCGTTGCGCCGGTGAAAGCAAAACAGTAAAAAGCGAAGAGTTCCCGAAGCAAGTGTATCTTTTGCAGACCAAATGCCGCGCGGTTGAGCCGTTCTTGTACCAGATGGAAGTGGAGGTTCAATGGAAAGGGAAAGATGGAAAAACGAAAAGCGCCAGGTGGATGACGCATCGCTTTCAGGATTAAAAGGTGAAGCCGGTTTTACCTATCTCGAATTGGTCATTGCCATGAGCGTCTTGTTGATACTGCTTCCGGCCCTGTTTTTTATCACACGCACCTTTATGTCGGAAATCAAAGGGTTGGATGGCAAAGAGCGGTTGGTAATGGAATCGATGGCTTTTTCCGGTTATATTCATCAGGAATTGAAGCAGGGCAGCCATTTTCGAATGGATAACGGCTCCCTGTATTTTCAATTGCCGAACGGAGACACCGTTTGCTATCGGCATCAAAAACGCCGGGTGATCCGCAGCGTCCGCGCACAGGAAGAAACAGCATTCAAGGGCAATACCATTTTGTTGCAGGATGTTTATTATATCGCTTTTGTCCCGGATCCTGTCGGTGTGGGAATGAAAATCGGCATGCAGAACTGGAATGCGAGCCTGGATTGGAGCACATATGTCGCAGGAAGGGTGAGAACATCTGATGAGGCGGAATGAACGGGGCTTCGCCCTCCCGGTGGTGATCGCCTCCCTGACGGTTTTGTTTACGCTGCTCACGTTTCTGATCATCGGTTCAGCTGACACGAAGCAGGCACAGGCTCTCTATGAAGAACAGATTCGCTGCAAATATGCGTCGGAGAGTGGAATCGCCGTGCTTCGGAAGCAGCTGAAGATGGGAAGTGCCGGGAAAAAAGGCCTTTTGCAAATCAATGGAATTTATGTGGAGACATGGATTCTTCAACAAGGGGAGAAGATGACCCGCGTGCAGGCAACAGCCTATGGAAAAAATGGCGTCATGCAGACGAGCGAAGTGGAGCTTGACCCGCACACGCTAGCCATCCACCGCTGGATCCGCTAAGATAGAGAATAAAAATCCAGGTGGAGGTAGAAATGAACCAGGAAAAGAGCCATTTGATTCTCATTGGCATGATGGGGACAGGTAAAACTACTGTCGGTCGGGAATTGTCGAAAAAGCTGAAACTGGAATGGAAGGATACCGACCAGGAACTGGAAGCGCGGTTTGGCTGCACAATCGCAGAGTATTTTGCCCGTGCCGGCGAGGCTGCTTTTCGGCAAGAGGAGACCAGATTGCTGAAGATGCTGCTGAACGGTTCCCCTTTGCTCCTCACCACCGGGGGAGGAATTGTGTTAAAGGAAGAGAACAGGGAGATGATGCGGGAAAAGGGGGTTGTCGTGCAGCTGTTCGCCGAACCGGAAGAGATTATCCGGCGTCTCGGTCGTGCCGCTGATGAGCGTCCGTTATTGCAGGGAGAGTTACATACCAAGGTATACACCATTATGAAGGAGAGAGAAGGTTTGTACGACTTTGCCGATCTCACCGTCGATACCACCGGGCGAAGTGTAGACGGGGTCGTGCAAGAGATTGTTTCCTTTTGGGAAAAAGCGTTTAAACGGCGATTTCACCGGCTAAGCTAAGGGATGAGGTGGAATCAATGTCGTTTAGAGAATGGATTCAGTTTCTGCTTCAGCGGATGATCTGGTATATGGAGACGCCTCGCTCTGAGCGGAAAGAACTGAAACAGATGAGAAAAGAACCCTGGTCTGTCAAATGGTTTGGCATGATCCCCTTTTCCATGAGAATGTACATGGACAAACAGCGTTCCAGGCTGAGACGGGAAAATGAATAGCAACAGGGGCGACAGGTGGCCGTTGCCACGTGGAAAATGGTTTTCGCTTGAGCACCGGTGGTTTCAATGTGGAATAAAAATTGAACAGAAAGCAAAAAAAGATTGACAAGGAGCGTTTGTGCTCCTTTTCTCTTTGCCGGTGTGATATGTTATACTTGGTAAATGGAGTTCAGGGACTCATGATTCTTCATTCGGTTGTTGGCGGCATAAAGGAAGGTCAACATGCCGAACATCGACTTCACGTTACGGCAAAAGGAGCGAATCCTTTATGTATCATCGTACGGAAACAAGGCCCGTCAAAGTTGGAAACATTCAAATTGGCGGGAATAACCAAGTGGTTATCCAAAGCATGACGACAACGAAAACGCATGATGTTAAAGCGACGGTTGCAGAGATTAAACGGCTGGAAGAAGCCGGCTGTCAAATCGTCCGGGTCGCTTGTCCGGACATGCGCGCAGCCGAAG
This sequence comes from Thermoactinomyces sp. CICC 10521, assembly GCF_016055135.1. Taxonomy (NCBI): domain Bacteria; kingdom Bacillati; phylum Bacillota; class Bacilli; order Caryophanales; family Thermoactinomycetaceae; genus Thermoactinomyces; species Thermoactinomyces sp. CICC 10521. Next base: position 14,044 of record NZ_JAECVZ010000040.1, on the reverse strand, counting down.
CGATTCCGGAGATTAAAAAGCAAGTAAACATCCCCTTGGTTGCAGATATCCATTTTGATTACAAACTGGCCTTAAAAGCGATCGAAGGCGGAATTGATAAAATTCGCATCAATCCGGGGAATATCGGCAAAAGAGAAAAAGTGGAGGCGGTCGTGAAAGCGGCCAAAGAACGGGGGATCCCGATCCGCATCGGAGTCAATGCCGGTTCGTTGGAAAAGCGGATTTTGGAAAAATACGGGTATCCAACAGCAGAAGGAATGATCGAAAGCGCCCTTTACCATATCGGCATTTTGGAAGAGCTCGATTTTCATGATATCATCGTTTCGCTGAAAGCCTCGGATGTCCGTTTGGCGATTGACGCCTACAAGAAAGCGGCGGAAACATTCAATTACCCGTTACATCTCGGGATTACCGAGTCGGGAACCCTTTTTTCCGGCACAGTGAAAAGTTCTGCCGGACTGGGAGCGCTTTTGGCGATGGGAATCGGAAATACGGTGCGGATCAGCCTGAGTGCTGACCCTGTTGAAGAAGTAAAAGTGGCAAGGGAGCTCTTAAAAGCGTTTGGGTTGGCTGCAAACGCGGCGACGCTGATTTCCTGCCCGACTTGTGGGCGAATCGAAATCGACCTCATCAGCATTGCCAATGAGATCGAAGATTATATCTCCAAAATTCGCGCTCCGATCAAGGTTTCTGTTTTGGGATGTGCAGTTAACGGTCCCGGTGAAGCGAAGGAAGCGGATATCGGGATTGCCGGTGCCCGCGGGGAAGGCCTCTTGTTCCGACATGGGAAAATCATTCGCAAAATCCCGGAAAAAGATATGGTCGCCGAATTGAAAAAAGAAATCGACAAACTGGCGGAAGAATATTATCAAAAGCAAAAAGAAGAAAACCGAGAAAAGGATATACTGGGAGTCTAGTTCCCGGCAACCCGCAACCATCGGGTTGCTTTTTTTTTGTAAATATGCATCACAGCCCGGGGGGGCATGGTCGCACCTATCCTGTATTCTCATGCCCCGGTCAGAGATGCTGCCCGGGATGGACCTTTAGTTTCCCTGCATGTTTTTCCTGCGGTGCGGGATAATAAACGTAAACAGTGGGGAAAGGAGGAGCAGCGTTGAAAAAATTGGCTTTAATTTTGGTTATCATTGGGGCTTTGAACTGGTTGTTGGTTGGATTGTTCCAATGGGATTTGGTTTCCGCGATTTTTGGCGGTGAATCGCTCCGTGCATCCTCATTTCTGAGTCGCGTGATCTATGCAATTGTCGGGATTGCCGGCCTTTATGCGATCAGCTTCCTGTTCAGTAATCGCGAACCTGCATCAGCCAAATAAACTCCAGCCATTTTGGTCTGGAGTTTTTTGTGTGCGTTGTTTTTTGATACTTTCGTCAATTGTAAACATAAGATAAGATCGAAAAAGGAGGAACAACAACAGGAGAGGGAGATTCAGATGAAACCGGTGATCGGGATTACCATGTCCCTTGAGCAAAGCAAAAAACAATTTTTATCGCAGGAATACAGCGATGTGATCATCGCTGCCGGGGGGATTCCGTTTTTGCTTCCCTATACGGTCGATGATGAACTGATCGCGGAAATGAGCAGACTGGTTGACGGTTTGCTCCTCACCGGCGGAGGCGATATTGACCCGACTTTATTTGACGAAGAACCTCATCCCGGGTTGGGTGAGATCGTGCCGGACCGGGACGAAATGGAAATTGCCCTCATTGAGCAGTTTAATGCGCAACGCAAGCCGATCCTCGGCATCTGCCGCGGATGCCAAATTTTGAATATTGCGATGGGCGGAGACATGTATCAGGATTTACCCGGCCAGAAGAAGGCGGTATTGCAACACCAGCAAAAGGCCCCGCGCAGCCATGCTTCCCATACGATTCAAATTGCCGAGGATTCCCTTCTTTACTCGATTTTTGCGAAGTCGCTGATTAAAGTAAACAGTTTTCACCATCAGGCTGTCCGCAAAGTGGTGTCTCCGCTCAAAGTGACGGCGGTCGCCAGTGACGGGGTGATTGAAGCATTTGAAAGCATTGCGCATGAGTTTGTGGTGGGGGTGCAGTGGCATCCTGAGTCGATGGTGGCAAAAGATGATCATGCGAAACGATTGTTTCGGGCCTTTGTAGCGGCTTGTGAAAAGAGAAAAGAAAAATCAGCGGTTTTCCGGTAAAAGCGAATAAGAGAGGGCGTTTCTCCGGAAAGGAGTTTCGCCCTCTTCATGCTTTCCTCATCGTTTTCCTTTATTTTTTTCCGCGAACATAGCCGGCGTTGAAAAGGAACAGCCAGAGCAAAAGCCCGATGGATGGAATCAGGAGCAAGAGACCGGCGATAAAAGCGATCACCAATGCCATACCCATCGTGGTATTCGTCAAAGCGGTATGAATGGTGATAAAGGGATACAACAGATAAGGAAGATGGGAAATGCCGTAACCAAAAAAAGCGCAGGCGAACTGGAACATGACGAAGATAAACGCGATGCCCAGATTTTTCCGTTTCCACATTAAGCAGACGCCAATACAAAAGCAGAAAAAGGAAGTGACGAACATCCAGCCGACAGAGAGGGCACGGGAGAAATGTTCCGGATTGTGCCGGGAAAGCTCCCAAAAGACCCACAAGCTGGCCAAAATTGTAGGCCCGCTCCAAAACAGGGCATATTTTCGCAAAAGCTCCCTGGCCTGGAGATCATTTGCCCGATCAGCATAAAAGGTGAGAAAACTGGCGCTGATATATAAAATGCTGACCAAAGCCAGGAAGACAACGCTCCAGGAATAGTGGCTGGTGAAAAGAAGATCTGCCCGAAATAAGAGGCGATCCCCCGTTTTTTCAATAAAACCCCCTTCTGAAATCGTCAAAACCGTTGACAGGGAAGCGGGAATGAACAGACCAGTCAACCCGTAGAGGAGCAAATAAAACTTGCTCTTGCGCGCCCCGTAATTGGCAAAGGCATAGAAAGAACCGCGAATCGTCAGCAGAATCAATGCCACTGACCCGGGAATCAGCAATGCCGTCCCGTAATAATAAGCGGTTTCCGGGAAAAAGCCGACAAGGCCGACGATGAAAAAGATCAGAAAAACGTTGGTTATTTCCCAGACGGGAGACAGATAGCGGTCAATAATCCGGTTGATGATATGGTCTTTTCCGGTCAGCATGCTGTAGCAGGAAAAGAATCCAGCCCCGAAATCAATCGAGGCGATCAGGAGATAACCGTACAAGAACGTCCACAAAACCGTGATTCCGACCATTGCCAAGTTCATGTCCGGCTCCTCCCTTCAACTGCATGAAGTTCCGTTTCCGCCGGCCGTCCTCTGAACAAGCGGGAGAGGACACTGATGGCAACAATGGCGAGCAAGAGATAGAGGAGACTGAACATCAGGGTAACCATTCCCACATTATCCGCCGTAGTTGCAGCCTGATCCACCCGCATCAACCCGGTGATGATCCAGGGCTGCCTTCCCACTTCGGCGTAAATCCATCCAAACTCAATGGCCAGAAACGCGAGCGGAGCGGCCAAAACAATTCCCCGGAGCAACCAGCGGCTTTGGATGATCTCCTTTTTCGACAACCAATACGCGAGATAAGCCGCGGAAATGAAAATGAGATAAAAGCCGATTCCCACCATCGCGTCAAACAGGTAGTGGATGAAGAGCGGCGGCCATTCCGAGCGCGGAATCTCCTTCAGCCCGGTCACTTTGCCGTCGATGGATCCGGTGGCGAGAAAGCTCAACGCCGAAGGGATTTCCAGTCCGTATTTCACTTCCAGATTCTTTTCATCGAGTATGCCGCCAATCACCAGAGGCGCATTGGTTCGTGTGTCAAAATGCCATTCTCCGGCCGCAAGTTTGGCCGGTTGCCAAGTGGCCAGAAACTTGCCGGAAAGATCGCCGGCGACAAAGGTGAGCAAGGACAGGATAAAGCTGATTGCCATCGTTAAATGAAGCGCTTTTTTGTAATAGACGTGCGTCTTTCCCTTTAATAAGTGCCAGGCGGCGATGGCGGCCAGCAAAAAACCGCACGTGGCATATGCGGAAGAGAGCACATGGCCCACTTCTGACGGAGTGGACGGATTAAGCATGGCGGCGATCGGATCGATATGGCTCACCCGTCCGGAAGCAGAAAGCTTGAAACCTGCCGGGGTATTCATAAAAGAGTTGACAGTCGTGATGAAGACGGCGGACATCGAGGAACCGATGATAATCGGGATTGACGTCAGCCAATGATAGACCGGTTTTTGGAAACGATCCCAGGTGTAGAGATAAATGCCCAAAAAAATTGCTTCAAAGAAGAAGGCAAAGGTTTCCATAAACAAGGGCAAACTGATGACATTGCCTGCCAGTTGCATAAATTTCGGCCACAGAAGCGAGAGCATCAGGCCGATACAGGTTCCGGTTACCACGCCAATGGCTACGGTGATGACAAAACCGCGCGTCCAGCGGCGGGCTAACAGGATGAAATGGGGATCCTTGCGCCAGATTCCCCATCCTTCGGCCAAGCAGATAAAAATGGGGACACCTACACCGATGGTAGCCCAAACAATGTGGAATGCCAGCGTTTCAGCAGTCAAAATACGGCTCCACAAAACTGAGTCCATGTTTAATTCCTCCTGCTCAGAGCTAATTTTATCTTAATCATACGCATTCGCCATCACTTTGTACATTTATTCACGAACTTTGACAATAAAAATCAACAATTTTAAAAGGAAATAAATCAATTTTGTTCAATAATGAACAAATGGGTATCGAAAGTCAGAATTGATGGAAGTGATGTGAAATTATAGCTCTCCTTTTTTTGACAAAGACTAGGGAACAAAAAGGGGGGACGTTTATGTGCTGGTTGAGAACTCGATTTTTTCCCCTGCTGCTGGCCGTGTGCCTGATTTGTCCTGTTTTGCCCGGAGGGAGCTTGAAGTCGGACGCGTATACCCGACCTCCGGCATCGCTCCATCCGGCAGAATCTCCCCGTCTTTACACATCTGTGATGATTTTTCGCTTCCAGCATAAGGAGTGGATCTTTCCGCTCAGTGAAATCGGTTTTGACGGAGTGGATCCCACCACATTAAACCGCCAAGCCTTTATGAATTGGTTTTCACTTGTGGTTGAACATGAGATCAACCGACCGGCACGATCTGCCCGTTTTGACCGTCAGCGCCGGATTATTCCTCATCAGTTGGGGCGAAAAGTGGACCGGCAGAAAGTATACGAGTGGCTCGATTCGATCCATGAATATTTGGGCAGGCCTCTCGAAGTCCCGGTTATCTGGATTCAGCCGCAGCTTACCACAAAAAAATTGCAACAACTGAAACAAAAAAAGCTGTCCTCCTATTCAACTTATTTTAATGCGCGAAATTTGAATCGCACCCATAATATTCGACTGTCCGTCCAAGCGATTGATCATACGGTTTTACTGCCCGGACAAATTTTTTCCTTCAATCGCATCGTCGGAGAACGGTCGCTGGCAAGAGGATACCGTCCGGCACGGATCATTGTCAAAGGGGAATACAGCGAGGGGATTGGAGGAGGGATCTGCCAAACCTCTTCAACCTTGTTCAACTCAGTTGACCGGGCGGGGCTGAGAGTGATCCAACGGGTCAGTCACAGTAAAATGGTTACTTATGTGCCGAAATATCGCGATGCAACCGTTTCGTGGGGCGGGCCGGATTTTCGTTTCCAAAATCAGTTGAATGAACCGATTTTAATTGAGGCGGAGATACAAAGAGGCAGGTTGACCATCTCCATTTACGGACCGAAAAATGTGCACTATTATCCGCGAGCCATCCCCCCTGCACCGCACCAGGGGACTTTTTTGGAAGAATAGCAAGGAACAATTGACGACCCGTGAGCATAAACATAATTTGTATTAAAATAGAGGAATATATGACAATCAATCAAAATAATAGATTGGTAGGTAAAGTTCTGCTATAATCAATCATTGTTCAGGCTTTTATTCAGAAGGAGGTATTTGATGAAAAGGATCCTTCTAAACAGCCTTGCGATGATCCTCATCCTGCCCAGTCTGCTCACGGGTTGTTCAGAACCGCAGCAGGTAAAAGTAACCTTTAGCGACCAACCGAAAATAATTAATCTGGAAAATAATGACGATACATTGGCGAGCTCTTTGACAAAGCAAGGCTATTCTGTCGCAGAGCTTAAACAGAACTATGAACCGAGCATTCCCTGGGATCAGAAGTTGGGCGGGCAAAAAACGGTTCAGCTTACCTGTAAATGCCGCGTTTCGTTAAGTGTTGCCGGAAAGGATCTGGGAACTTTCCAAACCACGCAAGAGACCGTGGAAGATGTTTTAAATTCGAAAAAGGTCCAACTAACTGCTTGGGATGAAATCAATGTTCCGCTTAATCAGAAGATTAAGGAAGGAACTAAAATCGTAGTAGATCGATTGGAGCAGCGAGTGAAGAAGAAGGTCGAAGAGGTTCCGTACAAAACGAAGAAAATTGAAGACAACCAGATGGCTGATGGCAAAACGGAAGTGAAACAGGACGGGAAAGAAGGGAAAAAGGTTTATCAGGTGACCATGTTGTACAAAAATGGTCAACCGGTCGTGGAAGATGGAGAACCCGTCGTTACGCAAAAACTGATCGATTCTGTCGAGCCTGTCGAGAAAATCGTGAAAGTCGGAACCAACAAAGAAATGGCCCAAAAGGAAAGCGTCAATCTGACTTCAGCCAAAGAGACGGGAACTTTGACGGTTGAGGCAACAGGATATACTGCTACCGGTTCCCGAACGGCTACGGGCACATACCCCCATCGCGGAACGATTGCGGTTGACCCTGACGTCATTCCGCTGGGAACAAAATTGTACATACCGGGTTACGGTTACGGTGTGGCCGAAGATACCGGTGGAGCGATCAATGGAAAGATTATCGATTTATTTTTCGATTCTGAACAAGAAGCGATCAACTGGGGTCGACGGACGGTTACGATCAAGATTTTAAAATAATAAACAAAAAATTGCCTGCAATGTTTATTCGTTGCAGGTATTTTTTTGTTTGATAGGGAATTATTTAACAGGGACTCCGTTTATCCACCTGAAATGCCAATGCCAAGCGTCTTTGCAAAATTTTTTCTTTCCTTCCTTTTCAATCCGGCCTTTTTTTATTTTTAATTAAATGGTTTACAACCCTTTATATAAAGGTATATATATTATTGATATATGAAAAAGCGACCGAGAACCTGCAATCAGAAAATCAGGATGAATTGGTAAATATTTGTTTTTGATGCTGTTTCAGCTATACTGAAGGCAAGGAATACTGCATCCGAGGTGTCATGATGGTAGGTCGGAATGAACCTTGCCCATGCGGCAGTGGAAAAAAGTTCAAAAAATGTTGTGAAAGGGTTGTGACGCTGGACGCGGCTGAAAAAGCCCGTGAAGCGCGTGAAAGCCAATTGAAAAACGAACTGTTGTCAGAGCTTAACCGCTGGTTTAATCAGCGGGTATCGGAGGGGAAACAGCTCGAATGGGCGAATCGTTTCAAGAAATTGCTTCAGTTTCCGATGGATCAGCCGATACCAAAAGAATTTTCCACATCCTTTCGCTTGTGGATTTTATTTGATGCCCCCTGTTTAAACCGCAAACGGCCTGTCGAAGTGTGGAGTGCCACCTTGCGCAAGGCACCGCAAAAAGAGCGCTTGGCCCGATATTTCTCCGAGTCGAAGTTTACCTGCTTTGAAGTAACGAAAAAAGAAGAAGAATACATCATATTGAAAGAACTGGAAACCGGACAAGAGTTTACCGTTTTGCCGGCGGGAGCCATTGCGGAGAAATCCCTTTTGTTTACAAGATTGCTCAGGATCGGCAATCGCTATCAGATTTTCGGCCCTTATACCTCTTTTGTGCAGGAGATGAGAGGGGAGATACTCGTGCAACTAGAAAAATACAGCCAAGTAGATGAAAAACGCCAAGAGTTGACCACTTGGGAAAAAGGATGGAAAGTGTTCGGATGGTCGATCAGTCGGGCTGAGGAATTGGAGCAGGTAAAAGCTGTTCCGTCAGCAACGCCTGAACCGATCAACGGCTTCTTCTGGCCGATGGCGAAAGAAAAGGAGGAAGACCTGCCCCCCCGAACCATGCTTCAGCTGGAGCAATTTTTTCTTTCCTTTGTTGCTCCATTGCAAAAAGGGACGCAGCAATTTTACAGCCGCACCCTCGAATGGTTGTACAAATACCTGTCGATTCGATATGGACAAGCATTTGACTGGAATTTGCTCAACGAAGAAGCGCTCGTTCATTTCCTGAGCGTCTGGTATCTGGATAATGCCAAGATCTCCCCGAACGGGGCGCGCATTTTTCTCAATACGCTCAAACACCTGTTCCGTTGGTTGGAGCAGGAGGAGATTTCAAGCGTTTACCGCATTTATAAGCAAATCTACATTTCCTTGATCCGCGCCCTGCCGGAAGCAGTGGAAATGAGAAAATCGCTGATGGAATTGAGTGAAAATGATCCCGGCGACTCACAGGAGCAAGAATCCGTGATGATGCAGTTTGCGGTATCCTCCTCCGGACCGGTCGTTTTGGTGGATGGAAGATGGGAACCCGTCCCCCTTTCCGGCTTGCCTTCCACAGGGGTGGAAAGGAGATACTGGGTCAGAGGAGTCGTGAAAAAAACGCCTTCCGGTTATTGTTTTGCCCGTGTTGAAGGTGTATATCCGGCAATGTCACAGGCCAACCAAGTTCAAGTGTCCGGAAATAAATGAAGGGAGCCAAAACAGGTAATCTTTGGCTTCCTTTTGTTTTGGGTATGGAACGAAATGGGAGATCACATACTAATTTCACACTCGACAAAAGGAGGATCTTCTTATGTTCCGCTTTTTGAACTTGTTTCGCGGTAAGGGAAATGAAGAGAAACGGACTGGTCAGGCAAAAGCCGGACAAAATCCCGGCGGACAAGGTGAAAAAGTAGAAGAGATGATGAACGAGATCAGCAAAGAGTTAGGTGTGGACAAACAATCCCGTTCGTTCGCAGGAAACCCGAATGAACTGGCGGAACAGATCAAACAGGAGATCAAGGAACGTACTTGATTGTTGAGTGTACAAGAGCACCCGCCTGCAACGGGTGCTCTTTTCTCGCGCGTTAAGATTTCAAATAAGAAGCGATTTCTTCTATTTTCCCCCATACAGCGGTTACGACCGGCTCAGGTACGAATGATTCAAATTTGCTGTTCATCGGGGATTGCAGCTTAATGGTCGGGGTGTCCAATCCCAAATATTTTGTCCTGTGTTCTTTTTTCTTGAATGAAGTAGGGAGGGTAAGGCGGTAAGTGCCTCCCGAAGCGGCATCTCTGATTTCCATATTGTAGACGGGCGGCTGATTGTGTGACGAACGAAAACCTTGGGCTTTTAAAATCCGATCCATTTTGTGGTCAGGACAAGAAATTCCCGCAAGCGCTTTCATTCTTAACTTCACGAAAAACCCTCCTTACAAGTGGTTACCAATTGCATACCCCTTTTTCGGGATGAACAATCCCCATTTTTCAAAGTGGAAGGAAGCAGTTAATTTTATGCGAGATTATATGATTTTATGATAAATTGAAGTAGAAAAAGGGGAAAGGGAGAGATCGTTTTGCCCATGGCCGGAGATCAACCGATTCCTTTTTTATCTTGGAGAGATGAGTGGCAGAAGAAAAAGGAAGAATCGTTTTTTAAACTGCTGGGTCAAATCGAAGTTTATGCGGAGAAGACAATTTCGTTTCGCGAGAAAATGCGGGCGCTGTACGTATTCGGCACTTTGACGGGATACCGCAGGGGGAAGGAGACATCCCTGGTTTCTTTGCCGGAGAGGGTTTTTCAATCCTGGTTTTTATTTGATTATGTAAATGTGCAAAGAGAGCGCGTGGTCGAAAGGGCCGTTCGGGAATCGGAAATTGAAGAGGAAGAATGGGAGTATGTTTCCACCCTGATTGCTTCTTACTTTTCCATTTTTAGAATCAAACGCGATCAGAAGTATTGCCATTTGACAGAGTGGAGGGAGGAGATTCCGCGTTTTTCCGTTTCCCGCGAGGACTGGCCGCATCAGGCACGGGACGTCGATTATGCATTCGTGCGTCCTGTCAAGGTAGGAGTGAAGTTTTTGTTGCTCGGGCCGGTCGTTCCGCTGTCGATCAGGCAGGCGGAAGAGAAGATTGCCTGGTTAAGATCCCGCCTTGCCCAAAGTGCGTTTTCGTGCCGGATTTTTATGCAGAGGGAAGGTATGGCGCTGTTTCGCGATCTGTTTTAACATCGAGGAGGGAGAATCAATGGCAAAGGTAGATTTTCATTCGCACAGTACTGCTTCTGACGGACTTTTCTCACCCAGGGATGTGGTGCGATTGGCAGAAAGTGCCGGACTGGCAGCGGTCGGGATCACGGATCACGATACGGTGGCCGGTGTGGAAGAAGCGTTGGCTGAAGGGGAGAAACGGGGAATAACGGTTGTGCCGGGAGTGGAGATCAGCACTTTGTGGCAGGGGAAAGAAATTCATATGCTCGGATTGTTTGTGATTCCGGATCATCCTCATCTGCTGAATAAATTGGAGGAACAGCGCAATAAGCGGAAAGAACGGAATCGCATGATCATCAACAATTTGAACCAGCTTGGGATCTCCATCACGATGGAAGAGGTGATGGAAAAGAAAAAAGGAAAGGGCAAGGATCTGAATGTGGGTCGTCCGCATATCGCCGAAGTTCTGATCGACAAAGGGATTGTACATACCATGGATGAAGCATTTGACCAATATCTCGGCAAAGACGGCAAAGCATACGCGACACCGGAACGGATTTCCCCGTTTGCCGCAATCGAGCTGATTCATGCCAGCGGAGGTGCGGCCGTTCTTGCCCACCCAGGATTATATGAGCAAGACGACCTTATCCCGCTGCTTGTTTCAAAAGGATTGGACGGAATCGAAGTAAATCATCCCGACCATCCTGAGGATGCAAAAGAAAAATACCGGGAGATGGCGAAAGCTTTCGGGCTGATCGCAACTGCGGGATCAGATTTTCATGGCGAGAGAAATGGTTCCATGTATCATGCACCGCTCGGTACTTGCACGACGGATGTATCCGTGGTGGAACTGCTGAGACAAGCGGCGCAAAAGCAGCGTTAATTCAGCTCTTTGATCATGGGAATATGTTCAATCCCGGCTTCAAAGAAGGGAGCGCCATTTGTCCGGTACCCTAATTTCTCATAAAAGGGAACCACCTGGATTTGGGCGTTCAGACGAATGGCGCGGGCCTCCTTCAGTCGGGCCGTTTCTTCCACGGCCAGCATCAACTTTCGGCCTGCCCCTGTGTTCCGTTTATGGGCGAGAACGGCCACTCTCTCCACTTTCGCCTCCTGGCTGCTGATCCAGCGCAGACGGCAGGTACCGATGGGTTTCCCGTCTTCCAGAGCGAGAAAATGGGTGGCCGACTGTTCCCACTCATCCATTTCCAAATCCTCGGGCACCTTTTGCTCGTGAATGAAGACGGTGCGGCGGATGGAGAAAGCTTGCTGCAATTCTGTTTCTGATTCAACTGTTTTTATCTCAATGGACAAGTTGGAACTCCTTTCTGTTTTTTATTGTTTGGCTAATAAAAATGTTTGATAAATACTCCAGGAGCCGTTTTCCAATTGGTAGAGAAGATGGAAGCGATCAATCAGCGTTTCCAGCTCAAATTTGCGCATGCGCAAGCTTCCGTAAACGTCGTGCAATTCGTCTTCGGACATCTTTTGGCCAATCGTCAGATGGGGGATATAATCGTAAGGGGCTTCGACTGGTTCAAACAGCTGCTCGATCTGATTGTGCAACTCGACTATCGGCTCTTCATGATCAATGGCAAGGTAAATGGTATTGCTTGTAGGATGAAAATGGCTGACCTTGTGAAAACGGACTTTAAACGCTTTCATTTGTTTGGCTATTTTCTCCAGGTCGGCCACTGTTTTCTCCAATTTATCATCGGACAGCTCAAACTTTTCTTTCAGCGTGATGTGCGGAGGAATCAAGGCGTAGTGGGGATCATACCGTTTGCGGTAAGAATTGACCAGGTCTTGGACACGTTTTTGTGGAAATATTGCAATTCCGTAGTACATCAACATACCTCCTTTAGTTGATGAGTAAAAATAGCCACATATTATTATTATAACTTTTCTCAGCAAAGAAAGCATCTAATTGCTGGTTTGCTGGTAAATCATCCGGGTTCTCGATGTTGAAAAGACTTAGCAAGGTTTCGCCTGACTAAAATCCCTATTATTTCGATTTCAGGTTTCAACAAGGAAAAAAGAGGATATAAAAATTTTGATCGCCGAATAAAACGGAGGGAAACCGATGCGGAGAGTACACAGCAAAGAAGTAAAAATGGCCGCACTCGACCGTCTGCAACAACGCGGGATCACCATTGAAGCGATTGCGGAAATCGTTCGGGAAATGCAGCTTCCCTATAAGCCTGATCTCACCCTGGAGATCTGTATGGAAAGCGTATTGGCCGTTTTGCAAAAAAGAGAGGTTCAACATGCCATTCTCGTGGGGGCTGAACTGGACAGGCTTGCCGAGGAAAACCTGCTGTCTGAACCTTTACTGAGCCTTGTCCGCAGTGATGAAGGATTGTTCGGCTGTGATGAGACACTGGCTCTGGGATCGGTGTTCGGGTATGGGAGCATCGCGGTTACCACCTTCGGCCATTTGGACAAACATAAAATCGGAATCATTCGCCAGTTGGACACGAAAAAATACGGTCCGGATGGTCCCGTGCATACCTTTATGGATGATCTTGTTGCCAGCATTGCCGCTTCTGCTGCGAGCCGTCTGGCCCATCGGCTGAGGGATGAAGAGGAAGCAGCGGAAGAACACAGACGTGCGGCGAATTAAAGCAAGAAAAAAAGACCCCGCTGAGTCCGGGGTCTTTCTCATCAGCCCGAAAAAACCGGGCTTGAGGAGGGAACATGTCAGGCTGGATGCCTTCACAAGCGAATCGCTTGTTTCCGTACATCATATGCATCCGGGAACGGGAGGCTTTCGCTCTGACGCAAAATGTGCGCATCCCCAAAAAGGCATGAAATCCAAAGAGGAGTGAAAAAATAGAGAAAAAGAGGAGGATGCAATCATGGGAAAATGGGTTTATTGGGCTAAATTGTATGATAGCCGCTTTCAGGCGCGCTGCCTGGCTGCACGCATGGAAGAGGATTGGTGGCTCTACGGGTACGACAGTCCGGAGACTGTGGAAGTTTTCCGTTCCAAACGAGGTCGATACGGGGTTCGTTATATCTGGAGAAAAAAATCTTAAAAAAACCCTTGCGTCTGAAAAAAAATTATTGTATAGTATTAAATGTCGCTGATGATGAAATGACAAATTGCCGCGGGGTGGAGCAGTCGGTAGCTCGTCGGGCTCATAACCCGAAGGTCGCAGGTTCAAGTCCTGCCCCCGCAACCAACTTGGAGCTGTGGTGTAGAGGCCTAACATGCCTGCCTGTCACGCAGGAGATCGCGGGTTCGAATCCCGTCAGCTCCGCCACTTTCTGGTTGGGCCTATAGCTCAGTTGGTAGAGCAGTCGGCTCATAACCGATCGGTCACAGGTTCGAGTCCTGTTGGGCCCACCAATTTTCCCATCCATACATATCAAACATGGGCAGTTAGCTCAGAGGGAGAGCGCTTCCTTGACACGGAAGAGGTCGTAGGTTCGATTCCTATACTGCCCACCAAATTGTAAGAAAAGCCGTTTCCCGTATGGGGAGCGGCTTTTTGATATTTTTAGGTGTGCTTGCTCAAATCCTTTTTGTTAAGGCAAGGCTACTACATTTAGAGCTAGGTTTTGATAACCTGTTCCACATGAACATACAATTTATAACGATCCAGAAGCTGATGTTGTACGGAACGGGTCCGGAGTTTAAAAAAGAAAACCGTTTGTGTTTTCATTTCAAATGAGGCTTAAATATCTTTCGTATTTATTAAGCAAACATTGTTTTGGTAAAACGCTGGTCAGAGTTAAGTCCGTATAATTGTGTAAAAATGGCAGCTGCGAAAAATAATTGAGCCATGGTGAAATTCCTCGGTTAGAATAGTAGTTGGCAAACATTCC